>JBAXTW010000012.1:0-58335 GCA_037129985.1 Pseudanabaena sp. ELA645 | reverse complement strand
TGTCTATGAGTCGATGCTAGAAACTCGCAATGAAAATTTCAAAAAAATGGACAATATTATTGTCTATGAGTCGATGCTAGAAACTCGCAATGAAAATTTCAAAAAAATGGACAATTTAATGTTCTATCAGTTTCGGCGTGAGCGGGAACAAGCGATCGCTAAAGTCAGCAAGTTACTATTTAACCGCGAAGTAACTTGGCAAAATCTAAATGAAGTTGTTTCAGCGTCTCTAGATATGGCTAAGTCAGGCAAAGTTTGTTGGGAACGCCCTGTAAAAGCAAATGCATAATTAGCAAAAAGATGACGCGAAGCGCCATCTTTCTGTCAATTATGCATCGTAAACGATTTCCATAACTTCAATCTCTTGCTTAGTGCCGACAAAGGGATTGTCCTCTGTGAGAAACAACATACAGTGACATTCTTTGCGTTCACGCATTGGCACGCAGGGACAGTTCCAGTATGTGTCTTTGACTTCGGCTTCCTTGTCTTCGTAGTAACGACAAGGACAGAGGGGAGAGCCGAGATCATCTTTATGTTTGGCTAAGCCTTCAATAACGGCATTGGTTACGCTGGGATCGGCACAAAAGAAAGTGCCAGTGTTTTTTGCGTATTTTTCAGAAAATTTCCGCATTGCCTCGAAATTTTTAGAGGAAGCTTTATTTTTCCCACGATCTGATTCTGGGGTAAGGGACATAAGCTAAGAAAATTGCAAAGAAACAGCTAATTATTACCTATAGCACGAAACTGCTACACTGCCTTATTTTTCGACATATCGGTATAATTGCGTATGGCAACAAGACAATGACCGACAAGGCGCTTAAGCGACTTGTTCTTAAACTTAGCAACAAATTCTTATTTATGCAAAAAAAACGAGTTCTATCTGGCGTACAACCAACTGGCAATCTGCATATTGGCAACTATTTGGGGGCGATTCGCAACTGGGTAGAAACTCAGGCTGATTACGAAAATTTCTTCTGTGTTGTCGATCTACACGCGATTACGGTTCCCCACGATCCGAAAACTTTGGCTAGCAATACTCGTGATATTGCGGCTTTATACATAGCCTGTGGCATCGATCCAGAGGTTTCGACGATTTTTGTGCAGTCCCATGTCTCCGCTCATGCGGAATTAACATGGCTACTCAATTGCATTACGCCGCTTAATTGGTTGGAGCGGATGATTCAATTTAAAGAGAAGGCGGTCAAGCAGGGCGAAAATGTGGGTGTGGGGTTGCTGGACTATCCTGTGTTGATGGCGGCGGATATTTTACTATATCAAGCCGATTTAGTGCCTGTCGGTGAAGATCAAAAGCAACATTTGGAACTGACGCGGGATATTGCGGGAAGTTTTAACGATCGCTTTCAATCAGTCTTTAAAATTCCTGAGCCATTGATTCGTAAGGAGGGGGCGCGGGTAATGAGCCTCACCGATGGCACTAAAAAAATGTCTAAATCCGATATATCTGATATGAGTCGGATTCATTTACTAGATAAACCCGATGAGATTGCCAAAAAAATTAAGAAATGTAAAACCGATGCGGTGCGTGAGTTGGCTTTTGATGATAGCGATCGCCCTGAAGCCAATAATTTACTCGGTCTATACGCAATCTTTGCGAATAAAACGAAGGAGCAAGTGCAGGCTGAGGCAGCGACATGGCGCGGTTGGGGTGATTTTAAGACTGTCTTAACTGATGCAGCGATCGCGCATCTTGAGCCGATTCAAGCTACGTATGATGAAGTGATTAAGGAATCAGGTTATCTTAATCGCGTATTACATGATGGTCGTGAAAAGGCTGCGGAGACGGCTTTTAAAACTCTAAATATGGTCAAGGATGCAATGGGCTATTTACCACCTTTATAGGCTTTATAGTAGGTAGATAAAATCTAAAGAAGCTGATTCGCATACAAAGCATTCGAGTCAGCTTTTTTGGGTTTTATATTAAGGCGAGATATTTATAAATCAATTAAATTGAGAAATCACCTATATGGGTGAAGAAAGATAGCTTTAATTAATGTGAAATTTAGACATAAACATGGTTTTAACTTTGTCAATAATCTGGCAATACTCTGGCAGTAATTTTATAAGAAGTGTTGTAACCGCTTTTCTGTAAATAAAATAAACCCAGTAATTCAGGATATTTTTTTGAAATCCGATGAATTTGATCGAGTTTAGTGATTAAGTTAAAATAAATATTTTCAAATTTGATTTGATATTTTGTCCAATATGTTTAAAAATGTACGAGAATAAATAAGCAACTGAATATAAATTGAAATTTATTACTTTGCAAAATTTCTCCTCTTTTTAGAGAGAAGTTTTTAATTTTGAAACCTTGAAACTTCTGATAATCCTATGATAGACACATCAACAGCCCTAACAGGAAAAGCTCTTCTTCAAAAGGCTAAAGAGCTAAATAATTTACCAAAGCGCGAACAAGCTAAGAAATGTGGGTATTTCACTCGTGGGAAAGATGGCGTAGACCGCGTTAACTTGACAGAGTTTTATGAAGCAGTCCTTGCTGCAAGAGGATATGCAATTAATCCTGAGCAGAATAAAGATGGACGCGGTCGCGAACCTACCTTTAAAGTTAGTGTTCACAAAAATGGACAAATTGTGATCGGATCTACCTATACTCGTTCAATGGGTTTACAGGAAGGCGATGAGTTTGAAATCAAGCTTGGTTACAAGCACATTCATTTGATTCAGCAGTCTGAAGATGACGAATAGTAGATAAATATCTTTATTAAATAAATCTTAAGTTAATAGCAAAAAAATTTGTTTTTAAGTCCGAAATAGGTTTTCTTTGATATGCAACTAGTAGATACTCATGTACATATTAACTTCAAGGATTTTGATGGCGATCTTGGAGCCGTTCGCGATCGCTGGCTAGCCAATGGAGTAACGAGACTGGTTCATTCCTGCGTTACTCCAGATGAATTTATGCAAATTCAAGCGATCGCCGATCAATTTCCTGAAGTTAGTTTTGCGGTTGGGTTACATCCCCTTGATAAAAATCTGAATCAAGTGGGTTGGAATCCTGAAATAGGCGATCGCATTAAATCCCTCGCAGTTAGTGATCCGAGGGTCGTGGCGATTGGCGAGACGGGTTTAGATTTTTTTAAATCCGATAGTAAAGCGGCTCAAATCGAAGCGTTTAAATCTCAATTGCGAACCGCGCGATCGCTAAATTTGCCAGTAATCATTCACTCTCGCGAAGCCTCAGTTACCACCCGTGAAGTTTTGCAAGAAATCAACGCTGAATCTCCTGAAGAACCAATCCGTGGCGTGATGCATTGCTGGGCGGGAAATCCTGAAGAAACCCAGTGGTTTGTGGATTTGGGAATGTATATCAGTTTTAGCGGTGTGGTCACATTCAAAAATGCCCATGATTTGCATGAGTCCGCCAAAATAGTGCCGAGCGATCGCCTATTAGTGGAGACTGACTGCCCCTTTCTTGCACCTATTCCCAAGCGTGGCAAGCGTAATGAACCAGCCTATGTGTTGCATGTGGCGGAGAGCGTAGCGAAGTTACGAGATGTTGAGCTAGCCACGCTAGCTTCAGTAACTACTAGCAATGCCTTTAAGTTGTTTTCATTGACTTAAAGCAATTTTCGAGCAAAAAAACAAAAGCCTTTTTGAAAGTGTTGCTTCGCAACACTTTCAAAAAGGTTTTTGTTTTGGTTTTGAGCGCAAAGCGCTGTAGGCTAAAATTAGTTTATGCAAATATACTTAGATCATGGTGCTACTACCCCCGCAAGAATAGAAGTCATCGACCTGATGACCGAAATCATGCGATCGCAATGGGGCAATCCCTCTAGTCTCCACCAGTGGGGCGAACGTTCGACTATGGTAATTGAGCGATCGCGGTTACAAGTAGCCAGTTTGATTAATGCTGATCCCGAAGGAATTGTGTTTACTTCAGGCGGAACCGAATCGGACAATATGGCTTTGATGGGAATTGCGCGGCAATATCAAAGACCACAGCACATGGTTGTCTCATCAGTCGAGCATTCGGCGGTCAGATTGCCAGCAATGTATCTCGAACAAAATGGCTGGGAAATAACCTATTTACCCGTCGATCGCTTTGGTCAAGTTTCACCCCAAGATTTGGCGCGATCGCTACGACCAAATACGGTATTAGTCTCAATTATTACGGCGCAAAATGAAGTTGGCACAATTCAACCGATTGATAAATTAGGGCAAATTTGTCGCAGCGCCAATGTTCTATTTCACACCGATGCCGTCCAAGCGATCGGGAAGATACCCATAGATGTCCAATCTTTACCGATTGATATGCTCTCAATGTCGGCACATAAATTTTATGGCGTTCAGGGAATTGGCGCGATTTACATCAATCCGTTAACCACCAATAAGCGATCGCTGATTCCGTTAATTCAAGGTGGTGGTCAAGAACGTGGCTACCGTTCGGGAACTGAATCTGTAGCGGCGATCGCGGCAATGGGATTAGCTGCCGAACTTGCGGAAAAGGAATTATCGATAGAATCGGCAAGACTCTCAAAATTGCGCGATCGCTTATTTACATTACTTGCGGATATTGCCGATCTGATTTCTACTGGGGCAATGGGAACGGCAAGATTACCCCATCATCTTAGTTTTTATCACAAACATATTAACGGTCGCCGCCTTGTCCGTGAAATGAATTTGGCAGGTATTGCGATTAGTTCGGGCTCGGCTTGTAGTAGTGGTGCGATCGAGCCAAGTTCAATTTTGTTGAAGATGGGATATTCCGAAACCGATGCGAGAAATAGCATCCGTCTCACTCTTGGTAAGTCAACTACTGAGGCTGATATTGATTGGACATCGATGGTTATACACCAGACTTTAAAATAGTAGTGGCAATTCATGAATTGCCACTACTTTAAAACCAAGCCCAGTAAGATTTTTAAAATTAAAAAATGGCGTAGCCATTTTAAATTTTGGTATAACTTTGTTTTCCTTCCACGCAATATCAGTTAAATATGCAAATTAGATACATCCTTCGTGTTACTCAGACCTTATTCACAACCTATTATGCCTATATGCTCGAATATCGAGCTGAACTCTTCATATGGGTTTTATCCAACTCATTGCCATTTATTTTAATGGGTGCATGGCTCAAAGCTTCTGAAGATGGCAGTTTTGGGTTAACTTCCCTAGAGTTTATCCGTTACTTTTTGGCTGTATTTATTGTGCGTCAATTTAATATTGTTTGGGTGATTTGGGACTTTGAGAAAGAACTCATCTCAGGACAACTTTCCCATCGTCTGTTACAACCAGTCGATCCATTCTGGCATCATTTTATTAATCACGTTGCCGAGCGTTGGGCAAGATTGCCATTGATTGTGGGTTTAGTTGTCCTATTTTTTATCCTCTATCCCCAATCTTTTTGGATTCCATCACTGTCAACTAGTTTGATGACAGGATTTATTGTAGCGATCGCCTTTGTTCTACGTTTTCTAATTCAATATGATTTTGCCCTACTTGCATTTTGGACAGAACGCGCCAGTGCGATCGAGCAACTCTGGTTCTTACCTTATTTATTTCTATCAGGAATGATTGCGCCTCTAGATGTGTTTCCAGACTTGATTCGGGAGATCGCTTTATGGACTCCGTTCCCCTATATGGTCTATTTCCCTGCGGCAATTTTAGTAGGTAAAGCGGTAAATATTTGGCAGGGAATTGGGGTTATGGCAGGATGGATGGGAATTGCTTACATCGTCAATCGGTGGCTATGGCATAAGGGAATTAAGCAATATTCAGGCATGGGTGCATAAATCATAATTGCCACGATCCTTGATTTTCCCAACTAGCGATCGCCATATTTTGAGTTAGTTGCGACCATTGATCTTCTTCTTCAAGAGAACCACGATTCATATAGAATCTTTGGAGTTGTGCTTCAATTTGCTGCCTATACCATAGTTGCAAAGCTTCCTCAATCGCCGCCGAGCGATTTTCTGATAGCCGATCTACGATCCTGAGCAAACTAGCATCAATGGTGACTGTAACGCGCTGCTTTCTTTGTAATTGACTCATCACAGCACTTAAAGAAACGAAATCTAATGATTTGCTTATCTTGTATATAATTCATCATACTCTTCGTAATATTAACATGCAACTTGGGTTAGGAGAAAAACATGAAATGGGATGAAATGCGTCAGAGCGACAATGTGGAAGATGAGCGTGGTGGCGGATCGGGTGGTTCATCTGGCTCACCAATGGGAATGTTGGGTGGTCTGGGTGCAGGTGGTGTAGCGATCGCCGTAATTGCAGGACTGATTTTCAAGGTTGATCCCAGTCAAATTTTAGCTTTCCTTGGTAATAATCAAAAAAACGCTCCTGCCCCACAGGGACTGGTCAAAAAGCCTGCTAATGATCGCGATTCCGCCTTTGTGAAGTCGGTTCTCGGCGATACTGAGGATACATGGGGACGCATCTTTAAACAACAACTCAAAACTAACTACAAAGCCCCGAAATTAGTTCTATTTGATGGCTCGGTTAATTCCGCCTGTGGGTCAGCAAAAACTTCATCGGGTCCATTTTACTGTCCTGCTGATAGTAAAGTCTATCTCGATATGGGTTTCTTTAAATATCTGGAAGCCACCGCTGGCAATGATGCTGACTTTGCACGAGCCTATGCGATCGCCCATGAAGTTGGTCATCATATTCAAAATTTACGCGGTACATCGAGCAAGGTCAGACAGTTAAAATCTGGTTCTAGTAAAACTAAGGCAAATGAACTATCGGTTCGTCAAGAACTCCAAGCGGATTGTCTGGCAGGAGTTTGGGGACATGCTACGGCGCAGCGTGGCTTGATTAGCGATCAAGATATTACTAAGGCGCTGAACACGGCGACACAGATTGGCGACGACTATTTACAGAAACAATCTAAGAGCGGTCATGTCGTTCCAGAATCCTTTACTCACGGAAGTTCTCAACAGCGAGTTAATTGGTTTAAACGTGGTTTAGATTCAGGCAATATCGATCAATGTGATACATTTACCACAGATAAGCTATAGCTCCTGATCTGTCCAAGATTTAGGATCTTCTAAGGGTTCCAAATGTGTGAATACGTTAATATTTGGTAGAGCCTTACATATTGCTGCTTCAATTTCTTCGCATAAATCATGTCCTTGCTGTACTGTCCATGCTCCAGGCACTAGTACATGAAACGAAACAAATCTCCTCATCCCAGCCATTCGCGTGAGAATGGCGTGGAACTGAACCTGCTGGCGATCGTAAGCAGATAGAATCTCATTGATCATTTGTCTTTCTGCTAATGGAATGGAAGCGTCTAAAAGTGCAGAAGTACTTTCTTGGATGAGCTTAGTTCCAGTCCAGACAATATTAATGGCGACTAAAATTGCAATCAAAGGATCAAGAATTAACCAACCAGTTACAGAAACTAATAATAATCCTAGAATTACACCCACGGAAGTCCAGACATCCGTTAATAAATGATGAGCATCAGCCCGCAAAGTAATCGATCGCAACCGTTTTCCTGCCTTGAGCAGTATGAGCGCAACTCCGCCATTGATCGCTGAGGCGATGATCGAAAGTACTAATCCGAGACCAATTTCTTGTAGGGGTTGAGGATTCATTAGCCTTGGAATTGCAGCGATCGCAATACTCATGGCCGCAACTAATATCAAAGCACCTTCAAATCCACTGGAGAAATATTCAGCTTTGGAATGTCCAAACACATGTTCTTCATCTGGTGGCTTGGCGGCATAAGTTAAAGCCCACACCGCAAAGATCGCAGCGACTAAATTTACGACTGATTCCATCGCATCGGATAGAAACCCAATGGAATTAGTTAAAAGATAAGCTCCTAATTTTAAGGCGATCGTCAAAATCGCGGCAGCGATCGATAAAAAACCGTAAAAACGAGCGGATTTATTTTGCATATAAGACTCGATGAGACCCTCTAGGATTTAATAATCTGTGAACGTTTGATCGTGTATAACAGTCTAAAGCCATTATCCATTGACGGGTCTGTTATGCAAACTGAGAAACAGCTAGAACCAAAGGAATCTGATGTATTACTAAATACACCTGATCAAGAGCAGTTGGATCTCGATGACTTGGAACCGCCCAAGAAAAGCTTTATCGGACGTTGGGGCTGGCGGATTGCCATAATCTTGGGTCTCTGTGCGGTTGGTGGCGGTGGATACTATGCCTATACGCAGCTAACCGCACCTGCTAATACTCAGGGAACCCGTAAACGCGATCGCGTAATTTCCATAAAACGAGTAGATTTACCGATTATTGTCACTGCGAATGGGACAATTCAACCCGAAAAATCGATTAACGTTAGCCCAAAAAGTTCAGGTCGGCTTAAGAGTTTATTGGTAAAAGAAGGCGCAATGGTTAAAACGGGGCAAATTCTCGCCTACATGGATGAGTCTAATACCTTAGGTCAGGTTACTCAGGCTGATGGTCAACTGGCTGCTGCACAGGCTAGTCTGGAATTATTAAAAGCAGGGAATCGCGCTCAAGATATTGATCAAGCCGAAGCAAATTTGACTAATGCCCAAGCCACGCTCGAACAATCACAGATCGTATTTAACCAAAATCAACAACTTTTTAAAGAAGGGGCGATCGCCTCAAGGGATCTGGATGCATCGCGAACGACGATGGAAGCAAATCTCGCGAAAGTAAATCAAGCTAGAGCCGCCTTATCTTTGCAACAGTCGGGATCGCGTCCTGAAGAAATCGATCGCGCTGAAGCTCAAGTTGTGGCGGCGGCGGGGACTTTGCAAACTGTCCAAGCGCAATTTGAAGACACAATTATTCGCGCTCCTTTTGATGGTGTGGTTGTTCGTAAGTACGCTGATCCAGGGGCTTTTGTCACTCCCACGACTTCTGGCAGTGCCGTGAGTTCAGCAACCGCTTCTTCGATTCTTGCCCTTGCCAGTAACAATCAAGTTGTCGCAAATGTGGCTGAGGCAAATATTGCTCAAATAACGATTGGTCAAGAGGTGACGCTGCAAGTTGATGCCTACCCTAATAAAAAGTTTACGGGGCGAGTTGTCTCGATCTCGCCACAGGCGATCGTTAACCAAAATGTCACCAGTTTTGAAGTAAAAGCGGAAATTACTTCGCGAGATAAGCAACTACTGCGATCGGGTATGAATGCTAGTTTGGAATTTAAAGCGGGAGAACTCAAGGATGTGTTAGTTGTACCAACGGTGGGAATTGTGCGACAACAGGGCAGTACGGGCGTTTATGTGAAGACTGATCAAAGTGAAACTCCTGTGTTTACGACGATTGAAACGGGTGTAACGGTGGGCGATCGCACCGAAGTAAAATCTGGATTAACAGGCAATGAGAAAATCTTTGTTTCTTTTCCAGAGGGTTCTCGTCCCAGATCAAATCCTAGTGGTATTCCTGGATTATCGCCATCGCCACAACGTAGTCGGGGTTAAGATGCTGTAGCGTATACTGCCCGTGCGCTACTGAAGATCTACCCTCATCCCCCAGCCCCTTCTCCCAGAGCGGGAGAAGGGGAGTAAGAGGCGGTTTTGAATTTTTCTTATTCCCCTCGCCCTTTTTGGGAGAGGGGCTAGGGGTGAGGGTCTTATAATCTTCTGCGTAAGGTGAGTTATTAAGTGATGAAGATCACAGGTTGGGACTATGGCGATCGCTACTTAAATCTCTAATTTTCTTGATAATAACTACATGAAGATTTGAATTAGAGAGAAAAGCCATGCAAGTCAATAATCCTACTTTAAAAAAATATCTTGATGAGCAGTTGGTACTTGTGAGTTTATTTGTTGATGGCAAGTTGATTTGTGAATGGAGATCTCGCGAAGCGCGAAACATTGAGAGAAATTCATCCGCAAATCAACTACAGCCAGTTAGTTAGGACTTTCTCAAAAGCGCTGAAATATCGAGAGAATCGATCGCTTGAAAAAAGCTGATTAGTCTCTTCACAATCTGGGTAACTCCGCCTTGGACGTTGGACTCGATATTTAATGGCATGACAGGATCATGCAGAGAGAGTCGCAATAGAAACCATCCATCTTCATCATCAGATTTACAGGAAACTCGCACACCTTCATAGTTGTTGGCAACCACTTTCCAGTTCGCCTGTGTGGCTGCAAATTCTTGTAACTGACTAATCACGCGATCGCCTAAATCTTTAAAATCTTCCACACCCATCTTGATCCGAAACTCTTCACTTTCGATCGGTTCTTGTAAATTGGCAATTAAATCCGTGAGCGATTTTCCTGCTAACTTGGACTTGGCAAGTTCAATCAACAACTTACTTACCAAATAAGCGCCATCATCAAGGAAGTAATTCTCTTTCATCGCCCCATGTCCTGAAGTCTCGATCGCTAACCAAGACTCTTGACCTAGTTGATTAAGGCGCATCGATTCATTAATCACATTTTTGTAACCGCGCTTAAAGCGATGATGTATTCCTAGCAAATCCTGCTCGATAAATGTGGCGAGTCCATCGGAGGTAATGGAATCGGTGACAATAGTTGATTTTGGATGTTCTTGTAACACAATTGCGGAAATGAGAGCAATCAGGCGATTTCGATTAAGTTCTTTCCCAAATTGATCTACCGCCGCACTGCGATCGACATCGGTATCAAAAATAATCCCAAAATCCGCTTGATGTTTGATCACGGCTTCACAAATGGAATCCATCGCCGCCTTGTCTTCAGGGTTGGGAACATGATTGGGGAAAGTGCCATCGGGATCGAGAAATTGACTGCCCGTAGTGTCGGCTCCTAGTGGCTCTAAGACTTTACTAGCATAGAATCCACCAGCGCCGTTACCCGCATCGACAATAATCTTTAAGTCCTTAAGCGGCTGTTCATAATGTTCAGGATGATTGACAGCAGCGCGAATTTTGGTGACAAATTGATGGGCGTAGACTGAGATAAAATCATGATTTGCGATCGCACCTTGGGTAGAAGCAGTGTCAAATTGATTTTGTTCAGCAAGCTTAAGAATGTCGGTAATATCTTTTTTCTCTAAGCCCCCTTGAGCCGTGAAAAACTTGAGACCATTGCGATTGAAGGGTAAATGGCTAGCGGTGAGCATAATCGCGCCATCACAGTTAAAGCCATCGGTAATCGTACTCATAAACATCGCGGGGGTAGAGGCGATCGCAAAGTCATAAACGTCACTACCGAGAGAGTTAATTCCTTCCATTACCGCTTGCATTAGTTCTGCACCCGATAAACGGCTGTCACGACCCACGGAAATTAGTAAATCAGTTGTAGGTTTATCTAGTTTCTGAGCTAGCCAAGTAGCAAAGGCTTGTCCTAAGAGCTTGGCTATATCAGGAGTTAGGTTTACTGGCTCGTTGGGAACTCCTGCGATCGCTACGCCACGAATATCGGAACCATTTTGAAGCTTTTGCCAATTAAAATCTTGCATGATTGTTTGTTTAGTTATTAGTTATATTTAGGATTATTGTTAATGTTAGCTTAATATAATTTTTGGACAGAAAAAAATCTTAATTTTTGTAGAATTGCGATTTCAATAAAATCAACTACGCGATCGCTCAATAGATGAGGTAACCATGACTCCAGAACAGATTGACAACAAATTAGCCGATCATGATCGCTGGTTTACTCAAACCAATCAAATTGTTGAGGCAAACATCAGAGCGATTGAAGCCCTCACAGGTCAGACTGTCATACTATCTGACAATATCGGTGAAACCAATGCGATCGTGGACTCAAACATCAGGGCGATTGAAGCCCTTACAGGTAAGGTAATAACGCTGTCTGACAATATCAGTGAAACCAGAGCGATCGCTGACTCAAATGCCCGTGTTATCCAATCTTTATGCGATCTAGCCGCCGAAGATCGCCAAGAGCGTCAACAAATCATGGCTGAAATAGCAGAAATACAGTCAGAAGTTCGCGGAATGCAAACCGAAAATAGGAGGATACTCGATATTCTGCTCAATCAAAACCAACAAAACAACGACAACAACTAAGAATCGTAAATTGGATTGCCTTGTTAACTGTGTGAATAAGGTAAGTGGCTGGTTGCAATTAAATATAAGATGTGGAACAGGCTAGAAGCCTGTTCCACTAACAATTAATTAAGCCTACCTACTTAGCTAAAAAGGACTAAAAAGGGGTGAAGATAATGATTTAATCGATTACAATCTCTATAATGGGCGCTTAGGGGGGATCTTACTTGTCCATTTGAGGCATTTTTTATTTGATATTAGGGTGGCGAATTATATGAAAGAAACATTAATGCAAGTTGAAATTGAAGATAACTATTCGGGAGGGGAAGTTGAAAAGTTACGATCGCGGATGCGGGTTTGTTCAGAGATTGGGCAATGTATGCGTAAGTCTGGAGAAGTTGCTGAAATATTAGAAACAGTCGTGAGTAAGTTGCTCAATTTGCTCAATGTGGTTCATGTCTCTGTCTATAAATTATCGGCAATAACTGAGACAATGGAGAGGATGACTGGTCGAATTGTCGCTGAGGCGATCGCGCCAAATTGTGATGCTTGTTCGCAGATTCATCTCGAAAATATTTTGAATGATGAATCTACTTGGATACAAAGCTCCAAGAGAAAAATTCTCGATCTCTATGCAGCAGGATTAACTCGATGTGAGATTAACTTAACTGAAATATTTGCGGGTAAAGCTTATTTACTTGTACCGATTGTTTTAGGAGAAGGCGATCGCGAAGATTCGCTATGGGGATTTTTGACGGTTCACAATTGTTCGGCAGCGAATAGCGAACCTTTTAAAGGGGCGTGGGATCAAGATGATGTCGTGATGTTGCAACAAATTGCGATGCAAATAGAGATCATTTTGCAGCAGAAAAATCAAAGTTATAACTTGTTAGAGAAATTGCGAGAGTCAGATCAAGCCTACACAATATTGCATCGATGGATGCAACATTATCGCGCTCTAGTGGAGGATATCCCCAATGATGTTTCCTATGTCTCGCCGATCGCAAATACGCCTGAATTTGCCTATATTAGTCCCCAACTCAAAGAACTTTTAGGCGTACCCAGTGAAGAATGGAATGCAGGATTTTTTAATAGTTGGGCTAACTATGTCCATCCAGATGATCGCGATCGGGTACAGCAAGAAGTGGGTCGCACGATCGCTACAGGGGAACCATTTTGCAGTGAATATCGATTTATTAGTCGTAATGGCAAAATCATTTGGGTGCGGGACAATGCTCGTCTTGGACTAGCGGTTGATGGAAAAACTAAGGTTTTACGCGGTTCGGCTTTTGATATTAGCGATCGCAAACTAATTGAACAAAATTTAAGAGAGCGTGATGCCAGACTAATTGAATCTCAACGTATTGCGAAGCTTGGCAATTGGGAATGGGATCTTTTATCTGATGAAATTATAGGATCAGATGAATTTTTCAATATTCTTGGTCGCGATCCTGCTTTAGGTGGGTTTTCCTATGAAGAAGTTGCTCCTATCTTTGTGCAAGAAGATCGCGAAAGTTTGGACTTGCTAATCGATCACGCTAGAAACTACGGAGAATCTTACTGTCGAGAATTGCGAATACCACAACCTGATAATTCCTATCGATACCTTGAAGCGATCGGGCATTCACAATATGGTGATGACGGCGAGGTTATCAGACTTTTTGGAACTCTACAAGATATTAGCGATCGCAAGAAAATTGAAGCGAAACTAGAGGCTACTAAACTTTCTGAGACAGCCATCCAAGCTAAAAGTGAATTTCTTGCCGTGATGAGTCATGAACTTCGCACTCCAGTTAATGCCGTAATTGGCATGACCGAGATTTTACGAGATACCCCTTTATCGCCAGAACAACAGCAATATCTTGCCACAATCCGCCAAGGTGGAGAAATCTTGTTGTCTGTAGTTAATAACGTGCTTGATTTTTCGCGAATTGAATTAGGACATTTTGCATTAGAACAGCATCCTTTCAATCTTCAACAATGTGTAGACGAAGTTCTTGAACTGATGACAGCACGCATCGCTGAAAAATCCCTAGAACTATCGGTATTGATTAGTCCTGATGTTCCCAGAGAGATTATGGGCGATCATATCCGTTTACGTCAGATTTTAATCAATTTAGTGAGTAATGCGATTAAATTTACGCAAACAGGCGAGATTGTAATTACAGTTCATTCTCAATTAAACTTTCCTGAAACTAATAGTTCTCAATTGTTATTTTCAGTCCGCGACACAGGAATTGGAATTGCAACCGAAGATCTCGACAAACTCTTTAAATCCTTTAGCCAAGCCAATAACTCGATCGCTCGACAATATGGCGGCACTGGCTTAGGGCTAGTCATTTGCAAACAACTCTGCGAACTCATGGGAGGCGAGATCTCGGTAAATAGCACTATCGGTGAAGGTTCAACTTTTAGTTTCTCGATCGTATCTAGCGCGATCGCTGAAGAACATCCAGAAAACTCTATATCTGAACGTAATGCGACAAATTTAGATAAGAATATATCAGCATCAGAGGCGATCGCGCCAAACCTAACTGGTAAACACATCTTAGTTATTTGCAACAACCGAAACATCGGACAGGTGATCGTCATGTATACTAGAGCATGGCAAATCTCCACCCAAATCGCGGAATCGGGATCAGATGCGATGTTATTGTTTGAATCAGCTAATTTTGATGCAGTTCTAATCGATGAAAATCTCGTAGATATGGATGCATTAGAACTGGCTGATGATATTCACCAAATTTTTCCTGATATCAAATTAGTGCTGTTGACTTTTGTAAACACTCTATCAAAAGTGATCGATTCTGAGAGCGCTTTTGAGAAAGCTAAACGAAATGAGGCTTTCGCAGCATACATAAACAAACCGATCACTGCCTCAAAACTCTATCAAACCTTAATCAATACTTTCTATCCCGAACAGGCTAAACCGATTCCTGATAATGTTAATCCATCTAATATCGGTTCATCAAATCTAGAACTAGATATAGCCAAAGAGAATCCATTATCAGTTTTAATCGTGGAAGATAATTTCGTCAATCAACAGCTTCTATTAAAGATGTTAAAGAAACTAGGTTATCAGGCTGAAGCCGTTGGCAATGGACAAAAAGGGGTGGAATCTGTGACCCAAAAAACATACGAAATCATCTTTATGGATTTGCAAATGCCAATCATGGATGGGCTGACCGCAACTACGCATATTCGTCAACTACCAAATCGTCAACCTTGGATTATTGGACTATCAGCCAATTCATTTGCAGAATCCCACAAATCCGCCTTGGCAGTCGGCATGGATGAATATCTCTCCAAGCCATTACTACCAGAGGATTTAGTCGCGGCTCTCAACAGAGTTCCCAAAACATTTGCCCAAGAAGTTTCCAAAGAAGTTTCCAAAGAAGTTTCACAAATATCTCCCGAACCAGACACCGCAATAGCTCTTCCCAAACCAAACACCTCTTCCATTAATATAGCAATATTCACGTCCATCGAAAATTCAGTGGGCAAAGAAAATCTATCGGAAGTAATTGATAATTATTTCAGCCAAGCAGAGCGAGAAATCGCCAATATGAGAGCCGCATTTAACAATCAAGACATCGTAACCCTAGAAGCCAATAATCATTCCCTCAAAGGCGGAAGTGGGCTATTTGGGGCAACTAAACTTTTGAAATTCTGTCGATCGCTACAATTTATGTGCAGGATCTGTATTGAGACTAATCAATATGCGATCGATGATATTGAGCAAATTGGGCTTGTTTTACAAAATATCGAAGAAGAATATCAGCTAGTCAAACAAGCTTTAAAAGCTTTGCAATAACCAACGATTGCCAATCTCTAGCGATTGTCTTTTGCCTATAAGTACCTAACCAGAACCCAAAGAATCAGCTTCGCCCGCTTCGCGGGCGAAGCTGATTCTTTGGGTTTTATGTTTAATTTTTGCTATACAATTGCCATAGCAACAATACATGAATTAAGTATGGATACAGCAAGTCTCAATGCTCTGCTAAACAGTGGTGCGATTTTGCCAGAACTAATTGTCATTGGGACATTGGTGCTTGTACTGATCGTCGATCTGATTGCATCGGGGCGCAAGTCCGCAAATGTTCTGCCATATATTGCGATCGCTGGTTTAGTCGCTACCACCGCCGCCCTAGTGTGGCAATGGACGAGCCTAGAAAACCCGATCGCTTTTTTGGGTAGTTTTAATAGCGACAAACTCAGTATTATTTTTCGCGGCATTATCGTCCTCTCGACCCTGTTCACGATTCTCGTCTCAATTCGTTATCTAGAGCCGTCGGGCGTAGTCGTTGGCGAATATTTGGTGATCTTACTAAGTGCCAATCTCGGCGCGATGTTCCTTACTGGCGCTGACGAAATGGTAATGGTCTTTGTCGCCCTAGAAACCCTCAGTATTTCTTCGTATTTACTGTCAGGCTATACCAAGCGCGACCCACGCTCTAATGAAGCCGCCCTCAAATATTTATTAGTCGGCGCAGCAAGTTCCGCGATTTTCCTCTATGGCATGTCTCTGCTCTACGGACTTTCGGGCGGCGAAACATCACTATCAGCGATCGCCTCGAAAATCACCGTTAGCAATACAGCCCTAATTATCTCGATGGTATTCGTGATTGCGGGAGTTTCCTTTAAGCTTTCGGCAGTACCTTTTCACCAATGGACTCCTGATGTTTACGAAGGTTCACCCACTCCCGTAGTTGCCTTTTTGTCGATTGGCTCGAAAGTTGCAGGTTTCGGACTAGCGCTAAGATTTTTAATCACCGCTTTCCCCCTCGCTTCGCAGCAATGGCATTATGTATTCGTGGTCTTGACAGTGTTGAGCATAGTCTTGGGTAATGTCGTAGCGATCGCCCAAACTAGTATCAAGCGGATGCTCGCCTATTCCTCTATCGGTCAAGCAGGATTTGTAATGCTCGGCATGGTGATCGATTCTGAAGCAGGTTATTCCAGCATGGTGTTTTACCTGTTGCTATACCTATTCATGAACATGGGCGCTTTTGCCTGTGTGATCCTATTTTCATCACGCACAGGAACCGATCAAATCAGCGAATACAGTGGTCTCTACCAAAAAGATCCTCTCCTAACTTTGGCTCTAAGCGTCTGCTTATTATCGTTAGGTGGTATCCCGCCCCTCGCTGGTTTCTTTGGTAAGCTCTACATTTTCTGGGCAGGTTGGCAAGCTCACGCCTACGGTTTGGTTTTGCTAGCTCTAGTCATGAGCGTAGTTTCTCTCTATTACTACATCCGCGTTGTCAAGATGATGGTAGTGAAGGAGCCTCAAGAAATGTCTGCTTCGGTGAAGAACTATCCCGCAATTACATGGACACAGACTGGTATGAAGCCTCTCCAAGCTGCGATCGTGTTTACTCTCATATTCACAGCGATCGCGGGTATTGCGTCTAATCCTCTCTTCTCCCTATCCAATCAAGCCGTAAAAGAAACCCAGTTTCTCCAAGCTAAAGCACCAAATGCAAAATCAGTAGCAGTTTTACCAACAACTGCACAATAAGAAAGGGGACGCTAAGCGTCCCCTTCACTTTTCTAATGATTGCAAAATAAGTCTAATAT
Organism: Pseudanabaena sp. ELA645; assembly: GCA_037129985.1. Taxonomy (GTDB): domain Bacteria; phylum Cyanobacteriota; class Cyanobacteriia; order Pseudanabaenales; family Pseudanabaenaceae; genus Pseudanabaena. Next base: position 40,817 of record JBAXTW010000012.1, on the reverse strand, counting down.
CAAACAAGGTTGAAATCACTGTTGAAACCTTACTAACCAGTTTTTGGTAATCCTCATAACTTACTTCCCGTTCATTACCATCTAAAGAGGCATGAGCGGCTTTGTTACGAACGAAAAAAAGATCTTTCACCTGAGATTGTTCTTGCCCCAAACGAGATTGTATAGCAGTCTTATCAAAGTTTTCATTGCTTTCTAGGTTTTTAATATGATCTTTAAATGCCCCATAGAGTTGTTGAATAGGCAAAGGCGTTTTTTCTTCAGAGAAATTGTTTTTTCTGGTTGGTACAGTTAGCTGACTTACTTCATCCGCTAAATCCTTTATACAGGCTAAGATCTTTTGAATCCCTTTTTGTGATTCACCTTGAGCAATTGATATTTGTACTCCGTTAAGTCTATTTGCTATATCTCCAATTTGCTTCACGCCCACAGCAGATACAGACATTCCTAGCAGTCTCGCCGTACTGTAAATACTTGCTTCAACTGCTCTGCCAAGTCTTAGAGCAGATTCTGTATAAAAACCATTTTCTAAAAGTAATTGTGATTTCCTTAGTTCCCGATAAACTGGTTCATCTAACACCTTTGCTTGGTCTAAAATGCTCTGAAGACCTTTCATCTCTTCTGGTAAGTTTTCAAGCATAAACTTTTGCAATTCGCTCGTAGAAAACTTCTCTCTCTTCCAAAACAAACTCCATAAAGAGAGGTTGTGTTTTGGCAAAATCCCAAGGTAAAACTGTCCAACCAGCAGATTCAAGCACATTTATAAAATAAGTTGAAGATTTATTATCTTCACTTTTTTCTAACAGCATAACTAGATCATCAACTTTATTCTCCGACAAAGCTCTAATCATCCACGCATCTGCAATTAGCTGTCTAGCACGAATATTTTTGTTTTGGAAATCGAACGCAAAAAGAACTTGAATAGCTACAACTCTGCCATAAGGCGATCTCCAAATGATTGGTTTAGATAGAGGTACTTTATATTGTGTCCAACGTTCAGAGATTTTATATTCTTCAATTTCTCCACCGAATTTCTTTATTTCGTTTTTAATTACCTCTTTAAAACCTTGTTTAAATTTTGGTAGCAATCTGAGAGTTTGAACATCATTGATTTTGATATCAGGATTGTGTCCCAATTTTCTTTCCCTATCAATAGAAATACAATTTTGTGATAATTTTCTCAATTTTTCTGCAATATAGCCGCTAGGAAATGGCTTGTCTTGCAAAAAGCTAGAAAGATTGAGTGAATTTCCCCATATAGTTTCTACTTCTTGAGAATCAGTTATATGAAAATCAGTAGATTCTCCTCTTTTTAAGATGTCTTGAACTAACTCATTAAGTTTAATTGAAGTTCTAAACTGATTAAAGTTAGGCAGATTTTTGCCATCAATAACATCGTCAAAGAACAAAAAATTACGCTCAACATCGAATTGAGGTATTTCTCCAATCGGTTCACCTTCTTGACTTGTGACGGCAACGACTGGCATATAGCGTCCATATTGACTGGCAAGATTAATCCGATGCGCTAATGTGTCTTTTTGCTTAAATTGCCAAAAGAACTGACTAAACGATTTGACCTCTATTACCATTAAAAATGGTTCAATTATAAGAAAATCTACAAATGAGCTTCCAAGTGCAATTGGCTTTTTATCCTCAATAAACTTAACTCCAGAATCAATGAGCCACTCGCGGACTCGGATCTTAATTTCTTTCCGAATTTCTGTTTTTTTTACCGTATATTTCATATACTCATTTCCTGATTGAGAGTAGGCAAGCAATCTAAGTAGACGAAAAACTATGAATTTACTTTTCTGCAAACATTATAATACAATAGCTCGACATAGATGCCTTGAGGTCGCGGGTGCAAACCTCCCCTCTTCGCGAAACGATTATCTCAAAATCTCACTCTCAAGGGTGGGCTTTTGTCTTGGAATATTTAAAATTTAGTGATTTCATGAAAATATACTTTTTACTGAGCGATCTCATTAGGAAGTAAGACCATGCAAACAATCCAAACGATAGCCCAAGTTGATGAAAAAGGCATACTCCAAATTCAACTTCCTGAACATTCAGGAGAAAAACTAGATATTTTATTGGTGTATCAAATTATCCAGAAGACTCAAAAGCGCCAATGGTCACAGAGGTTTCTGAGTACATTTGGAGCATGGCAAGGAGAACCTTTGGAAAGAGAACCCCAGCCTTAATTTGTGGACAAATACGCACCAAATTGCAAAAGATAGGAACTCAGATTGGAAGCTATGATTTACAGATTGCGGCGATCGCTTTAGCCAATAATCTTATCCTTGTAACCCACAACACTAGAGAATTTGAGCGTGTTGAAGGATTAAACCTTGAAGATTGGCAAGAATAAAGATGGCGTTATCACAGTTTAATTGCCAAAAGCTATAATCAGTAATAGTTTGCGAAACCAATTTATGCTTCTGCCCACAAACGCAGCGATTGCCGAAGAAAAATTGACAAAATATCTCTTGGTGCTTTTGCCTAAAGATGACAAATCACAATTTCTTCAGAAAGCTGGTTACACATAAGAAAATTGGCAACAGCTAGAAATTGACCTGAGAGCGCAAATTTTGACACAACCTGCCAAATTTGTCGAAACAACCATCTACGGGAGTAAATATAGAATTGATGCAACCCTAAAAGGAGTTAATGGAGTAGAACTGGAAGTGACTACCATCTGGATGCTGACAAATCAACAAGCAAAGTTTGTTACCTTAGTTCCTAAACGTTCAAGCGATCGCGAGTAAATTTATGAAACCTAAATTTCCTTTGTTTTCTGAAGTTGTCTTACTGCAAGATTTACCCACGTATAAACTCAAACGTGGTTCAGTTGCTACGGTTGTAGAACATTACAGCATGAATGAATTAGCACAAGATGGCTATAGTCTCGAAGGTTTTGATATCCCAAATGTGACCGTCGAAGTCGCAGAATCACAAATTATTTCTGTCGAACAATGGCAAAAAGAAATGGAAATCCTAGAAAAACTGCATCGATTAAGCGTAATAAAACTAGTTCATTTAGAGTCCTACATCGAAAAACTATTAAGTGAAGAAAGTAGCGATCGACTGAAAGTATCCTAAGCAGCTTTGATCCTTACCGTTCGCTGATTTTCTTAATGCAAATGACATTCATTAATTTGCACTTTTTGGCATTACTATTGATAATTAATACTAATAAAGGTCATTATTGCTTTAATTTATTTGTAATGCATACAAGAAGGTGAAAATCAATAACTTCGTAAAAAAAGTTCATAAAGCCTGAGATCCTTATTGTCCCGTCAAATGTTTTGACCTATTTCAAAAATCAGCGAACCGTAAGTTGATCGCCTCAAGACCAAAAGCAACCTGCAATGAGAAGAGATTTTATCTAGATTGAGATCGCATAGCTGAGCTAAGATATCATTACAGATCCCAAAATACTCTTATGGCTGTCACACTACCTATTTCTAAAACTATTTTGTCTGTGGCGGATGTTGAAGATAAATGTCAACTATTGCCATGCACCGCAGCGACATTTTTTAGAGAATGGCAAGACAATTTACCACAACTAACAGAGATCGAAAAAGCAGCACTAGATCGCCTATTAGTAAGATTTGCAGCACATAGAAGGCGTGGCATTTTAGCCGAAGGTGCTGTTGATAAGCTCATGATCTCGCCACTTTTAGATTTGGTTGGCTTTTATGAACCAGAATATGAGGTGCGAACTGAAGAATCAGTTGAATTTGTGCTGGAAGGTGATGATGAAATTTTGCGCGGTAGAATTGATACTTTAATTGTGCGCGAACAGCTATGGATATTAGTGATCGAAGCAAAACGCACGATTATGGCTTCGTTAGCAATGCCACAAGCTTTGTCATACATGATGTGTAACCCACAACCAGAAGTTCCATCGTTTGGGCTAATTACTAATGGCGATGAGTTTATTTTTTTGAAGGCGATCGCCCAGCCAACGCCCTTATACAGTGCTTCGCGATCGTATTCCATCTTTTTCCCTACTGGCAGTCAAGATTTAGTCGAAGTATTCCGCGTCTTAAAAAAGATTAAAAATCTTCTGAAGTAATCGATAGCTTTTGATCGCATTGAGAACAGGTAAAAAAGAACTTTTACTCATTTCATGAAAATATACTTTTTATTTAGCGATCGCAAACTTTAAAAGATATAAGATAAATACATTCATTAATTTTAGGAATGAATAATGATACTACGAGAAACTCTAAAGCAAGAAATCGATACCCTTAGCGAAAGTCAACTCCAAAAAATCGCTGAGATGCTTGCCTCACTCAAACCTCAATCGCCAAAGCCAATAAAATCCATCCCAATCTGGCAACGTGCAACACCTTTAGAGCGCGTAACCGATCTTCGAGCATGGGTTGTTCAACTCCCAAAAACAAAATTAAGCCTCTCAGATGAAGCTTGCGATCGCGGTGGTATTTATGAATAATGGCTAAATATTTACTCGACACCAATGTTGTCTTACGGCTAAGTAATCCTTCCGACGATCAACACAAACTAGTAACAGAGGCTAGCCACCTTACTCACACAAGGAAATGAATGTTACTTGACAGCCCAAGTCCTAGTTGAACTTTGGGTAGTTGCCACGCGACCGATTAACGTAAATGGGTTAGGCTGGTCTGCCCAAGAAACGCGCACCACAATAAACCAATTACTAGAGCGTTTTCCATTTATAGAAGAAGTACCGCAAATTTTTTCGACTTGGCTAACGCTTTCAACTTCCTGAACATTCAGGAGAAAAACTAGATATTTTATTGGTGTATCAAATCGTCCAGAAGACTCAAAAGCGCCAATGGTCACAGCGATTTCTGAGAACATTTGGAACATGGCAAGGAGAACCTTTGGAAAGAGAACCCCAGCCCTAATTTGCGGACAAATACGCGCCAAATTACAAAAGCTAGGAATTCCGATTGGAATCTATAACTTACAGATTGCAGCGATCGCATAGACGAGCTAAGATATCATTCATATCGTGGTTGCACTGACGTTCTGGAATTTTACCTTGGCTTTTTTGCGCTGAGCTTTCATCTTCACTTCCGCGTGTCGGGGAAATATACGTTGCGACACTCATCCGTGTTTTGACTAACCAATCGCCGACTACCCTCTAGCACCTGCAAAAACAGGGAATCTCCAAAAACCAACATTCCCGTAATCCCTCTAGGATGAAATGGTGGTCTCAAGTCATTTTTAGTGACGTGCCTTCGTGAAGTGGTTTCTAAGGCGCGGGATTAAAGTAGCGATAGTGAACTTTGTCAATTTCAGCCAATATCTCACCATTTAACTGCACACTTGCACTGTCGATATTTTCCTTGAGTTGTTCCATCGTAGTCGCGCCAATAATTGTACTAGCTACGAACCAGCGATCGCGGACAAATGCTAAGGCTAATTCGGTTGGCGATAAATCATATTTTTGTGCGATCGCTACATATTCTGCCGTGGCTGCGGTGACATTTACCTTTTGATAACGCTGTCCAAAGTTGGGAAATAGGGTAATACGAGTATTTACTGCCGAACCTTGAACATATTTACCTGATAAATGTCCAAAAGCAAGGGGACTATAGGCAAGTAGCCCAATATTCTCACGATAACAAGCTTCGGCAAGATCGCCATCAAAATTACGATTCAGCAAATTATAGGCATTTTGAATCGAGACAATTTTCGGCAATCCTAGCTGTTTAGCGAGATGACTAAATTCGCAAATCCCCCAACTGGTTTCATTACTTACGCCCAAATACCGAATTTTACCTGTTTGAATTAACTCGGCAAAAGTTTGTAATTGTTCAGAAATAGCCACCATTTCCCGCTCTTTTTGGGGGTCAAATCCCACCTGTCCAAACATCGGCACATTACGATCTGGCCAATGGATTTGATATAGATCGATATAGTCGGTTTGCAATCTTCGCAAGCTATCATCAACTGCTTGCAAAATATTTTTACGACTCAGCGCGGCGATCGCATCATCGCGCAGCCAACTGTAGTTACGAGCAGAACCAATAATCTTGGTGGCAATAATTAATTTGTCTCTTTGTTGTTTGAGCTGTGGTTGAGCTAACCATGCGCCAATATATTCTTCTGTGCGCCCCTGTGTGTCTCTCTTTGGCGGCACTGGATACATTTCCGCCGTATCAATAAAGTTAATCCCCTGCGCGATCGCATAATCTAACTGCTCATGAGCCTCAGCGATCGTATTTTGCTGTCCATAGGTCATAGTTCCCAAACAAATTTCGGATACTAAAAGCTCACTTGTACCAAGTTTGTTATATTTCATCTTTAACGCACATATACAGTCGATGTAACAATTATAGCGTTTTGGCAATGAGCGCATACTCACTGCCTAATTTTAGGGTTTTACCAGCTTCTGTTAACGGAATTTGTGTATTTAATGCAAGCCGATAAAAATGATTAAAACGCGATCGCTCAATACTGTTCGGTAAAGTTGCTTCTCTGTGTTTCGAGAAAATCTTGGAGAATTCGGGATAAACTTCGCCTGTAAAGGGATCGCGAGTGGGAACGGGACAGCGCTGACAGGGATTAGTTCCTAAAAACTGCACATCGCCAATCTTAAAAGCAACGGTTTCGCCAGACTTCCCAAATAAACTATCTTCCCAAAAGGCGGCGGTGTCAGCAATTTCTAAATTAGTCCGAAAGCGTAGCCGAATCTGCTCAAGGCTAAGGGCTGGATACCAACTTTGCACAGTGGCGAGAGTTGCTTCAGAGATAAGCGTGGCTCCCCAAGCTTCAGGATCATCGGGAAATCCATTGGGTACATTTTGCCGCAATTCTACAGATTGACCAAAAAATTCACCGAGCCACTTAGCTAGTAAATTTCTATCTCGATCTAAATGGAAAGTAAAGACTTGATCCTGATCTTGAATTTGCAGGTTAACTAAGCGATCGCTCAAATCATAACTTGTCCTAATTAAATGAATCTTGGGATTCCGCTTAGCATTAATATAATTTCCTCTTTGATCGAACATAGCAAATTCGCGATCGCCTTTTAATGCACCCCCATCGGAAATTTTTACTTCATTTAAAGCGATCGGATCAAGAGATTTAATTGGGAAAATTTGAATTTTACTTAGCTGCATAGTTTGTAGATATTTTGTATAGCGGTTTCAGTTGAGTGCTATATAAAAAATGTAGGGGCAATTCATGAATTGCCCCTACATTTTTGTGACTTTTGTACAGCAGTCATTTAAGAACCGCTATAGCAACCTAGTTAGGACGTTTTTTGGGAAACTGACCAGCTTCCATATTTAAAGCTATAACTTGACCATTGCGCTTGACTTCTAAAGTGATCTTGTCACCGATCGACCGATCTTCCACCAACTGCGTAACCTGATCTGCTGTCAAAATCTCCTTATTGTCAAACTTGACGATGACATCGCCACATTTTGCGCCTGATTTCGCGGCGGGAGAATTTTCAACGACTTTGGTAATTAATACGCCTTTATCGTCAGATATCTTAGAACAAAATTCAGTGTCCTTATTTACTTCCGCCTTCACATTGGCATCGACAGTCACCATTTGGACACCAAGGTAAGCACGGCTGACCTTGCCATTCTCGATCAACTGCTTAGCAATGCGTTGAGCAGTTTCAATCGGAATCGCAAAACCTAAACCCTGTGCGCCCTGAATAATCGCCGTATTTACGCCAATTACTTCACCATTTTGATTCAGCAATGGACCACCCGAATTGCCAGGATTGATCGCCGCATCGGTTTGAATGAAGCTAACTCGCTTATCGACACCGATTTGTCCGCTTTTGCGCCCGATCGCACTGATGATGCCAGCAGTCACCGTATTGTCGAGTCCTAGAGGATTGCCGATCGCGATCGCCCAATCACCTGTTTGCATACTTTGGGAACTACCGAGGCTTACCGTAGGCAGATTATCAGATTTAACTTGAATTACCGCGACATCGGTTAGCTCATCACTGCCAAGTACTTTCCCTTCAAGCTGTCTACCATCTTTAAGGATCACGGTCACCTTATCTGCGCCACTAACAACATGAGCATTGGTGATAATATCGCCATCTTTGTTGATGATAAAGCCAGAGCCAGTACCGCGCTCAACCCTGTCCTTGGGCATCCGCCGCAATTGATCGCCAAAAAACTGACGAAACATCGGATCTTCAAGGAAAGCATCAGGAATTTGCTGACTTTCGGCAGCTACGGTACGTGATGCATTAATTCGCACTACCGCAGGTCCAGTACGATTGACCGCATCGACAACGTAGTTACGTGGTACGGTGATTGATTTATTTTTATCAACATCCTGCGCGATCGCAGGTGAGATCGAGGCAACTTGGGGTAAGGATGTCACCGCCGTTGTCTGTGGCGATCGCACCCCTGATACAACCGCCCATGCCCCTAGGATCACTCCCAAAAGGAGCATCGAAGCATAAATCAAAGGTTGCTTGTAACGAGATTTGTGATCTGGTTCTCTCATAGTTTTTTTCGCGACCAATAATACCTAGATTCTACAAAACTTTTTTTGTAATCTTGTGCTTAATCTTTAGACGGAAAACCGCCACACAAGGTTCAAACAAAACGTGCAAAGCAGGTTTTATTTAGAATTACTTAGCACTCTTCGCCTTGGGCAGAGCCGAATACACCGACCATCTTGCTGCCTTTATTGCCAATGATGCAGTAGTAATTGGCGATGTGCATCTTAGCGATCACCCCAACAAACATTGCAAGATACATAGCAATTCGCTTAAGCATAAAGTAAATGATTTGGGTCTAGCCAAACAATGTAAAAAATATCGTCAATGAAAAATCCATGTACTCTGCCATGTTCGTTAGAAGACAGCGAAAATTGATAGGGAGTATCCACTAGTTGATCTTCATTTGGCAATCCAAATCCATTCTCAGCAGTATCTAGCCATGAGATCGGGTGACACCGTAAAGTCTTGCTGCGGTTCACGAATATTTCTTGCACTGACATAGTTGATAGATCCTTTAATCTATCTAGCAATGCCAGACAGTAAGTAATCTCTTTGTCACTACAAGAAAATTTATCATGGTGGTTTTGATAATATTTAAAAGAGAAGTTAATACCCTGATTTATTCTGACTTTTGTGGGTTTAATATTGGAATCACGAAACCTCTCAACTTCAGTTCTCTTAATCTTCTTTGGCACGAGCGCGATAATACTCCTTCATCCAATTTTTATTGATTATTTCATTGCAAGGCATATCAGCGCGTAATCCAGATCTAGCAAGATTCCAAGGGGCTTCGATATGAGTCATTTGCTCTAACTCATAGGCATCACAGGCAAAATATTCTTCGGCAACTTCATGTAGAAATTCTTGTTTTTTTTCGGGTAGATTGACTTTTGCATCTTCAGCGATCGCTTGACAGCCGAAGGGTTTATATTTTTGATAAAGTTCGGGGATGACGGGACCATGCACCCAAGCTTCAAAGTCTTCTGAAAATAGGGGTGCATCATGGAGGGCAAGATGCCATGCTTGGGCGTAGTAAACTAGCTTTTGTAACTTTAAGTTACTTACAAAAGAGCCAGTTTCATTGGCTAAGGCGATAAAGTAATTTGCTATATCAAAGCAAGAAAACGGCATAATTTTCAGGGTTTTCGATTATGTAATAGTGTAAGCGTCTTATTTACTGCTCATCGCTTTAGGCAAAGGTACAAGCGGCTCTTCCATCGCAATTAAAATTGGCTCCTCCGCAACTGGTTCAGGAGATTTAATTTTAATGCTATTAGAAACGGGGCTAAATTGGGGCGAAGAATTAAAGGTAAACATGGAGCCGAATACACCGACCACCGCCGCTACCGCGATGCCAATTCCTGCCAATTTCCATTTGCGGCGCTGCGATCGCTTATCAATTTGAGCAAAGACACGATCGATCATTAACTCTGTCTCTGCTTTTGCCGATGAGTTTGCAGCCACAGGGACTGGCAAATCAATTAATAATTGACGTAACTTTAATTGTTGCTGATAAATATGACGAAAATTGACATCATCGGATAGCCATAGTTCTACTAGCTGTTCTTCAGATTCACTAACTTCGCCATCTATGTAGGCGCTAAGCAACTCAAAGCGCTCTTGGGGAATAGTCATAAAATTATCAAAAATTTGGTTAGCACTCATAATTCAATACATCCCTTAATTATTTTGCCTTTACATATTCGACAAATAAGGTTGTAGTTGCGCTTGTAGCTTCAATCTTGCTCTGGCTATCCGTGATTTTACCGTACCAAGGGATACCCCAGTCAGGTCGGAGATTTCTTCGTAAGACAAGCCTTGAATTTCTCGCAGTACAATCGTTTCGCGAAAGCTGGCGGGTAAATCCTGAATAGCTTTGCGGAGTTGTTCGTAAAACTCCTGTGTAGACATATTGTCAAGGGGACTAGGTGCTGAGCTTGGTAAATCCCAACTCATTTCATCACCGTCGCCAGACTTAAATGGCGCATCAAGAGAAACAGCGTTACCAACTCTTTTGCGTTTACGCAACTCGTCATAGAACAAGTTGGTGGCAATCCGACTCAGCCAACCACGAAATTTTTCGGGTTCTTGCAAGCGGTGAAGATTGCGATAAACGCGCAACCACACCTCTTGGGCGAGGTCAGCACGATCTTGCCAATCAGGAGCGAGCTTATACAACACCTGATCCACATAAGATTGGTTGCGTCGCATAAGTTCTGCAAACGCAGACCTTCGCGGCTGCGCTTCCTGTTGGCACATTTGCACCAATTCAACAATGGGGAGCTTATCAACGGACACGGAGTTGAAGGGCGTATACCCTCCGATGCTGGTTGACCAAGATAGGCTATAACTCATCAATCAATCACTCCTGCTGGACTTGAGCTAGATGTAGATCACCAATTAGAAGATCTATGTGCTTATGTTCAAGTTTCAGGACGGATAATTAAAAAAGTTTGTTCCTATCGAAATGGAGCTTTAGTTAATATAGGTTTGACTCAAATATAAACAGTAAAGATATTTCAAGAGGGATAATAGCAGTTAGTCTGTGCGTTTTTACGAATTCATAGATTTATTGAGGTTTTCGGTCGATTTTTTTTACCTAAATGTCGTTTTGTATAATTTAATACTAGTGAAAAATTATGAAACTAAAAGTCGTTATTCACGAAGCCGAAGAAGGTGGTTACTGGGCTGAAGTTCCTGCGATCGCTGGATGTGCAACCCAAGGTGACACTTTTGAAGAACTTCTCCAAAACTTGTACGAGGCAGTTGAAGGCTGCTTATATGTAGATGTTGATCCCCAATAACTTTTTTGAGATTAAAAAATATGCAAAGATCGCAATGGATATCAGTTTTTACAGGCGTTGTCGCCGTGATTTTGGGAGTTGGCTATCTGATTTTGGTACAGATATTGGATTGGCGCGGCGGCGAAATGCTGCCTGCGCCTGTTGATTTATCTTTTGCTCTAACCGACAAAGTAGATACGGCGCTTCGCGCCGTATCTACTTTGCTAGGATTGCTTGTATGAAACTAACCAGAAAGGGGCATTACAGCGTGAAGGCGATGCTCGATCTGGTGGTTTGGGCAAAACGTAAACCCGCCTCAGTGCGGGAAATTAGCGATCGCCAAGCAATCCCTGCTGCATATTTAGAAAAAATCTTGATGGCTCTGCGTCAAGCGGATTTAGTCGAGTCGGTGCGCGGTGTACAGGGCGGATATAAACTAAAGCGATCGCCCAAAAAAATCTTCCTCGGCGAAATTTTGTCCGCAGTTGGGGAAGATACAAATCCTTTGCCTAGACTGAAGCCACAGGAAAAATTAGCCTCTGATTGGGTAACATTTGCGCTTTGGCAGAGACTTGATAGCAAGCTCAAAGATGCACTTTACAGTATTTGTTTAGAAGATCTCTATTACGATGCGCGTAGTTGGCAAGCCTCTCAGGGACAAAGCACAGGTTTTATTGTTTGAGAAGCTTCTTGATAAGTTTTATGTAGTAGTCAATCAAATCATTTAATTCAATCAGGAAATCAAACATTTAGCGGTAATAAATAGTTAGGTAATCTCCTGAACTATTTGAATAGCTGCAATATTGCTATTTAAATTGCTATTAAATATGAGCCAAAATTTACCTGATGAAACCAATCTTGAGCGAAAACAAGAATTACTACATAACGAAGAGGCTTTTCGCCTGCGCCAAGAAGAGAACCGATTAGGAACAGCACGACGAAGTAATACTTATATTTGGCTGGTTAATAGTATTTACTGGTTGTCAGGAATGCTAGAAATACTGCTTGGATTAAGGTTTGCACTACGCTTTTTTGGTGCTAATCCTCAAAATGAATTTGCTCGATTAATTAACAATCTATCTGCACCTTTTATTGCTCCATTTTCTACCCTATTTATTAGCCCAACTTCTGATGGTGGCGCAAATATATTTGACGTGAATATCATAATTGCAATTATTGCTTATGCAATCTTGAGTTATCTTGCAGTTTCGCTAGTCAGATTTATCTTCTATCACGAAGCCTAAAAAACAGGCAGGGATAGGCGGCGCAAAGCCCCGCCTATCCCTGAAGTATAAATTAGAACTACCTAAACGAGAAAGAAATGGAATTAATCACTCACTCATTTGGATTTTATGGTGTTACCTTTTTTGGCATTATTCTAATTCGATATTTTTTGGTGGCTGGAGGAACTTATTGGTTATTTTATTCAAATTTATGTCAATCTTTATTTAGCCCCAATCTATTACTTCAGCATCCTTCTGGGGAATCAATTCAACGTGACATTAAGCTGTCTACGATGTCATCGGTTGTATTTGCGATCGCATCGGCAATAATTTTATCTGCTTATAACCATAACCTCACCCACCTATATAGCGATCCTCAACAGTATGGTTTGTGGTATTTAGGTATTAGTTATATCGCAGTATTAGTGCTTCAGGATGCCTATTTCTATTTCACTCATCGCTTATTTCATCATCCGTCACTTTTTCTCTACATGCATCAAGGACATCATCGATCGCGTTATCCTACGCCTTGGACTTCGTTCGCATTTGATCCATTAGAAGCGATCGTGGCTTCTCTATTTCTTGTTGGAATTGTTTTTATTCTGCCATTGCATTTCATTACTTTAATTGCGGTGATGACTACCATGACTGTTTGGGCTGTCTTGAATCATCTCGGACTTGATCGACTACCACTCACCTTTCCTCATCATTTTCTAGGTAAATGGTTTATCGGTCCTGCCCATCATTCTATTCATCATCTTAATTATACTTTCCATTACGGGCTATATTTTACTTTTTGGGATAAACTCCTCGGCACTCAAGCGCCTTTCTATCAAGGTTCTGATATTCCTAACTGATGTTAAGTGGAAGTAGCAAGAGGCGGTTTTGAATTTTTCTTGTTCCCCTCTCCTATTTTGGGAGAGGGGCTAGGGTGAGGGGGCTTACAAAATTCCTGCGATCGCCGTCTGCACGGAATACCCTAAATGTTTCCAAGCGGCGGCGGTGGCGACACGACCACGCGGTGTGCGGTTGATATAGCCAATCTGTAATAAATATGGCTCATAAACCTCTTCAATCGTGTGGGCATCTTCACCCGTCGCCGCCGCTAGAGTATCCAACCCTGCGGGACCACCATTAAAGTTTTCGATTAACACCGTCAGTAATTTGCGATCAATCCAATCTAAACCTTGAGGATCAACGTTAAATAATTCTAAAGCTGATTCCGCGATCGCCCCTGTAATCTGTTCACCTTTAGCCTTAACCTCAGCGTAATCGCGGACTCGTTTTAATAGGCGATTGGCAATCCGAGGTGTACCTCTAGAACGCTTAGCGATCGCGATCGCGCCATCATCATCAATGGGCGTAGTCAGAATCTTGGCACTGCGCGAGACAATTTCCGTAAGCTCATCCTGCTCATAAAACCGAAAATGCTGCACAAAGCCAAAGCGATCGCGCAATGGCGAAGATAATGAACCGATTCTTGTGGTTGCACCAATGAGCGTAAATTTATTTAATTCCACACTACGAATTCTCGCTCCTTGCCCTTTGCCAATGGTGATATCAAGGCGATAATCTTCCATCGCAGGATAGAGGATCTCTTCGGTGACGCTAGGTAAGCGATGGATTTCATCAATAAATAGAATGTCGCCAGCCTGTAGGGAAACTAGTAAACCTGCGACATCACGAGGGCGCTCAAGGGCGGGAGCCGAAGTAATTTTACATTGCACGCCCATCTCTTGGGCAATAATCAGCGCAAGGGAAGTTTTGCCTAATCCTGGGGGACCATATAACAACAAATGATCGAGAGCGGATGAACGGGATTTGGCGGCGGCGATCGCAATATTTAGTAATTCCTTTAAATCCTTTTGTCCAATATAGTCAGCAAGATTTTTGGGACGGATATTAATATCTGTGCTGACTGTGACGGAAGCATTCTTAGCTGGATCATTTTTAGCAAGTTGATCTTCTAATTTTTCTTCGGGAGTTGCCTCAGCTTGCAACAAATCTAGAGCCTTTTGCAGTTCGGGTGAAGGTAGATCTTTTTTGGGAATACGGCGAGGTGATTTTTTGCTAGGAGTCTTTTCCGTAACCGATGTAGAATTTTGCTCGGCTTGACTATTGACTGGACTATTCTCCTGTTTATCTTCAGAAGCAGGCTGCGGAGTTGGTTTAGAGGAGATGATTGCCATAAGCCTTTGGTTGCTCAAATTTATAAATGTCAGCGATTAATTTTGTCCAACCGTCAACTAAAGACGCAAGCATCTGTTCACCCTTTTCTTTGGTCGCGGCTGTAGCATCACCTAAAACACCGCTCTGAGTCAAATCTCGTGTTACCCACGCGAAGGGATTGGCTCCTTCCATGCTCAGCACACTATCTTCAGGTAAACCGTAGGGATATTCGGTGACGGCTTTATCCATCTGCACTAATTCAGGCAATAAAGCCAGCATCAAACTAGTTTCCGCATCACCACCATGAATTCCTAATTCCAATTCTTTTTTAGTTAATAGATTCTTGGCTACATTAGGAACACGCCAAGTAAATAGAGGGAAGATCATTAAGTCTGGATATTTTTCATGTAAGTCTCTTGCGACAATTTCCAAAATCTGTGGCTGCCCACCATGAGAATTCATCAAGGCTAATTTTCGATATCCCGCTCGATAGACGCTTTCGGCAATATCTGTAAGCACTGCTAACATTGTCTCTGTCCGCAGCGTAATCGTTCCCGCGAAAGTACTATGCTCATTGGATTTTCCATAATACAATGGCGGCAAGGCGTAGGCAGGGATTGCAGGATCAAGTTTTTCTAATGCTCCTGCTAATACACCAATACTAATGGCAGCATCAACAATCAATGGTAAATGTGCGCCATGCTGCTCGATCGCTCCCATTGGTTGAATAATTACCACATTCGCTTTGTTTGCCATTGAGGTAATTTCTGGCGAAGTCAGATAAGGGAAGTATCGATGGCTGGGAAAATAGGACATAACACTAAATCCTCAAACTTTGGCGAAAATATTGACTATAAAGATTACACATGGGAATCACATCATTGCCTTGAAACTTAACTAAACCAATACTTCGTAACTTAAAAGCTAAACGACTATCTAGCGGCAAAGGGCGATCGCTACCAACAAGCTCTTTAAAAGCTTCTAGTATTTCGTCATCCTCCTTTAAGTATTCCAATTGACGACGCAGATGATTACCATAGATTCCATCTTCGGTGGGAGCAGACTGTAACAATTTTGGCAAATCGGTGCGACCGCGTGCAATTTGATACAGAGCTTGTCTCACCAAATAGGGATGTCCGCCAGTGAGTAGGGATAACTGCTCAGTCTCATCATTTGTCCAATCTAGTTGATGGCGATTTACCAAATCTGCTATTTGAGGATTGGTTAATTCGGGTAATTCGAGCGGTAATCCCACATTAAAGGGCGACTGATTAATATTTAAGGGAATATAAACTTCTTTAGAATGAACGATGACTAATCTTAATCTTTTCCATACCTCCTCATTTTTCGCTTTTTCATGCCAAGCCCTCAGCAATCCAAAAAAGTCCGCCGCAATTTTAGGATATTGAAAAATTAGATCCACTTCATCTAGCCCTAAAACCAGAGGCGCTTCGGCGGCTAGCAGCAAGTAGCGTTGGAAATACTTAGTACATTTGTTTTTGCTACCTAATACACCCTGCCAATATTGTTCCAAATTGTCATCAAGATTTAACTCTGCGGCGATACTGGCACAGAACCACTGCAAAAAAGAATCGAGTTCGCCAAATACATCACTATCTGCTTCCTGAAAATATAGATGTGCAACTTGATATCCCTTATGTTTAGCATAGGCAAGAGTTCGGGACAGCAAAGATGACTTGCCCATTTGACGCGGAGCCTTAATCCGAATCAATGACCCAGCCCGCATCATCGTTTCCAGACAGTCTTTTTCAATCGGTGGTCGTTGAATATAAAAACGGGAACCCAATTCCACTTGTCCTTCGGGTTCTTCTAACTGGAATGGCGGTGCTTTGGGCGGCTGAGAAGAGATAGTTGTCGCGGCATTGGAATGACTAAGCAGTCTCTCCAACGCTTGCAAAGTTTCGGTAGCATCTGCAAACCTTTGGCGATAGTCATAGCGCACCATTTTGTCAATGATCGCGGCTAATCCTGAATGCATTTTGATATTCACCTGAGCGCCAGCTAAGGCACAGGTATATTCATTAGTCTCTGGATCTCTTGGTAAGTCTTTGGAGGAGAGTCCCGTGAAAGCTTGTAAACACATCATTCCCAGCGCGTAGATGTCACTACAAAACTTCGGTTGCCCCGCTAACTGTTCGTTAGGCATATACAGCAGCGAGCCAACGACGATACTGCGCGTTTGTTTACCCTCTTCGACCCAGCGTTCTATAGAATCGGAACTGAGAGCTTTGACCGCCCCGAAATCAATTAGGACGATTTTGCGATCGCTACGGCGGCGGATCAAGTTAGCGGGTTTGATATCGCGATGAATGACTTGACAGGTATGCACAAAAGCCAAAACTCGCAAAATATCTCGCAAGCCTGAAATTAATCTTGTTTGTTGCCATTGCTGCCCCACGGCAATCTCACGGTCTAAGGTATGCCCCTCCACAAACTCCTGTACCAGATAAAATTCTCCTTTTTGTTCAAAGTGAGCAAATAGTCGCGGAATTTGATCATGAACCCCTAAATCATGCAAAGTTTTTGCTTCATTGGCAAACAAACGCTTAGCGATCGCGAGTTCTTGAGGGTTATGAAATTGGGGCTTGAGTTGCTTCACAACACAGGCGGGAGTATTGGGTAGTTGTAAATCTCTTGCTAAAAATGTTTGCCCAAAACCACCACCACCGAGTGGTTTAATAATTTGATAACGCCCTGCTAGGACTGCCTCAGCATTGGTCATGGTCGATGTTTTGGGATGGGAAGAAAACTAAGCATTATCCCTAATCAATAATACAGGGATCTCTAATCTATTTTGATTTGTAGATTTATAAATCACTATACAAAATTTTTATCAAGGTAAGGTAGCTAGTTTTTTGTACCATGCTCAATGAGAAACCGCCATAGTCCATTTTGCTCAAATTCAGTATTTTATCCTCTAAACGTATTTTGCCGTGAAGCTAATCTTGCTTTACCCGAAGCAGCCCATTCCTGTAAAACTTGAATTTCCTGTTGAGCAGTTTGGGCTAGTGGCACAATTTGACTGGCAGATTCAAGGATGTCATCGGTGGAGAAATCACGATTTTGACTAAAGCCAATATGCATTGCTTCGATGATCCCCTGTTCAATTTCGGCTCCTGAGAAATCTGGAGTTTCATAGGCGAGTCGCTCAATATCGTAAGCTCGCGTATTATGAGGGCGATATTTATTCAAATGAACAGAAAAAATTTGCGATCGCTCTTCTTGATTGGGTAAACCGACAAAAAAGACTTCATCAAATCTTCCTTTTCGTAATAGTTCAGGCGGTAGAGTCCGAATATTATTAGCGGTTGCGACCACAAATACAGGCGAAGTTTTTTCCGCCATCCATGTTAGAAATGTGCCGAACACGCGATTAGTCGTTCCTGAATCCCCTCGCCCCTCAAGCCCTGAAAAAGCTTTATCAATTTCATCGATCCATAATACACAGGGAGAGAGTGCTTCCGCTAACTGAATCATTTGACGGGTGCGAGATTCACTTTCACCGACCAGCCCTGCAAAAAGACGACCAACATCAAGCCGCAATAGGGGTAAATGCCAATGATGCGAAATTGCCTTGGCGGTGAGGGATTTGCCAGTGCCTTGAATACCCGCCAGCAGCAATCCGCGTGGATGGGGCAGTCCATACTTTCTGGCGCGATCGCTAAACGCACTCCCTCTTCGCAATAGCCATTCTTTGAGATTATCTAATCCACCAATATCACTAATTTCGGTAGTGGAAGGATAGAATTCTAAAATTTGAGTTTGGCGAATACTTTGTCGTTTTTCTTCAAGGATTAGTTCTACATCTTCAGGACGCAAGCGACCATTTTCCGCGATCGCTTTAGCTAATACGCGCCGCATTTTCTCAAGAGATAAACCTTGTCCAGCCCGCACAAGATCATCGATCGCTTGTTTATCTAATTGAATATCACAGGTTGGATTAGCATAACTAATGGAACAGGCTATTTGTTCGATTTCAGTTCTTAACTCATAGGAATTAGGAAGTGGAAATTCTAAAATCGCGAAAAATTCACTGAGGCTATCGGGAATATTGATCTGTGAGGCAAGTACGATAATATTTTGGGATTCACTTTTGAGTTTACGCGCCAAATTTTTCAGTTTGCGGGCGATCGCCACATCTTCAAGAAAGCGATCGAAATCGCGGAGGATAAATACAGCCCCCTTGGGGATTTTATCCACAAATTCCAGAGCTTGCAGTGGGTTGCGTTTACCTTGCCCTATGTCAGTTGGGTTAGACTCATAGCCTTCGACAAAATCCCAGACAAATACACTACGTCCTAAAGATTTAGCTACGTTGGTAATCACGCCTTCGACTCGCTCTTCTTCTGCTGAAGGTATATAAATCAAAGGATAACGCGCCCGAAGAGTAAGATTTAAGTCGGCTTCAAAATTCATGAATACTTTTGGGATGATTTTTGAGAGATTTTTTAATAACTAATGTTACGTCAAGGGTTTCAAGACCCTCACCCCTAGCCCCTCTCCCAAAAGGGGGGAGGGAACAAGAAACTGGTCTTACTCCCCTCGCCCTTAATGGGAGAGGGGGCTGGGGGGTGAGGGTTCCAAGTAACATGAGTTAATAAGCTCAATATAACAACTTACAGGAAATTTGCCTATGTTCTCGATTACTGCGATCGCCAATCACCTATCTAGATGGCCAATAGCGCAACCTCTAATCGCCACCGCCAAGGCGGAAGATGCGCCAGTTATTTTGTCTGGCGTATTACTCACCCTAATTTTTATTTATATCGCCAGTAAAATTGGTAGTGAAATCGCTAAGCGGCTAGATTTACCTCCTGTATTAGGGGAATTAGTCGCTGGTGTAATCATTGGTGTATCCGCCTTGCACCTAGTCATCTTTCCTGAAGGTGGTTTTACCGCATCGGACTCATGGATCATGTCGGGCTTACAATTTCTGAATAACCTGTCACCCGAAGCTGTTAACAGTATATTTACCGCCCAAAGTGAAGTAATTTCGGTCATAGCTGAGTTGGGCGTAATTGTTTTGCTTTTTGAGATTGGCTTAGAATCGGATTTGCGCCAACTCAAAGAGGTCGGTATCCAAGCTTTTGTCGTCGCCTTTATCGGCGTGACGGCTCCCTTTGCGGCGGGGACATTGGGATTAATGTATTTTTTCCATGTAGCCGCAATTCCCGCAATTTTTGCAGGAGCCGCCCTCACCGCCACCAGTATTGGGATTACTTCTAAGGTCTTAGCCGAAATTGGTCAGCTAAAATCCAAGGAAGGGCAGATCATCGTGGGCGCAGCCGTCATTGATGACGTACTGGGAATCATCGTTTTAGCGGTGGTGGCGAGTTTGGCAAAAACAGGTGAGGTGGATATTACCAATGTTGCAATTCTGTTAGTCAGCGCGATCGCCTTCCTATTTGGTTCTATTCTCTTAGGCAGCTTCTTTAACAAAAGTTTTGTCGCCTTAGTAGCCAAGCTGGAAACTCGCGGCAATATTATCATCCCTGCTTTTGTCTTTGCCTATACGATGGCTTTTATTGGCAATGCGATCCATTTAGAAGCAATCTTAGGAGCCTTTGCCGCAGGATTAGTACTCGATGAAACCGATGCTCGTAAAGAATTGGATGAATTGATCAAACCTATTGCCGATTTATTAGTCCCAGTTTTTTTTGTGACTGTTGGCGCTAGAGCCGATCTCAGTGTTCTCAATCCGATGATTCCTGAAAACCGCAGTGGCTTATTGATTGCGGTATTTATGCTCGCAATCGCGATCGCGGGCAAAGTGATCACAGGTTGGGTGGTATTTGGAATACCCGATATCAATCGCTTAGCGATCGGTGTGGGCATGATTCCCCGTGGTGAAGTTGGGCTTGTCTTTGCAGGGATTGGTACTGCTAGTGGAGCGATCGACAAACCTTTGGAAGTTGCCATTATCATCATGGTGATTATGACCACTTTTCTTGCACCGCCGTTTCTAAGGATAGCCTTTGGTATCACCAAACAATAAATAGAATGGCGGCGCGAAGCGCCGCCATTCTTAAATTTTACTGCTCGTTTAGAGGGCGAATGCTCACAATTTTGCCACCGAGACGGGTGATACTCCGCATTTTTTCATTCATGCGATTGTAAGGTACTTGCATAAAAACGTTATCACTGGGGCGGATAACATAATTGCTATTGTCTGGTTGCTGATAGCGATTAAGCCCTGCTACCTCATAGACAAAAAAACGAGTATCTGAAGTTGAAGTTGGAGGAATCATAAACAGATTATTAAGATAGGTTTTAGGTTTTAATGATGAAGAAATCACGGAAAAACTTTAGAAATGCCTACTTTGCAAGCTTTTCTAAAGTTATTTGGCTATTATACCAATTACGGGAAAGATGAGCGGGCGCGAAATGCCCGCCCATTTCAAAAAATTAAGCGATCGTCACACTGGCAACTTTGCCGCCCATTTTATTGATCCGTTGCAAGGTGCTGTTCAACTGCTCGTAAGAGACGATGTACTCGCGGTTGCTCTGACGCACTTTAGGATATCTAGGCAGAGAAACTGCCGATACTTGAATACGATAGAGGCGATCGCCCGAACCTGTTGAAGAACGACCAAAAGCACGAGTAGCCATCGCACCTTTTGCGGCACGATAAGCCCAACCATCATTGCCGCCCGAAGGACCAACGATCGCGGAAGCACTATTTTGACCAAGTTCCGTCGCTAATCTAGAAGTGTTTCCACTGATTTGAGAGCGATCGCTGTTGGCATAGCCACGATAGAGTTGGAACATTCTGGTAAAGCCAGTAGTTTGATCACCAACTTTATTCTCAAAACCACGATAGTAAGGTACTGTCGCATCGCCAAAATTTTCTTCGTACTCAGCAGAATTAATGTAGGAATCAACGTCAGCATCATAACCTTCATTCTGGTAGCGATCGAGATGCTCAATTACTTCAGCTTCGCTATAGGGAGCGCGTCCCAATAGATGCTTGAAGTTCAACTCAATCACGCGAGTATGAAAGTTAGGATAAAGAAACTTGGTTTTGTACAATTCCGATTTGGCAACTCCACGCACAAAGTCACGAACGCCGATTTGACCATTTTTAAGTAGAGACTCAAGGGCGGTCAAACGCTCTGATGCCATGATGTAATCATTTCCCAAGACATGACGATAGACAGCCTTGATCACGATCTCAGCACTTTCTGGTGTCCAGTTAGGACGGAGTTCGATAGGACTGCTATCGATATAAGCAGAAACTCCTAAACGAGACGCAGCATTAGTAATCACTATATTTTATTCTCCTTTAATACTTAAAACAAATTGAAATCAAAACCAAGTTTATTAAAATTAGAAGTGTTCATCGTAATAGGGGCAATTCATCAATTGCCCCTAGATTATTTTACAATAATTTTAATGAACTGCGTTAAGCGAGAGTAATCTGCGTAATACGGTTGCCGCTTTGGTTTAACCTTTGCAGAGTGGGTGAAAGCTGATCGTAGGAAACTAGATACTCACTGACACTACGGCGAATTTGAGGAGACCTTCCGCAATTAGCTCTGACAGCGCGTACACGATACATCTGTCCGCGATCGCCGCCATTACCACCAGTCAGCGCCTGCCCAAAGTTGGCAGTACGAATTGTATTGGCAGTATTATGGGCGAGATCTTCGGTCAACCAAGTTGATTTGTTTTTACCTTGAGCGCGATCGCTGTTGGCATAACCACGATAAAGCTGGAACATGCGATTAAATCGCACATTCTTCTGCCCGCTTTGGTACTCAAAGCCACGGTAATAAGGAACAATCGACTCGCCAAAATTCTGTTGATACTCTTCTGAATCAATGTAAGAATTGATTTCAGCTTCATATCCATGCTCAATATAACGATTGACATGTTCGGTGATTTCGGCTTCATCATTGGGAGCGCGACCCAAAAGATGTTTGAAGTTCAACTCAATAAACCGAACTTGTGGTGTAGTGGAAAAGAACTTGGTTCGATACAATTCCGATTGTGCCAAGGCACGCACAAAATCACGTACAGAAATATTGCCGCTAGCAAGCATGGATTCTGCACTAGTAAGACGTTCTGATAACATCAAATAATCGTTACCAAAAACCTGACGATTAGCCGCAGTGATTACGCCGATGACATCAGCAGCAGTCCAGTTGGCTCGCAATTCCACAGGAGAAGAATTTACAAAAGGCTCACAACCTAAACGGCTCGCCGCCAAAGAAGTTGTCATATCTAAGCTCCCAAATGTTTTTTAATATTTTTAAGAATTTTTAATTAAAAGTGATGTTACGGGGAAGTTTTTAAAGCCCTCACCCCTAGCCCCTCTCCCGCAGGAGAGGGGAACAAGAAATTAGCCTTACTCCCCCTCTCCCTTAATGGAAGAGGGGACTGGGGGGTGAGGGTTCCACATAATAAACAAAGAAAACGGTAAGCGCTCCCCGCAGGGCGTACTTACCGTTTTCGGGGTTTTCATAGTCTTTGAGATTTTATGACAAGGATTTGTGATACTAAGCATCGCAAATCCTTATCCCCAGAAGAAAACCAATTAGCTTAGGGCATTGATTGCATAGTCAATGTAGGAATTAGCTTCCAAAGCTGCATCTCCACTCAAGCCATGATTAGCCTTGATCGATTTCAAAGCTTCAACATACCAGCTAGGAGAAAGATCGAAAGCGCGGTTGATTTCTGTCAAACCACTGACAAGATAATCATCCATAGGACCTGTGCTGCCAGCGATCAAGCAGTATGTGATCATGCGGACATAGTAGCCGATGTCACGAACACACTTGGCTTTACCACGAGGAGTAGAAGCGAAGTTGTTGCCAGATTGTTGGGTGGTGTAGGGATATTTCTGATAAACAGCGTTGGCAGCAGCTTCAGCCAAGCTAGAAGCTTTGGCGCTGAGTCCTTTAGCAGCATCAAGGCTAGCAGTAGCTGTGCGTAAACGACCAAAAGCGGCTTGCATTTCAGGAACGCTTAGAAAGCGACCTTGAGAATCGGCGGTAGATACTGCTTCTGTTAAAGGAGTTTTCATGCTTAATAGACCTCTAAAAAATTATTGTGAAACGTATTGATGAGAAAGAAAAAGAAGAAGGAAAAAAATTACACGGTGTGGATTTAAACAAATGCAAATCCAATGTGAAAAGCAGGAATTAGCCTACTGCTGCTGCTGCTTTGTCGAAATAGCTAGCAAGTTCAGACATTAGAGCGCTACAGTCGCCACGAGTTACGCCATTAGGATCGTTAGCAAGTGCGATCGCAGCAGCCTTCATTTTTTCGATGCCAACTGCAACAGATCCACCAGGTACGCCCAATGCGCTGTATGTTTCACGCAAACCATTGAGGCAACGATCTTCCAAAACGCTAGCATCGCCTGCAAATATTGCGTAGGTTACATAGCGAAGAATGATATCCATGTCGCGCATACATGCAGCGATACGACGATGGGTGTATGCATTTCCACCAGGAGCAATCAATTGAGGTTGATCTTCAAACAAAGCACGAGCAGCATCGGTAACGATCGCTGAAGAGCTAGCGGTGATGCGGTTAACGACATCCAAGCGCTTGGTTCCATCTGCAACCAACTGTTTGAGTGCATCGATTTGGGAATCAGATACAAAAGCTCCGCGAGTATCAGCCTGAGCAACTACTTTAGTAAAAGCATCTAGCATTCTAAAGGATCTCCTTTTTTAAATTAAAAAAATATATAAATTTCAAACGGTTCCAAATTCCAATCTGTTGTTTTAGATATTGACTTGTGATGAATATCTAATCCAAATAAGTTCCTTGAGTTTCCTTGAATGTTTAATGACAAATTAAACTATCCAATTCACTTGAAGAAGCTATAACCCAAACTGCCTAAGCAGTTCAAGGTTCATTTGCCTTTGGTTAAAGCGATTAAAGCAGCTAATTTGTGCAAATTCCGTGCAAATGGAAGGTTCTCAAATGTAAAGTTAAGTAACTTAGATCAAGAAGAGAGCAAACCGTTACCAAGTAGGTATTCTGACTTATTCTGCTTAAAATGCAATTGTTAAGTTAACTTAGTATTTGGTTGCATTTCTTCATACAAAATCAAAAAGCATGGTCGTCATGTAACGCTCAGTCCATTCTGAGCCGAAAGACTTTTCTAAAACCCGTCGAGTTTTGTCGTTCTGTTGTTGCTTTTCGCAATAATATCGCTGCCCCGCCCGAATTTGCTCAATTTCTAGAGAAGTCTGTAACGGATCTGTTGCCACGGCTAACTGACAGTGCAAAGTCAAATACTCACGCACTCGTTGTAAAAAATCAGCCTCTTCGCGATCGCCGATAGGACGTACAAACAGACAAAAATCCGAAAAAATATCGCCCCATTCGGGTAACTCACGAGTCTGCTCAAACTGGATCACAGGCAAACTCGATAAAGCATCAGAGTAACTGCGGGGTAAAGCTCGTTCAGGATGAACAGGGGATAGATCGGCGATCGCGGCGCTAATACTGCCACGTCCACCGACTAAATCGGCTCCAAAAATGGGAATAGCATATTCAGGATTGGGAAACATCACACAGTGGAGAATATCTAAGCCAGTGCCAACTTTGGCTAGCTCCAAATGGAGCTTCCGAAATTGAGGTGTACTGTAGCAGTGATTTTCAATTACGAGGCGCTCACCTTCTAAAGCTCCTTCCACATAGCCCAGATCTTCTGGAACTTGATAGGGAGATAAATTTAAGTTTTCTCGCCATACTGTTTCAATGCAATTAGCTAAATCGCGAATGAGGGGATATTGTTGCTCTCGCAGCGATGCTTGAATGGATGGAGCCATGCGAATTTATCTCAAATTATTTTTAAAAAGTTAATATTGACGTGAATGGACTAAAAACATTTGTTTTTCCACATTCACTCATTTTTCTTGTAAATTGTGTGTAGCACTAACTTAGGTTACTGTAAGCTTGAACTCTTTGTAAACGATTATGAATCCGATGCGCTAAGTCACTGCCGACAATCGGCTTACATAAATAGTCGTCAGCACCAACTCCAAAAGCAAGATTCTGAGTATTGAAATCGGTGATGACAGTGAGAAACAAAACTGGTAAACGTTGCCACTGTCTATTTCTTCTTAAAGATTGACAAAGTTCCAATCCATTAATGGGTGGGATATTTATTTCTAAAACCAATATATCGGGGATTACGGATTCTAATATCGCCCAGAAATCTCGTGGATCTGCCAAGGTTGTCACCTTAAACCCCCAAGGTTTCAATATCTCAGGGAGCGATCGCAGATAATCCAGATCATTATCAACGATCATTACCTTAGTTCCAATTGGAAAAAACCTTGGCGCAAATGAAGTAGAAATCTTGATTGGCTTAGAGACTTCAATATCGGCTACTCTATCGGCGGACTTAAGGTAATAGCCACGTCCATGAACTGAAGCAATAAAATCAGGAGGAGCGCCTGCGGCGACTAATTTGTGTCGTAATCGCCGAATATGCGATCGCACTGTTGCCTCAGAGGGAAATTCATCAGACGACCAGAGGCGATCGAGAATTTCGTCGGAACTTAACAAATGCTGGCTATCGCGGAGTAGTAGTTCTAGTAACTCATATTCCTTATTAGTTAGCGTCAGTGGTTGATTGCTATAGGAAACTTTACTGGTGCTAGGGTCAAGCAGCAAGTCGCCGCACAGTAATAATGGCGAAGAACTAGCATTACTCCGTCGCAATAGCGCCCGAATTCTTGCGATCAATTCAGCAATGTCAAAGGGCTTCACCACATAATCATCAGCTCCTGCATCTAGCCCCGCGATTTTTGCCGTGCTAACATTTTGGTTACTGAGTAACATGATGGGTGTTGTATAGCCTTCGGCTCGAAATTGCCGACAGAGACGAATTCCATCGGTCTTGGGCAGAAAAACATCTAAAAGAATGAGATCGTACTCAAAGGTTGTGCCGTAACCAGTTGAGATAAACTTGCTAAGGTAGTCTTGAGGGTTAAAGGATTAAGGGTTTCGAGATCTTGCTGAGAATGCCTGAGTAGACGCGATCGCATGGTTTCACTCAAACCCACCACATAACTAAAATCAGCACCCGCAATACTCTCAAACTGCTCAAAATCCGCGTCAGTCAAGTCCGCCGTCCGTAAATCCACTCCCGCCAAGTTCGCGCCATTTAGCCGCGCATTGCGTAAACAAGCCCCCACCAAAAAGCCTTTGCGTAAATCAGCTTGGACTAGCCGCGCTCCCGTCAAATTTGCACCTGAGAGGTCTGCCCCACCCAAATATGCACCTAAAAAATTGACGCTCTGCAAATCAGCATTTTTCAAGTTAGCCGTATTAAAAGGTGCGCCATTTAAATTTGCGTTTGGTCCCACGGCTCCCGATGACTTATAGGCAAAATTTTCAGGGAATATCGTCTGACTGTCGTACATTGCTCCCTGTAGTTTGGTATCTAGCAAATTCGCCTCGGACAAGTTGGCTCCGCAGAGATTGACACGATATAAACAAGCACCTTGCAAATTAGTTCGTTGCAAAATTGCAGCGCCCAAATCACCACTACGCAAATCCACTTCACTTAAATCCGCGTTACTTAAGTTGGCTCGGTTGAGGTTCGCCCGCACCAAAATTGCTTGCTGAAAATTTGCCCCACTCAAATCACAGCCACTTAAATTGCAGTGATAGAGATCTTGCATAGCCAAGGATTTACCTGACTTAATCGCTTCTAAAATTTCTTGGGCTTTATTTTGGATTTTCATATTTTGTATTATTTAAGGTGTCAGAATCTAACTAAGTAACTGATGGCGATCGCGCAGCGATCGCCATAGCTTTTAGGATTTTTAGATTGATATTAAAAAGGATAATTATATAAATGCTAGTGCCACCAATGACAATGATGGATTTCTTTCGTAAGAGCGAGGGAATTTGGTTTATTCATCGTACAGTACATCATTTTGATACTGTCAAAGATGAGTCGGGAGAATCAAAAATTCATGTCAAAGTGCTGACCCGCGATGATCCCAAAGTTCAAAATATTTGTGAAGCTCAAGGTGGTGCGGGATATCTTGCCGAGGCGATCGCCTCTGGTGGTGCGAGCTTTATGTGGCAAGCCCATGAAGAAGGCGGACAGGAACCGAATCCAGATCAGGCTGCCATTTTAGTCGATGTACCCGATGACGAAACAGGGCGATCGGGTAAGCTGCTACGCAATCAAGGTTATGTCGAAAAAATTCCTGTAATTAGTCGCTATTGGTTTGGTGATGATGGCATTTTGACGATCGATACTGACTATGACAATAACCAAGGACAAGAGCGCTGCTGGTTTATTACCGATGATTTTCGGGTGCGGGTTAGTACAATTCGGATGATGAACGGCGTGTATTTGATGACCTACTGCTCCGAGCGACGTTATTTCAGTGACGCAAATTTGCTTGAATAATTTAGTGGGGCAGTAGAATGGCTGATTTTTTTGGGGTATAAGGATTGTGCAAAATATATGCACGTTCACAAATCTTGATGATTAAAGTTACGGACTTATAAGAAAATTTAGTCATAACAAGGCGCGATAAATGCTTTTTATAGCAAAGGGCTTTGCTACATAAGAAAATGTGTGCTTCAGATTCATTTTTAAAATTACTCTATTAATCACTTTTTAATCACTTTTTTATTGAGATTTGCTTTTTATTTTTGCTTAAAAAATCATGTACAAACCTTTTTTAGAACATCTAGAGCGATCGCTACAAGAGCGATTTGCATTACAAAAACGATCCATCCCATTAGGGTTGGAGTCTTGTACAAGTGAGCGCGGTCGGAATCCAGCCACGATTAATAGTTGGTGCTATCAGTCTCCTGAGCTACGCAAAATTCGCTACACATATATTGATGCAGGGGCAAGCGCCCAGATTTTTAATAGTGTTATTTATCCTAGCCATGAGTACGATCTACCTTTGCTAGGGATCGACTTTTTGTCCTTTGGGCAGGTCAAAAACTTGATTGTGATGGACTTTCAGCCATTGTTTCAAGATGCGGCTTATTTAGAAAAGTATATCCATCCCCTCAAAGCTCTACATGATAAATATCCAGAACTATCGCAAAATCTGGAAATGAAGTTTTACGATGCCAATCAGTATTTCTCGAAATATTTACTGTTTGCTAAGACCGATCCTGAAACTGTAAAAACTCGCGTATTTGAAGCGTTTCAAGATTATTTGAATTTGTACTGGCAAATGCTTGCTAATGCGACTCCGCTCTATGACCAATCGGATATTCAGCGCATTGTCAAGGCGCAAAAGGATTACGATCAATACAGCGCCGATCGCGATCCTGCTTCTGGTTTGTTCAGTAGCTATTTTGGACATGAATGGTCGGAAAAATTCTTATATGGATTTTTGTTTGAAGATGCGATGCCACTAGCGACAGGAGTATGTTCTTAAGTTGACACTCTACCAACCATTTTTAGATCATGCGATCGCCTATTTAAAGGAGCGCTTACCCGATTTGCAGCCCTACCCAATCCCCGCAGGATTCGAGTCAAAATCGGCGATCGTCGGCAAAGGTAAACATGAGAACGAAGTTATAACTACAAGTTACGCTTATCAATCAACGAAGTTACGCCAAATTCGGGCGGCGCATGTGCAGGGCGGAGCGTCATTGCAAGTGTTAAACTTTGTAATTTTTCCTCACCTAAACTATGATTTGCCATTTTTTGGCGGCGATCTAGTTACTTTACCAGGTGGGCATTTAATTGCTTTGGATATGCAGCCCCTATTTCGCGATCGCCCTGAATATCAGGCGAAATATACACAGCCAATCTTGCCAATTTTTGAATCCTATCAACCCCATTTACCTTGGGGTGGTGATTTCCCAGAAGAGGCAAGTCAGTTCTTTTCACCAGCTTTTCTCTGGACTAGACCACAGGAAAATGAAGTGGTGGAAACCCATGTGTTTGCTGCTTTTAAAGATTATTTGCAAGCATATCTAGATTTTTGCGATCGCGCCATCCCTGTAACTGATCCCGAACAACTAGAAGCGATCAAAGCAGCCCAACTACGTTACTTGCGCTATCGCGCCGAAAAAGATCCAGCGAGAGGGATGTTTAATCGTTTTTACGGCTCGGAATGGACTGAAGAATATATTCATGGCTTTTTGTTTGACTTAGAGCGCCACCCGACTAAAATCTGATTTAAAAATTAGATTTTTGAATTGTGCAGGATTTATGTAGATTTACAAATCTTGATGATTAAAGGTACAAACTTGTAAGAGAATTTACTCATCAGCTCGAAAATAGGAGCGTTTTCTAGAATCTAAAGTAAAGTTGGCAAAACAATACGATTCTATAAAATCATTTTTATTAAATCCTTTCGTTAACTCAGGAGATTTTTTGTAATGGCTTTTGGACCAGCTTCGCGATTGGGCGTAAGCCTGTTTGATGAAACTCCACCTGTTGAGTGGGTGTCGGGACAATCTCAGGAAGATTCCGAAACTATTATTCGTGCAGTTTATCGCCAAGTTCTTGGTAATGCTTATGTAATGGAAAGCGAACGACTAACTGTTGCCGAATCTCAGTTCAAACGTGGTGAACTAAGCGTCCGTGAGTTTGTCAGGGCGGTGGCTAAGTCCGATCTTTACTGCTCTCGATTCTTTACAAGCTGCGCTCGTTACCGTGCGATCGAACTCAACTTCCGTCACTTGTTAGGTCGTCCTCCACTGGATTTAGAAGAAATGCGCGGACATAGCACGACTCTTGATACCAAGGGCTTTGAAGCTGATATCGATACCTATATCGACAGTGACGAATACCAAAACACCTTTGGCGAGAACTTCGTTCCCTACATTCGTGGCTACAAAACTGAAGCTTGCACAAGCATGGTGCAGTTTACGCATACTTTTCAATTGGTGCGCGGAGCTTCTAGCAGCAGCTTAAAGGGCGATCTAGCTGGTAACAGACCCAAGCTGAATTCTCTAGTAATTAATCCAACTGCAACTGCGGTTATTCCTTCTTCAGGTTCTGGTGCGACATTTCGTAATCCTACCGATGCCCCTTTGCGTCGGACTCCTTTGGGGACTTTGGGTTCAAGCAATGTTTATCGGATTGAAGTTACGGGTTATCGTGCCAAAAACGTTAACAAGGTTTCACAATTCCGTCGTAGCAACAAGGTGTACTTGGTTCCCTTTGAACAGCTTTCAGTGCAATTTCAACGGATTCATGCTCAAGGTGGCGTAATTGCCAGCGTCACAGTTGTGTAATCCGATATTTATCGTTGAGTAGCTATCGTTGAGGGTGTTTGTCCCTGACATATCCCTCAAAATGTTTTTTCTAATGTTTGTTTTGTTGGATTTCATCTATTTGTTAAATCAATAAATAGCGCTTTTGCTTACTTCTCTAACAAAATCAACCAATAGAAATAATAGAAAAGCGTAAATAAATTCTATAAATTATAAATTCTATAAACTCCATAAATCCTATAAATTCGGAGATAATTATTATGACAGATGTAATGAATACGACCTTTGCTAATAGTGTGGATGATGTGGATGCCGTCATTCGTGCAGTTTACAAGCAAGTTTTGGGTAATCCCCATGTGATGGAGAGTGAGCGTCTGATTGCCGCCGAATCGAAGCTTACCAACGGTGAAATTTCTGTTCGCGAATTTGTGAGAATTGTTGCCAAGTCAGATTTTTACCGCGATCGCTACTTCTCTTCTTGCGCTCCTTACCGCTTTGTAGAATTGAACTTTTTACATTTACTCGGACGCGCTCCTCAAGATCAACGCGAAGTTTCCGAGCATATCGTCCGATGTGTTGCTGAAGGCTATGACGCTGAAATCGATTCCTACATCGACAGTGAGGAGTATGAGACTGCCTTTGGCGAAAACACAGTTCCTTGCTATCGCGGTAAGGATAGTGCCGCCAATCCTAAACAGGTTGGTTATAACCACATGTTTGCTCTCGATCGTGGTGCATCTCAAGTTGACAGTTCGGTAAAAGCATCCCAACTAGTGTATGCATTGGCAACTAACAGTTCTAGTAAGATTTCTGCATCGACAGCAACTGTAATTGGGTCTGGCACTGAGAAGCGTTTCAAAATTTTAGTTTCTGGCGCGAATTTTGACAATAATTCTCCTGGCACTACTACCGAGTTCATCGTTCCCGCAAATAGGATGACCTCTAAAATCCAATCGATTAGCCGTTCTTCTGGCAAGATCCTAAGCATTAAAGTTGCTTAGTTGTTGGTATCCCACGAACTGATTTATTCGGATTTATTCAATTTTATTTGCCTCATTCATTCATTTAAACCTTTTAACAACTTTGGAGAATAGTCATTATGACAATCGATACTACCATTCGTGCGGTTTACAAACTGGTTTTGGGCAATCCCCACGTGATGGAGAGCGAGCGCCTGATTTCCGCCGAATCGAAGCTTACCAACGGTGAAATTTCTGTTCGCGAATTTGTGAGACTTGTTGCCAAATCCGACTTTTACCGCGATCGCTACTTTTCTTCCTGTGCGCCCTATCGCTTTGTGGAATTGAACTTTCTGCACTTGCTCGGTCGCGCTCCTCAAGATCAGCGTGAAGTTTCTGAGCATATCGTTCGTTGCGTAGCCGAAGGCTATGACGCAGAAATTGATTCGTACATCGATAGCGATGAGTACCAAACCGCCTTTGGCGAAAACACTGTTCCTTTCTATCGTGGCAAGGATAGCGCCGCCAATGCTAAGCAGATTGGTTACAATCGCATGTTTGCCCTCGATCGCGGTGCTGCACAGGTTGACAGTGCTGTTCAAAATTCACAGCTCGTATTTGCTGTTGCAACTAATAGTGCCAATACGATCAAGGCTTCTACCGCAACTGTAAATGGTTCTGGGACTGAAAAGCGTTTCAAAATCTTGGTTTCTGGTTCCAAGTTTGATACCAAACGCCGTATCAGCACATCTGAGTACATTGTTTCTGCAAGCAAGATGACTCCTCAAATCCAACGAATTAACCGCACTTCAGGCAGAATTGTTAGCATTACTGAAGTAATTTAGTTTTTTGCCTGCCCTTCGCGAACAACCTCTCCTAATGGAGAAGTTGTTCGCGAAGGAATTCAAAAACGTTTCGAGTAACAATCAATTCTAAAGGATTAATGGATATTCAGGAGTTTGTTGAAAAATCAATAGGGAATTGGCGATCGCAACGTAGCGCTCATCACCTAGCTTTTAGTCATTTTGAGGCGGTGCAGTCGGAAATAGAGATTTTGGCAATTGCTGAAGATGATCTAGAAGCGATCGCACTTTGTGAATCCTATAACATTGATCCCAAATTAGCAGTTTCTCCATTTCGGATGAGTTGGGAAGGTCAATCTGACTGGGAAGATAGCGAAGCCGTCAAAGGTACTTGTGTGCTGATTCCCATTCCCGATCCTGAAAATCCTAACCAAGGAAGTTTGCTACGCGATCGCGGATATGCGGAAGAAATGGCAGCGATCGGTAAATATCACTTCACCGATGATGGGACGTTTGTATTAACAACTCCCTACGATCGCGCCGCCGCCGAAGAAAAAATCTGGTTTGTTAATCCTAACGTGCGTTGTCGCGTTTCTTTGATCAAAACCAGTGCTGGCACTGGCGTAGTCATGGCTTCTTTTTCATCTGAGATTCGTCAAACAGCTAAAGATTAATCGAATGGAAAGCTCTGAAGACAATGATTTAATTACCCTAGCGCATTGGATGTCAGGGGATTTTAGTAATTATCAGCAAGCCTCGTCAAGTCCTAAAGATTACGCTCATATTCATGTGTTTTTTCGTCCATTACCCTTTGTTTTTTTCAATGGAATTGGACTCTATTCCGAACAAGTCTACGATTATGATCTTTGGAGTCCCTATCGTCAGGGTGTCCATCGTTTGATCGATCAAGGCGATCGCATTTATATCGAGAATTTTAGCCTCAAAAATGCGATGTTCTTTGCTGGCTCTGGACGCGATCTTAGTATTCTGAATACCATCACTCCAAAGGATATTGAACGCCGATATAACTGCTCAATGGTATTTAAACGCAAAGGCGATCGCTTTATTGGTGGTGTGGAAGGAACCGAATGTTTAATAGAAAAAAATGGTTGTCAAACCTATCTAGACAGCTATGTCGAGATTACGGAAACAACATGGCTAAGTCTTGATAAGGGCTTAGACATCAATACACATCAACAAGTTTGGGGTTCTACAGCAGGTCCTCTTAAATTTGAAAAAAGAGAAAGTTTCGCCCATGAAGTGCCAAATATCTTCTGAATATCTTGAAACAAGATCGAATTTTTTAGCTTCTATTGACGCTAAATTTGGAGCCAAAATGCTGCCCCCAGAAGCAGAGAAAAAAATGCAGTGCTGGATTCGCAGCCGTCATCTAATTTGTTCTGGCAATTTATATGTCTTTGAAACTGTGGATTATAGTGCCGTAGAAAGATTTGCCGAATGCGTTACGACATTGGGTGGAACGGTTATTGCTGTTGATGCGGTCGATAAAGTTTGGATTGGAGATCGCCGCCAAGTCATTCTCTATCGCTCAAAAGCAAGTCTGCATACCCCACATCATAAACTTAAGCAATATTGGATTAAATATGGCAATTTTCGGACAAGATTCGATCAACAAGTTTAGTTGAAACACTGGCTCGTGTTATATTTATCTAATTTAAGTTAAGGAGCTAGGCTTTAAAAACTAAAGATGAAATGATTGAGATACATGGCTTTTATATTATATTTAGTTTTTTGTTTTTTGTTTTTTGCATGTAATTTATACTTGATTTGTATTTAATTTTATTGAAATAATTTAAAAAAGATTATGTTTGATGTCCCTGAACTTAAATCCCTTGAACTCGCAACTCCTGACCAGCTTACGGAAATGATTGAGGATCTAGAGAGCTATCGCGAAAGGATCGTAAGTGATACTCTAGCAATGGCACAAAGAGCAAAAATCATGAAATCTCAAGCTCTAGCGAACTTAGAACCAAATCTAGCTAAGATCGATGCAACTCTTGAATCTTTACGTCAGCAAAAATCAAACTCAAATGCAGATTGATAAAGCTCAACAAATCACATGTCTCCGAATATCTACAAAATGGAAAACTCTATTCTCGAAATTCAAGCAGTAAACGATCTTCTGGTCGAAAAAGTAAGCGATCAAATTTCTTTTGGTACTTTTGATGATAGCGATTCCCAAATTTTAGAACAATTAGTAGAAGGATTGGGAGATCCGCGTGGACTGGTTAGACTGAGATTCGCTGAGACTTTGGGAGAAATTGGCGAAGCCGCAACACCATTTTTGATGAGATCTTTGGCTAACCATGACAATGTGGTTGTGCGTCGTGCTGCTGCCAAAACGCTAACAATTATTGGCGATCCGATCGCTGTACCAACTTTATTAAATTCTTTTCTGAACGATCCCGATACCGTAGTCAGAAGTTCGGCGGCAGGGGCTTTAGCCAAAACTGGTGAAGCCTCAGTGCCAGCTTTGTTGGAAATCTTAGGAGATGATAGTAAATCACAAGATATCAAAGGTCATGCAGCTTGGGCTTTAGCCTTTATTGGTTCTGAAGGTGCGGACTATTTGTATAAAGCTTTAGATTCTGCTTCCCTAGATGTTCGCTGTGCTGTAATTGGCGCGATCGGTCACGTTGCTCAGGAGCAGTCCGATGAAAAATCTTGCAATCTTTTAGTCTCAGCACTCACCGATCCAGAGGCAATTATTCGTGCTGAGGCTGCCACGGCGTTAGCACAGGTAAATTATCCACCTGCGCTAACGCATCTAATTTTGGCTCTGCAAGATGTGGATTTGGATGTACGCAAAGCAGCAGTTAATTCCCTCGGTAAAATGGGCAATGCTCTTGCGTTAGAAGCATTACAGAATTTACTTGACGATCAGGAACAAGTTATTAAAGTATTGGCAAAAATAGCGATCGCCCAAATTCACCGCCAAGCAGAAGAAGATTAAACAAAACTAATTGTTAAAAGGACAAAGTCTGAGCGAGTAACGTTCTCTCTAACTTTGTTCTTTAACTTCGTTTAGGCATCTTGTAGCAATAAGTTACTCATTTTGGAACCCACGTTCCGCTCGTAATGGAAGCCTAAAAATATTTGCAACGAGACAATCAGGGTTTCAGCGATTTCAAAAGAAATTAATGATAATAAATCCTATTAGCTTACGGTTCGCTGATTTTTGAAATAGGTCAAAACATTTGACGGGACAATAAGGATCTCAGGCTTTATGAACTTTTTTTACGAAGTTATTGATTTTCACCTTCTTGTATGCATTACAAATAAATTAAAGCAATAATGACCTTTATTAGTATTAATTATCAATAGTAATGCCAAAAAGTGCAAATTAATGAATGTCATTTGCATTAAGAAAATCAGCGAACGGTAAGTATTAGTGTGTCCTTATTGACAATGTTAAAATATAGGCTTTTTTGCGATTAAGACTCAAAATACTTGCTGTATAAGCATTTTCTTTCTAAATATTTTTTTCAATAAAATAAGAGCGGAACGTGGGTTGGAAAACTTCAATAACTTTAACAATGGGCTTAAGCCCATTGTTAAAGTTATTTCTATAAGCTACCTTACTTACCGTTCGCTGATTTTCTTAATGCAAATGACATTCATTAATTTGCACTTTTTGGCATTACTATTGATAATTAATACTAATAAAGGTCATTATTGCTTTAATTTATTTGTAATGCATACAAGAAGGTGAAAATCAATAACTTCGTAAAAAAAGTTCATAAAGCCTGAGATCCTTATTGTCCCGTCAAATGTTTTGACCTATTTCAAAAATCAGCGAACCGTAAGACCTTAGCTGCTTATAAAGAACTTACAATCCGAGAAATACTCCCAGTACCACAAATCCGACAATGCCAACGCCAGCATAGACAACCGCTGCACCAATTTTACCGATAATTGCAGGTGGGTTCTTTTGCCATTCCCAACGGACATAATCCAATCTTGCTGCGCCTTTAATTCCTTTAAAGACTTGTTTCGGCAAGCGATCGCGATAGTCAGTACCGTACCTTGCCATGTGAGCAAAGGTGACTTCTCCTTTAGTGTGCTGTGGCAAGATGCGGCGACGTTGATAGGGAACGATACTATCGCCAAAGTTACTGAGATATTCCTCGCTATTGAGTAACTCATCCACAAAAGCTTGGATACCTTTGGTCGCAATTACAATCGACCATGCCATCTTTTCGCGATCGCTATATACATTACGACCAAGAAGGCGCTGAATACAAATCTCTGCAAAGCGATAGTTATTATTACTATCAAAGGTCAGTCGTTTGAAGGAATCAGATAATACCAATCCGCGAATGAATCCTCTAACTGTAATTTGTCCTGCTCGGAACTGAGACTCTAAATACAGTTGACGGTGGGTTTCCAGCATCTGCTGTTCGTTGCAAATTTGACGATAGGCCGCGCCAATCAAGAGATCTAGCTCTAAACCTGACAACAAATTGTCAGTGGAATAAATCCGAGGTTGCTCGTCACCTGCGACTTCAAATCCAGCCACGCGCTGATTTTGGGATAGGGGTTTGTACTCTAACAATGGAATTGACATAAATATTTTCTTAAAGGATTTTAAATTGAACTAATAACTTACTAGAATTATAGAACTGAAAGACACCAAGTTCTACATTGTTCTACATAGAGCGTCAACCATTGAAAACACGACTGCGCCATTTGTTTAAGCGTGCATCACCGATCTAAATATTCGACTTTAAAAATCGTGTCAAGGGATTTGGAAGCGATCGTTGTCTCCCATGCAATTCCCTTTAAAAAAGTTTCTCCTACTAATGTCTCCACCACATCCACGCCCCAATCGCCAGTCTGTAAAGCATCGGGCGAATCACTGGTAGGCGGAGTAGTTTTGATGCCGCCTAAGATTAAAATTTCGGGTAGAGATTTAGGATCTGCGCCTTGACTGATACGTTTATTTGCCAAAGCCTCAGCACAAAACTCACCAATTTGATAAGGGGAAAACTGATGGCGATCGAATACAATTTCCACTGTCCAATGGGGATGATTGACAAGTCTAGTCAGGCAAGATGGGCGATCGCCTAAACCGATGCGAAATACTTCTGCAAATTCTTCTCGACTGATGGCTGGGACAATGTCGGACGGGACATCAAAATTGTGAGAAAGTAGCATTCTCGCTTGAAATGAATTACTCAAGATTTTAAGGTTCTATAAAGATTTTGTATGCTTCTAGTTTAGATTAAAATATTGATGAGGTGGGCTTTTGTCCGCGCAATATTGGGTTTTATTTAATTCGCAAGCCTTAGCGACGGCGATTATTGCTGCAATGCAAACAGATTGATAATGGAAATGGAGGGCAATAATTTAGTTTGTTGTTCTACCAAATAAATGTATTGTTGAAGTATCACTATTCAGAATGCTTTTCGGCATCTCTGGCAAAATTTTAGAGCAATGACATAGCGAATGATATGAATCGATTAGGTGTTTTACTATTGAATCTCGGTGGACCAGACAAATTAGAAGATGTGCGTCCATTTTTGTATAACTTATTTTCCGATCCAGAACTTATTCGGCTACCCTCTCCATTATTACAAGCGCCCCTAGCTTGGCTCATTTCTACCCTTCGCTTCAAAAAATCTCAGAGGAATTACAAAAAGATTGGAGGTTATTCACCGCTACGTCAGATTACCGAAGCTCAGGCCGAAGCCCTGCGATCGCAGCTTCAGCTAAATGGACATGCCGTCAATGTCTATATTGGAATGCGTTATTGGCATCCCTTTACTGAGGAAGCGATCGCCCAAATAAAAAAAGACAAGATTGAAGAATTAGTAATTTTGCCTTTGTATCCACAATTTTCGATTAGCACCACAGGCTCCAGTTTTAGCTTGATCGAGCGCATTTGGCAGATCGATCCAGAATTGCAAAAGATCAAATATACAGTTGTACCTTCTTGGTACGACAATTCAGGTTATTTACAATCAATGGCAAATTTGATTGCGGCAAAACTAGACCGAGTTAATAATCCGAGCGAAGCCTATATATTTTTCAGCGCTCACGGAGTACCTGTCAGCTACATCGAAGAAGCAGGCGATCCCTATCAAAAGGAAATTGAAACCTGCGCGGCGCTTATCATGCAAAAACTTAATCGTCCTAATCCTTACAAACTCGCCTACCAAAGTCGTGTCGGTCCCGTCGAATGGTTGCAACCCTATACAGAAGCAGCGATCGCTGAACTTGCAGAACAAGGCGTAAAAGAATTAGTCGTAGTTCCAATTAGCTTTGTGTCTGAACATATCGAAACCCTCGAAGAAATTGACATGGAATACCGAGAAATTGCCGAACAGGCTGGGATTGAGACTTTTGCGCGAGTACCTGCTCCTGATACTGACCCAGCTTTTATCCAAGCTTTAGCCGACATTGTGCTTAAAGCTTTAAGCGATAAGCCTATTCTCTTTGGTGAAACCATCCAGCCTCAAAAAGACACTAAGCTCTATCCGCAAGAACGTTGGGAATGGGGGATGACTCTTTCCGCTGAAGTTTGGAATGGTCGCTTAGCAATGTTAGGTTTCGCCATCTTGCTTCTAGAGACATGGCTGGGTCGTGGACAATTATTCCAATAAAAAAGAAAGGGCACAAAGCGCCCTTTCTTTTTTATTGAATTTAGCTGCTAGACTTTGTTTCGCGGCGAGCAGAAGTATTTTCTTTCGGGTCACCCTTGATCTTGGTAAGGATAGAGTTCCAACCAAATTTGGTCAATGCTACAAACCAGTTACCTTCTAGTTCGCGGAACATTTCCATGTTTTGATGGAATGAGGCATTTGCTTCATCAACAATGCGTTCAGCAGTTGCTGCATCCACAGGTAAAGTGTCCAGAGATTCACGGTAACGCTTTTTGAATTCACCGTGATTGCGAATGTCAGCGAATTCATAGAATGCAGTACCCTTATCATCCTGCAAGCCCATCGCCTCTTTAGCGATTTTTTTCAGGATTTGACCACCAGAGAGATCGCCCATATAACGGGTGTAAGCGTGAGCGACTAGCAGAACTGGATCGTTAGCTGAAATCTCGCGAATTCGGGAAAGATACTTTTCACAGGCTGGTGTAGGCTTAAACTCTTCGCGCCAATTGGAACCGAAGTAAAACAACATATCGAGTTCTAGACTCTTTTCGCGCCATAGTTCGCGGTAATAGAGCTTGCTAAGAACGGGATCGGATTTATGTACTTCAAACTCTTCTTCCATCGCTTTGTAAACAAAGTAAAGATTACCGACGAGTCTGCTATAGGAGGTTTTATCAACCACGCCTTTTAAAAAGCATTTGATAAAATCGGTACTCTCGGCGGCTGAGTGAGATTTTTGCGTACCTACACGTAAAAGTGTTGCTAAACCTTGATTCATGGGTTCTCCTAAATTTAAAAAATTAAACGGTAGTAAAAATAGTAATAAAAGAGAATAAAAGAATATATTATTCTTTAAATTCATTATCAATAAATGGTCAAGCCTATTATCGGTTAAATCCAGCGGTCATTTCACATCTAGATAAGGCACTGATTGCTGATTCTTTTACATAAGAATCAGTCGCCTCATTATCAATAATCCAACGCAAAACATCCATACCGCGACTTTCGCCAATCGAAGCGATCGCATTTACTAGCGAAATAGCCAAGGCAGGATTATCTGTTTCTCTTAATGCCTCGATTAAGATATCCAAAACAGGCTCCCCAATTTCTCCCATCGCCATTACCGCCGCAATATTCACCACAGGATTGGGATCTTGCAAAGCTGCCTTTAAACCTGCGACACCTTCATCTGATAGCGGTTGGTCAGGATGACAAATTACCACTTGCGCTAGAGCTTTGGTGGCACTGCCGCGCACAGTCACATTTTCACTATGCAGCATAGCGTCAACTAAAGGTGAGACAGCCTCATGACCGATTTCACCTAATGTTTTTACCGCCGATCGCCGATAATTTGTATCTTCGTCATCGAGAATATTCATCAATCTCGTAATGACTTCGGCATCATAATTAGCGGCAATTTCCCACATTGCTTGATTGCGAACATTGGGATTGGGATGTTTAAGTTGTTGAAAATAAGTATCGATAGACATTTGGATTAAATTGATAATAAAAGATTTAAAGGCTCTTCTGGGTTTGAGGGGATAAGCAAAACTAATGGGAAAGGCAGGCTAA
>JBAXTW010000119.1:0-15234 GCA_037129985.1 Pseudanabaena sp. ELA645 | reverse complement strand
TTATCTTTATCATTCTTACTCTAAAATGTATTAAATCTACACCTAAGCAGTCACCAATTTTCAAACAACTATAATTCATTTGACGACAATTAACTTGTCCATTCGCGACAATTAACTTGTAATGTAATCTTGGGTGGTAAATATTGGGCGCTGTCTCGAGTGGGGTAGAGATTCGATTCTAAGCATTCAGATTATTTTTAAAGCTAAACAAGCTGGATTACACTTAACGGCTAAACAGATATTCCAAAACCAGACGATCGCTGAATTGGCAGCAGCAACTAACCTCACTCAGACGGTGAAAGCAGAACAAGGGCTGGCAACTGGGTTATTCCCCCTGACACCTATTCAACACTGGTTAGGAGCACTGGAACATGAAGACGCTGATTGTTGATAACTATGACTCTTATACTTTTAACCTTTACCAATTGATTGCCGAAGTCAACGGAGAGTATCCCAACGTAATTTACAACGATCAATTTACATGGGATGAACTCGATCAGGGGGAATTTGATAACATCGTGATTTCACCAGGACCTGGTCGTCCAGAGAAATCAAAAGATTTTGGGATTTGTCGTCAAATGATTCAAAATGCTCAAGTGCCTCTTCTAGGTGTTTGCTTGGGACATCAGGGACTTGGTTACGGGTATGGGGGGAAAGTTATTTATGCACCTGAAGTTCGACATGGTCGGCTC
Organism: Pseudanabaena sp. ELA645; assembly: GCA_037129985.1. Taxonomy (GTDB): domain Bacteria; phylum Cyanobacteriota; class Cyanobacteriia; order Pseudanabaenales; family Pseudanabaenaceae; genus Pseudanabaena. Next base: position 14,542 of record JBAXTW010000119.1, on the reverse strand, counting down.
AGTGAGGTTTATCATACTGGTACTGATTTGTTTGCAGGAATACCTTCTCCTTTTTCCGTGGTGCGCTACCATTCTTTGCTGGTTGCCGATGACCTACCCGACTGCTTAGAAAAAACAGCGTGGACAGATGACAATCTGATCATGGGAATACGCCACCGCTCTTTCCCAATGTGGGGGGTACAGTTTCATCCAGAGTCAATCTGTACTGAGTATGGACATACCTTGTTTCAGAATTTCAAAGAAATTACTCAAAGATTTATCCAAGAACGAGGCGAAAGTCCGAAAAAAAATTATTGGGCAGGACATAATCAGACTACGACTTTACCCGCAAATTATTCTCAGCAAAATCAGCAACAGGAATTTAAACTTTGCACCCGCAAACTGAGTCTGTGTCACGATACCGAGCAAATGTTTGTGCATTTATTTGGCAATTCAGTCAGCGCGTTTTGGTTAGATAGCAGTCGGGTTGAACCTGGGCTTTCTCGCTTTTCCTTCATGGGAGATAACAGTGGTGAAAATAGTCTCCTAATTCGTTATCGCACCCAAGGGCAGGAACTGACAATTACACAGTCCGACACTGTAAGTTTCAAAACAGAGGCAATTTTTGATTATCTCCAGAGGGAAATTCAACGACGACAATGCCCATCTGATGATTTACCTTTTGATTTCAACTGTGGGTTTGTGGGTTACTTTGGCTATGAATTAAAGGCAGAATCTGGAGGAAAATTAAATCACACTTCCCCCTTACCTGATGCCATGTTTATGCTGGCAGATCGGATGATTGCGATCGATCACCAAGAGCAAACTATCTATCTGCTTTGTCTAATTCAGCAAGGAAAAGCAGCCTGCGCCGAAGATTGGTTTGAAGCGATCGCAAACCAAATTGAAAATCTTCCCCCCCTGCCACCTATTGTTCCTAAGAAGAAAGAAACGCCTATTATTTTTCGATTAGGCAGGTCTAAAAAGACTTATCTTGATGATATTGAAAAATCCTTACAAGAAATTCACGAAGGAGAAACCTATCAAGTTTGTTTAACAAACCAGATTCACACAGACACAACAGTCGATCCACTTGAGTTTTACCGTACATTACGCCGCATTAATCCCGCTCCTTATGCAGCATTTTTGCGGTTTGGTGATGTGGGAATCGCCTGTTCATCGCCAGAGCGGTTTCTGCAAATTGATCGCCAAGGTTGGGTGGAAACAAAACCCATCAAGGGAACTCTACCACGAGGAAAAACACCTGAAGAAGATTTGATTCTACGCGATCGCTTGCAAAATAGCGAAAAAGATCGAGCCGAGAATCTGATGATTGTGGATTTACTTCGCAACGATCTGGGACGGGTTTCTGCTGTGGGTACTGTCCATGTTCCCAAACTAATGGCTGTGGAAACCTACGCCACAGTACATCAATTGGTGACAACGATTCGTGGTCAATTGCGTGACAATGTGAGCGCCGTAGACTGCATTCACAAAGCCTTTCCTGGCGGTTCTATGACTGGCGCACCGAAGATCAGAACCATGGAAATTATCGATCAATTAGAGCAAGAAGCGAGAGGAGTATACTCTGGCGCGATCGGCTTTTTGGGCTTGAATGGTTCAGCAGATTTGAATATCGTTATTCGTACGGCTGTGATGACAACCGAACAAACTTCCATTGGTGTTGGTGGTGGTATTGTCGCACTTTCCGATCCTCAAATGGAATTTGAAGAAATTATGCTGAAAGCCAAAGCATTAATTCATTCAATGCTGATTATAACTCATGGAGTTGTCGATCCCGATCGATACTCTATTCAGGGAATAGAAACAACAGCTTCTAATAGTTATCAAAAAGTTGGAGTATAAGCAGTGAATAAACAACTGATTTTCGCAACTCTCGGACCTGCTGGATGTTTTTTTGTTAAAAGCCCATCACTTTCGCCACACTGGTAATATCTGGGGCAACGCCCTTATGTAATTTTGATTCGGCACAGGCGATCGCTGTATCAGGATCTTTAATGCCATTACCTGTTAATACACAAACAATCGTCGCACCCGAAGGAATTTGATCGCTGACCTTGAGCAAACCTGCAACCGAGGCAGCACTAGCTGGTTCACAAAAGACACCCTCTTCACCTGCGAGAAATTTGTAAGCCGACAAAATTTCCACATCGGTGACACTGTGAAAATCACCGCCACTCTCTTCCCTGACTCTCAAAGCCTTCGCCCAGTTAGCAGGATTGCCAATACGGATTGCCGTAGCGATCGTTTCGGGCTTATCGAAGATTTTGCCCGTCACCAAAGGAGCCGAACCTGCGGCTTGAAAGCCCATCATGCGCGGTAACTTTTTGCATTTACCAGAGGCATAATATTGTGAAAATCCCATCCAATAAGCGGTGATATTCCCCGCATTACCCATAGGAATGCAGAGCCAATCGGGAGCATCTCCCATTGCTTCCACCAATTCAAAGGCGGCAGTTTTTTGACCTTCTAAGCGATAGGGGTTGACCGAATTAACTAATGTAATCGGGAATTTTTCGGAAAGCTCACGCACAATTGTCAAAGCTTGATCAAAATTACCATCGATCGCAATCACCTCAGCCCCATAGATCAAAGCTTGACTAAGTTTACCCAATGCAATTTTGCCATCAGGAATCAATACAAAAGCTTTCATGCCACCGCGCTTGGCATAGGCTGCCGCCGCCGCCGAAGTATTACCCGTACTCGCACAAATTACTGCCGCCGATCCCGCTTCCTTTGCCTTAGAGATCGCCATTGTCATACCGCGATCTTTAAAGCTGCCTGTGGGATTAAGTCCGTCATATTTCAGCAAAACCTTAATATTGCGCCCAAGTCTCTGACTCAAAGCGATCGCAGGAATTAAAGGCGTATTGCCTTCATGCAAAGTCACAATCGGCGTTTGGTCGGTCACTGGTAAGTAATCGGCATAGCGATGTATCAGTCCGCGCCAACCATTAGGAAATGTCGTTGCTGGGTAAAGATCGAGACGAGTATCAATCACGCTTTCTTCTAAAAAATGCTTGTAATAATGCTTATTTTATATATTACTGCAAATTAAGGAGAACCAAGAAATAAAGTTCTTATGGTCTTTGTAAGGCGGCTCCGCGTCTTGACCTAATGCGATGTTCTGAACGGGGATCGATTTTGAGATTTACAATCTGGTGCTTAGTGCGATCGACCAAGGGAAATTGGGTTCGCCAATTATGAATGATATGAAAATAATTTTCAGCATCCTCAAGACAATACTCATATATTTTATTCAAAACCGTTTCGTATCCTTTCTCCTTATGCAGTACCTTGCTCCCATTCCGAAAAACATAATAGCCCTTAATTCTTTTACAAATTGGAATTCCTAGATAAGCAAATAGATTGTTTAAACCTTGATTTAAATCATTACGTTGACTTGTTTTTTGCAAATCTAAAATTTTAATATTGTCTACCTTGGGGATAAAGTCCAGAGCATCCATTCTTTGCCTCAGACAAAACATATCGCTAGTGGAAAGCCCGTAACCGATAAAGTACTTGCCCTGAAAATTTTGCAAATCATTCAAGATATCTTGGATTATTCTTTTTTCTTGAGTGCCAGACTCAATAAATTGAATTTTGATATACTGCTCGTTGCTATTTTCGAGAATGCGCGTGAGGGTGTACCCAAAAATTTTTTGTACCGCTAATCCATCCTGATGAAAATCGCGACACCATTCTAAGTCTAGAAAAACAAGATCGTAGATTGAACCATCGTAGAAATTATTTGTATATTGACTTGGAATCTTAAATTCCCTTTTATACATACGGTTTGGCTCAAAGGTGGGCTAAGAAAACGGCTAACAAGCAGATAACAACTACTTATACATCGTAGCTTTAATAATCAGTTTGCGATCGCTAAGTTTAAGACATCAAACCGAAATAGGGTTGCGGCGCGAAGCGCCGCAACCCTATTTCTTAGATCTCATTTTTTAAATTTCAAAACTAAACCCATTTTGTTTTAGTTCTAAGTATTTACTCTCATCAAACCGATAAAGCTTCGCCGCCCGATGGGAAACGCCTTGTTCAAGTTCATTGGTATCAATTAGCAAGTCCATACTTAAGATTTTTTTGCGAAAGTTACGCTTGTCAAGCTGACGATCTATGACGATTTCATAAAGTTTTTGTAATTGCGTCAGGGTAAATTTTTTTGGCAGTAGTTCAAACCCAATTGGCTCATAGCGAATTTTGCCGCGTAGTCTGGCGATCGCTGTTTGTAAAATTTGATCATGGTCGAAGGCTAACTCTGGGATCTCAGAAATCGGAAACCAATTTGCCTCACGCGCATCTGTCGCCGCTTGAATCTGCTGATCAACCAAGTTAATCAAGGCGTAATAAGCAACCGTAATCGTGCGATCGCGGGGATCACGCTCCAAGTCCCCAAAAGTATATAGCTGCTCCAAAAACACATCATGAATCCCAGTTTCTTCCTGTAGTTCACGCAAAGCCGCCTGTTCCAAAGTTTCATCCATCCGCACAAATCCCCCAGGGATCGCCCATTGTCCCTGAAATGGCGAGATATCACGCTGGATGAGCATGACTTTAAGTTCCTGTTGAGCATCCAACCCAAACACAATGCAATCAACTGTCAGAGCGGGGCGGGGGTATTTGTAGGTATGCATTTTAATTACGAATTATCAATTACGAATTACGAGTTAATAATTCGTAATTCGTAATTCGTAATTATTAACTCTTGACATAGTGTAGAAATAACACTATATTAGTTTGTGTAGTTTATACACTATATCGCGATGCAAGGACAAGTTGACTCTTTTGAATATGTCATCGGCTCGATCATTGGGCGCAATCATGTTCTTGCTGGCAAAAATAATCAGGATGCTTATGGCATTGTCGCTAACGAAAAATTTATAATTGCGGTGGTGTGCGATGGCTGCGGCAGTGGTAAACATAGCGAGGTTGGCGCAAAGTTAGGCGCAAGGCTAGTGATTGCGGAGATTAGCAATCTTCTCAATCAAGAGGTAAATCAAGATTCTCAAATATCTACTGCTGAATTTTGGGATCTAATTAAGCTCAGTTTATTGCAGAAGTTAAAGGATTTCGTAGCGCTTGCTAATGGCGATATGGAATTTGTAAATGATTATCTGTTATTTACAATTGTCGGCTTTGCAATTACTCCTAGCGAAACTGTAACTTTTTCAATGGGCGATGGCGCGATCGCCATCAATGGCAAACTAAACCAAATTCCTGCTTACCCAAATAATGCACCGCCCTATCTTGCTTATGGCTTATACAAACCTGAAGCAATTAGTTTTAAAATACGCGATCGCCTACCCACATCAGAACTAGAATCTCTTCTCATCGCCACTGATGGAATTGATGATTTAGTAAAAGTTGAAGACATCAATCAATTTTGGCTAGAAGATCGCTATTTCAAAAATCCCGATGCCGTAAGACGTAAATTAGCAATGCTTAACCGAGAGGAAACTAAACCTGATTGGAATAAACGAGAAATAGTTAAGCGATCGGGTGTTCTGTCAGATGATACGACACTAATAGTTATCAGGAAGTCAAGATTAAGATCCCCGACTTTTTCTGTGCAAGCGTAGATCACTTGTGTTAGTCATACAAAAAGTCGGGGATCTGGGCATCCGCAAGTTGGTTTCACTCAAATTTTTCCTTTTTCCTTTTACCCTTTTACTTAAAAACTATGTTAGGCGCGATCGCTGGTGATATTATTGGCTCGATTTACGAAGTGCTTCCCATGAAGCGTAAGGATTTCAAACTGTTTTCCTTTGGCAGTCATTTTAGTGATGACACCGTTCTCACCTATGCTGTGGCAAAATCCATTCTCACGGGAACTAGCTATGCTGGCAACTTCAAAAAATGCTTTTGGAGATATCCCTTAGCGGGTTTTGGACAGAGGTTTACTTGCTGGGCAATGAGCAATCGCAAAGAAGGTTATAACAGTTGGGGCAATGGTGCAGCGATGCGCGTCAGCCCGATCGCATGGGCGTTTGACAATCTTGAAGATGTTCTCAAGGAAGCAGAACGCTGCACGGCAGCCACTCATAATCATCCTGAAGGAATTAAAGGTGGTCAGGCAACGGCGGCGGCAATTTTCTTGGCGCGTCAGGGCAAAACTAAAGCCGAAATTCAAAATTATATTGAGCAGAATTTCCATTACGATCTGCATCGCACCATAGATGAAATTCGTCCCAATTATAAGTTTGAGGTTTCTTGTCAAAAAAGTGTTCCTGAAGCAATTATTGCTTTTTTAGAATCAACAGATTTTGAAGATGCCATTCGTAATGCCGTATCCCTTGGTGGTGATAGTGACACGATCGCTGCAATTACAGGCAGTATTGCCGAAGCCTTTTATGGTGGTGTACCAAATGCGATCGCTAAACCAGTATGGAAAAAGTTAGATCGGCGCATTCGCCATACGGTGACTGAGTTTAGAAAAGTTTATCAATTGCCTTAAAGCATTGGAGCAACCTCATGGAAGTCTACCTCAATCAAAAGCGAATTAAAGTTAATCCCAAAAACGCGATCGGCAAGGGTGGCGAGGCAGATATCTATGATCTTAAAAATGGCAAGGTTCTCAAACTATTTAAAACCGCCGATCACCCTGATTATCAATTGTTACCACAAGAACAACAAGCGGCTCAAGCCAGAATCGCCATTCATCAGCAAAAATTACCTGCATTCCCGACCAATCTTCCCGTCAGAGTGATTAAGCCAGAAGCTTTGGCCACTGACAAACAGGGAATGATCCTCGGTTATGCAATGCCCTTTTTGCAAAATACAGTTCCACTTTTAAAATATAGCGATCGCACTTATCGCAACACCAACGGACTGTCGCAGCAATTTGTCACGGCTTTATTTCGCGATTTGCATGAAACAGTTCTGAAAATCCATGAAGTCAATGTCACGATTGGCGATTTTAATGATTTGAATTTACTGGTCTATCACAATCAAGTAAATATTATTGATGCTGATTCCTTTCAATTTGGACAGTTTCCCTGTCAGGTTTTCACAGCGCGATTTGTCGATCCGATATTGTGCGATCGCAACGCCAATCAGCCAATTTTAACTAGTCCCCATACCCCCGATTCCGATTGGTACGCCTTCACTGTAATGCTGATGCAGAGCTTACTCTATGTCGATCCCTATGGCGGTGTGTATAAGCCTAAATCTCAAGCCTCACAAATCCCCCACTGCGCCAGACCATTACAAAGGATTACCGTTTTTCATCCCGATGTCCGCTATCCCAAACCCGCAATTCCTTACAAAGTTTTATCTGATGATTTACTGCACCATTTCCATAATTGTTTTGAAAAAGATTGGCGGGGAGATTTTCCCAAAGAACTACTCGAATCAATACGATGGACAAAGTGTCAACAATGTGGAATCGAACATTTAAGGAATACTTGCCCAATCTGTACGCCTCTAATCGCAGTTCTCCCGCCTACCTCTGGGAGAGGGGCAGGGGGTGAGGGCAATTGTAAAGTTATTCATGTCTTCCAAACCGAGGGCGTAATTCTCAAAGTCGCTTTACATAATAATTCACTCCAATATCTCTACCATGAAAAGAATGAATTCAAACGAGAAGATAACAACGTATTACTATCAGGAGAACTCGATGCTAATATTCAATTCGTCATCTTTGGCAAGTCCACAATCGTTACTAAGCAAGGTAAAGCACTTACCATCGGTCAAGGACAAACGCAAGCGATCGCCGCCGATTTGATTCGTGCTAATTCCTTTTCTCGCTATTGGATTGACAATGGTCAACTATTACGCGATGGCAAATTAGGGAATGAATATATCGGCGATATTCTTGAAGGACAAACTCAGTTCTGGATTGGAGAAAACTTCGGTTTTGGCTTTTATCGTGCGGGCGCTCTCAGTGTTGCTTTTACCTTTGATGCTAAGCGTGTAGGGATTTGCGATCGCGTAAATATTCCGCCAATCCAAGGAGAACTCATTGATGCAAATTGTGTCTTTAGTAATGAACTCTGCTGGTTCTTTACCGCCACCCAAGAGCAAGGGAACATCATCCAGCATGTTTCTGTTTTGCGTCCAACTGGCGAATTAGTTGCCACGCTTGCCGCGCCTAAAGGTGATATTGCATGGCTATCTAATATTCATGGAGGCACTGCGATCGCTAATTGGCTATTCGTTCCTACTGACGAAGGCATCGTTAGAATTGAGGTGAAAAATGGACAGATTATGATTACCAAAACCTTCCGCGAAACCGAACCCTATGTCGATAGCGGCTGTTCCCTAATCGTCGCCTCACATGGAATTTATGTAATTCACTCACAAAAGATTTTGCAGTTACAATTGTCCTAAGTGTAGAGATTTAGATCCACGACTTTTTCTTTGCAATCACAGATTAGTTTTGCTAGTCATGCAAAAAGTCGGGGATCTGGGCATTTTAATTTTTCCTTTCAATTTTTTACTTAAAAATTATGTCTTACAGCGAATTTACTCTAGAATCAGTGCAAAGAGCTTTTGATCTCACAATTGCTGAACGCGCTAATTTACTGGATGACTCTCCATTAGCGGAAACCAGTGAATTTCTCAAACAACTTTTAAAAGAATTTGTTCCTTTAGCACTAGCAATGAATACCGAAAAAGCGCGATCGGAATTAATTATTGCGCCAATTCTGGTAGAAGTTCGCAAAAAATATTTAGACAAAGCGAGTTTATTCTCAGGTATGGAGCTAAACATTGATCGTGATAGTGGATTAAACGGAATTTGTGATTTCCTATTGAGTCGATCACCATCGCAGTTAATGCTCAAAGCCCCTGTGGTAGTCGTAGTTGAGGCAAAAAAGGAGAATATCAACGGAGCGTTAGGACAATGTATTGCCGAAATGTGGGCAGCCAAACTGTTTAATCAACAACACCAAAATGATATTTCTGTCATTTATGGAGCCGCCACTACTGGCAACGATTGGAAGTTTCTGAGACTATGCGATCGCCTTGTAGAGATTGATTTAACTGAGTATCAACTCAGTAACATCGACAAAATCTTGGGTATTCTTTCTCTCTCTTTTCAATAACTTTAAAACTGGATAACTCTAATCATGACTACTCAAATTGTTACACAACTTCCCATTCCTGCCTTTTTTGATCGCCACAAAGTCGGTTCAGTATGGCGCGTTCCCTACCAAGATCGAGCTAATCAAGCTGAAGCATGGGCAAAACAACATGGCATCCTCCCTGCCGCAAAAGATCGCAAGAAAATTTGTCTAATGGTGATCGATGTGCAGAATACCTTCTGTATTCCTGACCATGAGCTATTTGTTGGCGGTCGATCTGGTACTGGTGCGATCGAGGATAATATGCGGCTGTGTGAATTTATCTATCGCAATCTCCACCACGTCAGCGAAATTGCGCCCACGATGGATACTCATACCGCCATGCAAATCTTCCATCCGATTTTTTGGGTGAATGATGCTGGTGAACATCCCATTCCTAATGCGACATCGATCACCTTAGAAGATGTCCAAAAGGGCAAGTGGAAAGTAAATCCCGCGATCGCCTATAGTCTCGCTAAAGGAAATTACATGGCAATTCAGCGTCATGCTTTGCATTATGTGCAGAAACTCAGCGATGACGGCAAGTTCCCCCTCACGATTTGGGCTTATCACTCAATTCTCGGTGGCATCGGTCACGCCCTAGTTTCGGCTGTCGAAGAAGCCATGTTTTTCCATAATATCGCTCGTCACAGCCAGACTAACTTTGAGATTAAAGGCGGAAATCCTCTGACTGAAAACTATTCCGTCTTGCGTCCTGAAGTTATGGATGGAGCCGATGGCAGACCGATCGCGCAAAAGAATACGCGATTTTTGCAAAGGTTACTGGAATTTGATGCTGTAATCATTGCAGGTCAAGCCAAGAGCCATTGCGTAGCATGGACGATTCAAGACTTGCTCAGCGAAATTTTGGCGCATGATCCTAAACTCGCGAAGAAGGTCTATCTACTTGAAGATTGTACTTCTCCTGTAGTCGTTCCTAATATCGTGGACTATACCGATCAAGCCGATGCTGCCTTTCAACGTTTCGCGGATGCAGGTATGCACTTGGTGAAATCTACCACCGCAATGGAATCTTGGGCAGATCTTAATCTTGCATAAAGCAAAGATCCCCGACTTTTTTGTTACTAGCAAAAATAATTTCTAATTGTAAAGAAAAAGTCGGGGATCTGGAACATACTAGTTAACAGAAGGCTAATCCTATGATGAGTGTCAATTTGGACTATGAAACAGAAAAATATCTGGTGGCAATTCTTGCCAAAGAGAACACCACCAGTTCAGAATTAATTGAACGTTTGCTTAGAGAATATTTGGAATCTATTCAACCTAAGAAAAATTTCCTTGAGCGTTTATTGTCAATGAAGGGGCAGAGCATTCCTGCCACAATTTATAAATTTTCAAATCGTCTCAATATAGGAATGCTCTGCCCAAAACCTCAAAACGCAGGGACAATTTACCTGTAAAAGCATAGAGGGTAGAGCATTTGCAGATTGAGATTTCTGTAGTTGGTTAAAGATTGTGGCGCAAATGCTCTACCCCTACAGATCGAATTCATATCATCAATCCCCAATTACCAATCACCATGACCAACATTAACGATCTCTTCCAATCTGCACTAGATGATGGAACCCTTTCCAATGAATCTTTGCAAGCACTGACTGTTTATGACCTCGGCGCACAAATCCAAGCAGGGCTTGGCATTCATGTTGATGATGTCATGTCTAGTGAAGTCGTCCTTGTGACGATTATGCCCGATGACTCTGGCTCGATTCAATATGCTGGTAATGCTCAAGCCGTGCGGGGCGGACATAACTCTGTTATCGATGCGCTGATATCTTCGCAACAACAAGACAACATTCTCATTCACAATCGCTATCTCAATGGAACAGTTCTCTATCCCTACTGCCCGATCGCACAGGCTATTCGCATGGATACGAAGAACTACACACCCAATCAAGGTACACCGCTTTACGATCAAACTGTGGTGTTATTAGGAACCGTATTGGCAAAATCACAGGAATTTTCGGATAATGGTGTGCCAGTGCGGACGGTGACGCTGATTATTACTGACGGTGATGATTGCCATTCCATGCGTCATGGGGCTAAGGATGTGGCAGCGATCGCCCATGATATGTTGCGGATGGAAAATCATGTTATCGCGGCGATGGGCATTGATGATAACTCTACGAATTTTCGTCAAGTATTCAAGGATATGGGAATTCGTGATGAATGGATTCTCACGCCTGCGAATAGCGATTCTGAAATTCGGAAAGCTTTCCAAGTCTTTTCGCAGTCAGCGATACGTGCTAGTCAAAGTGCGGCTAACTTTAATTCTCTCGGTGGATTTGGAGGTTGACTTCGGCTTCGCTCAGTCAGCGTTAACTGAGCGAAGTCGAAGTTAATCGATTTCGTTGGCAAATACCGTAGCGATCGCCTTTTTAGCATCAGTGCGAAACTCCTGTACATTCACGCGACTGAGTAGACTTACCGCAATAATCATTACAACTGCTTCACAGACAAACACGAAACTATAGGCATAAATTGGGATGCCGAAAATTTTCTTGCCAATGTCTAGAACAATACCACCTGAGAGAGTGGCGAGTCCTCTAGCGATCGCTTGAGACAATCCCCAAGCACCGATAAAAGTTCCTGCGGTTTCGGCGGCGGTAAGATCGAGCATCAGGCTCAATGCGCCTGAAGTCGTAATTCCTGAAGCAAAGCCAAAGAGAGCGAGAGATGCTTGCAACGCCCAAGTTTTTTGGATAAACCCTGAAACTAAGAGTAAGGCACAACTTGCCGCGACTAGATAGCATCCTAATTTAGTGGACTTCTCTTTGCCAAGTTTGGGAACAATCAGAAATCCTGAAGAACTCAATCCAATTAAAGTTCCTGTTCCAAAAGCCGCATTAAGTTGGGTAGTTGCACAAATACTCATGCTAAATACCGCACCACCAAAGGGTTCCATAATCGCATCTTGCATGAAAATACCGACCGTCATCATCAGCAAAAATGAGAAAAACAGCCCAGTTTGTTTACTTGCAGTCAATACTTGTAAAGCTTTACCTAGACTGAGTTTGTCCTCAGTGGCAGTCGTGCCATTGAGAATATGATTTTGAGCAACCCTCAATTTATAACGGGAATATTTCTGCTCCACGCCATAGGTGGCGGCAAAAGCTAAACCAACCACCGCCACGGGAATAATCGTGAATACTGTGTTAATGGCTTTTTGTAATTGAGCAAGGCGATCGCTATCGGCATAAATGGAAATGTTGCTAGGGGGAGTACCTGTACAAGGTAAGAGTTTGGAAACAGCGATCGCACCAATCACAATACCCACCATCAGCATTGACCAAACGATCCCCACTAATTTTGAGCGCTCCTCTTCATCGGAGATATCGACTAGTAGCGCTGCAAAGGGAGTGGAACTGAAGCTAATAGCCATGCCATAGAGCGCAAACATCACTCCTAACAAAATTACCCATCCGTAAGTAATTCCATTCCAGCCAATCTCATGAACACTGCGTCCCAGTTCCCACATGACTTGCGTGAGTAAAAAAGCGATCGCCGCAAATACCACCGATCCAATCCAGACATAGCCAGAACGATGAGTGCCAAAAATAGTTTTAGCATCGGAAGTCTGTCCAAACCAGACACGGGCAGGCGATACAAACAAAGGCATCGCAATAAATCCTGCTGCAAGAGTGGCAGGAATCGTCAGTTCGTTAATCATCAGTCGATTAAGCAATCCTGCGATTAACAAAGACATGATTCCTAAACCCATTTGGAACAAACCGATCCGAAACATTTGAATCAGAGGTAGTTTTGGTGGTGAGACTAGGTTTGCTGGCATATCCACTTGATTAAGCATTGTTAAAGATTGAAATCAAAAGTTAATATTTCATTTAGGGTTATTTTAAGATAAATAGAACATTACTATTTTTTACTCTCGTCAGGCAACCATTTTAAAAGTGGTAATGGCAAAACATTGCTCAGATTAGCAATTAAAATCAATAGCCAAAGGTTTGTAAAATTTGATTCGGTCACACCAAGCAGATGGGTTAAACCCGCCCCTAATTGAAAGGAACAGAGAGATGCGATGTTGATCACTGACGTTAACAGCGCAAATAACGTAGCCTCAATTCCTTCGGGACAGAGCCGCGCTGCCAGAACTAAAACGGGCATGAAGGCAATACGTCCAGCGATCGTCAAAATTAAGTTGTCTCCCAGACTAAACCAGCGATCGCCTATGCCTAGGGAGCGATTGAGATGAGTAACAAGCAGTAAACTGGTTAGCCCTAGCAAAGTAGAAACGATGGTTGTCCAGAAGAAGATCTTGCGGGTCGCGACTCCCTTAAAAAAACGTTGAAATATCCATACGCCAAATAATCCCGCCCAACTTGCAAAAAATCGCATTGTGCCGAGAAATTCGGGATTAAAATTTAGTTCATTGGTGGTGAAATAGAAAAAAGCCGTATCGCAACTGGGCTTAGCTTGCCAAAGAAATAAGAAAGCGGCAGGTAACCAAATGGCTTTATTAGTAAAAGCTTCGCGTAACTGTATTAAATTTGATTTTAGAGACATCCATAATTGTGAATTTCTGGATAAAGCTTCTGGTTTTATTCCTGTTATAGGATCGGGAACGACAATAAATACTGTGGACATCGGCGGATCGGCGATCGCAAAGGCGGCGATCCCCACTAAAAGCGGCAAAATTGCGGCGATTTCAAATACAAATCTTGCACCGAAATGCTCCAGCAAGTAGCCACTGAAATAAGCAGAAGCGATCGCGCCAATCGATGATGCAATCAAACTAAAAGACTGTAGTGAGCCTGCATCTCCCTCTGCTTCTAGTCTGGCGCGTTGGACAATCAGAGCGTCAATAATCGCATCAGAAAAGGCAATCGATAGCACCCCAGTAGCAATCATGGCGATCGCCCAAAAAGGTGTCGCCACCCAAGTCCCCATGCTCGCCCATGCAAAAACCCCTAAAAAGCTGGACAATAATAGATAAGGACGGCGGCGATAGCCAAATACGGGAAACCCATCGGAAATCAGACCATATAGGGGTTTAATCGTCCAAGGGAGCATCGTAATCCCGATCATTGAGGCTACTTGAGAAGGACTAAGCCCAAAATCATCTTTGAGAAAAAAACTGACGGCAAGCTGCGAAATGGTGATCGCGCCCTGCACAAAATAAATAATTGCGATCGCCCCCAGTTCTAGATCAAAAGTGCGACTTCGCAAGCTTTTAAACCACTCTGATTGGATTAGCCCCATACGATTATCCAAAACGATTGCCCAAATATTAAGAAACTTTAATCTAAGTATATTTTAGTCTCGAATCGTAAGAATCAAGCTGAGCGTCATTGAAAATACATATTCAAAAACCCAAAACAGTTGATTGGCGCAAAGCGCGGCTCAACTGTTTTGGGCTTTAATCTACACTAGAACGGGTTCGACGGGGCTCGAACCCGCAACTTCCGCCGTGACAGGGCGGTGCTCTAACCAAT
>JBAXTW010000118.1:0-15281 GCA_037129985.1 Pseudanabaena sp. ELA645 | reverse complement strand
TTACAGTTACTAAACTTTCCTATCGAGATTTATACTCGCCTTCTCTTACAATCTGCTCACCCTCCCTAAAAATCAGCGAACCGTAAGTACTTAGGAGCAATTCATAAATTGCTCCTATTTTTTATTAGCCTCAAATGGAATACTATGGATGCGATCGTCTGTTACTAACTGATGTTACTCCGTCAGTCTATCGTGTACACAGTAGGGGCGGGTTTAGTTGATAATTCTGTACTGAAGCAAGATCTATATGCAAAACCCGCCCCTACTTTAGAAACTTCCACGTAACGTCAATTACTAACTCACCTTACGCAGATAGAATTCCTGCGATAGCCCAGTTTTGGGGCTGGCACGGGGGCGCAGCCCCTACAGAATATGAATTATTGCAGGTAGGGGCAATCCCCCTGTGGTTGCTCTGCTTGGCTAGCAGCAAGAGATACATCATCTACGTTCTGCGTAACATCAGTTACTAAGTCTCAATAAAATTGCTCAAATGCTAAGATAGCAAATAAAGCTAACTCGCAAGAGGTCAAGATGGTTACACTTGCCGCAAAGAATTTGAATTTTGAAGATGTACAGAATCTACTAGGCTTTCATGAGTCTGGAGAGATGGGTGTTTTTTCTGACTATCTCGATCTGGAAGCTGTTTCTAATTTTGAGCAAACAGAACTAACTGAGATTTGTGCTAATTTTCGGCGATATCTTCTATCAGGTCGAGTTTCCGAAGGACAAATTAAGTTTCTTGCCCTTGCGCCTCTGATGAATCTGACAGGTTACTATGACCAAGCGATCGAATTACTTTTGGAAGAAAATATTCAACGTATCGATATTGTCGAAGCGGATACTAGTATTACGGGTAGATATGATATTTTGGCAGTTAAAAAATCTGGATTTCTAAACTTAACCAAGCTTTGGGTGCTGATAGTTGAAGCAAAGAGGGCGGGAATTGAACCTTTTACAGGGATTCCCCAATTATTAACCTATGCCTATGAATCTCTGCGTTTTCAGAGTTCGGTTTGGGGCTTAGCAACAAATGGTTTGCATTTTCAGTTTATCCGCATCTCTGGAGGAGAATCACCTATATATCAGCTATTTCCTTCCCTATCGTTGATCGAATCTTATCCTTCTATACAGATTCTTAAAGTTCTTAAAGCCATTTGTAAATCATGAATTTATAGCGTTTGGCAAATGAATGTGTATTTATTTGCCAAATACTGTAATTAGCTCACCTGATGTTACGTGGAAGTTTCTAATGTAGGGGCGGGTTTGGTTGATAATTCTGGGCTGAAGCAAGATCTATCTGCAAAACCCGCCCCTACTCTGTGCACGATCGCCTGATGGAGTGATAGTTCCACGTAACATCAGTTAGATCACTTTCGGAGCCGCCATTAGCAAGATCTTTTCCATTAGAAATGGAAACAGACGATGACACCATACGGCGAGATGACTTTGCCATCCGACAAGGATTTCAGGAGTCTCCCGATCTAGCCCCGCAATCAAGGCTTCAGCGACCTGCTTGGGAGTCATCAGTGAAACCCAGCGAAACCACTCTAGATTGCTTGCCATGTCAGTATCCGTAAGCGATGGGAGCAAAGCCGTTACCTTGATGTTATAGGCGGCTAATTCTCCGCGCAGAGCTTGAGTGAAGCCAACGATCGCAAATTTAGTCGCAGAATAGGTTGCCATTGTCGGCGCGGCGACCTTACCCATGAGGCTAGAAACATTGACGATTCGACCATTGCGGATCGTTGCCATCCGTCGCGCTACCATCCTTGTAATCGCATACATACCGAGCAAGTTAACTTCGATTTCAGACTGCACATCTTCAAAGCGCGATCGCAAAAATGAGGATTGATGCGCCACACCTGCACAGTTAACCAAAATATCAATGGGACCAAAATCTCGCCATACTTGGGCGATCGCAATGTTTACTTCAATCGTTTGTGATAGATCGAGTGGTAAACTTACCGCTTCTATTCCTAAAGCTTCTACTTCAGATGCAACTGTATTGAGGCGATCGCGATCCCTTGCTACCAAAATCAGGCATTTTGCACCCTGTTGAGCTAACTCTAAAGCGATCGCTTTACCAATACCGCGTGAGGCTCCTGTAATTAGAGCCGTTTTGCCACGAACATTCATAAAACCTCCAATATTGAGAGGTCTCACTATTTTTTACTATTGTCGATAAGGTGAAATTTCTAGCCTATTTTTCTAGCTAAAACTTTTACCCAGTAAAGTTTGTGAGACTGTTCTTTTTGTTGATTCTGTTACCAGTTTTCCTGCCAGCTATCCGTAACTAAACTTCTATATGCGTTGAGTTTTAAAAAGTTTGTTTAGTTACTTCGCTAATACAGAGCAGTTAACCAGTTTCTTTCTACAAAGCGATTAATCTTCCCAGCCCAATTGTAGTTCTGTCATGTCGTTACCTCCTTTAGGAAACATAGTTGTGGTGGCGTTAAAGGAACATTTATACAGACTTTAAACATGAATAGAACAGTACAGGTATTATTGCTAAATGTAAAGTGCCTTCAAATACATTTGCGATGTGTATAGAAGGAATTCGCCGAAAATGAGTCTAAAGAACTATTTCAATAGAGATAGATTTTGAACTATCCAAACTTCTATAATCTTTGATATCGCATTCCAGGGTACGGCGCGATCGCTCCTAATAATTCTAAATGCGTTAAAGCCCCTAATACTTCACCAGAGGGCGCTTTGACCTGTTCGACAATTGCATCTAAACCAACGGGATCGCCATAACCGATCGCTTGGAGAATATTTTGTTGTAGTGGCGGAAGATTTGCTGTAGCGATCGCGATCGTCGGTATACCCAACTGTTTATCCAAATTTGGTAATAGTCCCAAGGATTCCAATAACTCATCTACCCCTAAAATTGCATGAGCGCCTTTTCCTAAAAGCCTCAAACAACCTTTAGCTTCGCTTACTTCCAGAGAATTCGGTAAGGCATAGACATCGCGTCCATATTCATTCGCTTGAAAAGCCGTAATTAGCGCTCCAGACTTCAAATCTCCTTCCATTACGAGAGTAGCGCGGCTCAGCCCTGCAATAATGCGATTACGCGCTGGGAAATGCTTTTTATCTGGTGGTGTACCTTGGGGATATTCGCTGACCACTAGTCCTGTGTTGACGATCTCTCCGTAGAGGGATTTATGTTTGTGGGGATAGATTTGATCGACTCCCGTACCCACTACGGCGATAGTTTGTCCCCCAAGTTCTAAACAGGCTTTGTGAGCCTCTCCATCAATGCCATCCGCCATACCCGAAATGATCGTAAAACCACGCTCAGCAAGAGCATTAACAATCTTTTTTGTCCAACGTCTTCCATAGGGAGTTGCACGGCGAGTTCCCACGATCGCGACAGTATTACGTTCATTCCATTGGGTGAGATGTCCTTGATAATATAAAAGCGGTGGTGGATCGGGGATCTCCCAGAGTAACTGCGGATATTCGCGATCGCTAGGTGTCCAAAAATTCAGATTTTTATGTTCATGGATAGCTAATAAAGACAATGGCTCAACTTCACGCTGGGCTTGACGAATTGATTCGAGCGTTTGACCGCCGATACCCTCGATTTGCTGTAAATCCAGTGGTAATGCTTGCCAAGCCTCTGACATAGAGCCAAAAGCTTGGTATAGACGTTTGATTAAAACGGGACCAATACCGCGAACTTGTGACCAAGCTAGCCAATAAGCTTTTTCCATCTTCAGTGTTTCCAGATATTGCCTTTATTGTGAATGAAGCTATTAATGACTCCTCACTAGTTTATAAGTAAATCGCATAGTTAACTTCAGGCGGCGCGATCGCTACTAAAAACTTTTGGGTAACTCTTATTAGTAAAAATCGTCTCTGCACAGCATACCGATCAACGCCAAAAACTCGACAGCGATCGTAAAACTGTAAAAAAGCCTCAGCTAGCGATCGCGATAATTTCTGCCTATTATTTATTTGTCTAGTTGTAGGCAAAATATTTTCATTTTCTAAATAATCGGCGATCGCCAAATTTCGCAATAATAAGCTAACTTCCTCTGGTTCTATCGGTTCTATTTTGATAATAGTTTCGGTATACCGTGAATTTTCTTCCATCAATCTAATCAATACACAGCATCGCGCATGGGCATATTGCTGCATTGGTTCAGGAGATTGCTGAGGATGATTTCTATAAATTTCGCGTTTTTGCCATAAGGTCGGTTCGCTACTGATCTCAAAAAATTCTTCAGCAAGCTGCCAACTCATGAGAGTATGTAGACTGTCATCTAGATGTTTATCGCTTAAACGAATATTTAGCAAGCCTTTAACGGATGATTTAATTTGCCATTGTGCAAGTATTTCTGGTTGCGAACAGTTTTCTCTTATTTTTTCCGCAATTTGGAACGCTTCGATCCCCAATCGATTAGAAATTGCCAAAGCGATCGCCGATGAGTAATGCACAGCATATTTGGGATAGCAAATCTCCAACGTTATTTCTCTGGGATCTAGCACAAGCTTATATTCTGCATTAATCGCTGTAGCGATCGCGTTTTGAATATTAACTGATTTTCCTATCATTAATAGTATTTTAATTCGATGGCTTACCAAATAATCACATCACAAGGCTATTAATTATTTTTTCCTTTTATTACGAGTGAGAAAACTATCGCTTCTTTTTACCTTTAGTCGTCATCAAGATTTCTGATTGAGCGACTTCAGCATCGAGAATAGTTTGACCTGTTGCCGCTAGAAACACATCATCAAGGCTGGGGCGCGACTGGGACAGACTAAATACATTAATATCAACCGCAGCTAGCATATTTTGGATATCACTAATGGCGTTAGCATCGGGAGTGACAAATAAATTGACGGCATTACCCTGCGCGGCGTTAATCGTAATGCTCTGGACAATCGGCAACTGCTGCAAAATTCTGCTTGCATGTTCCGCTTCATCCCGCTCTGTAAATTCGCGAATTCTGATCGTGACCCGATCGCCACCGACTTTAGTTTTTAATTCATCCGTAGTGCCTTCAGCAATGATTTTGCCTTTATCGATGATGGCGACGCGATCAGCTAATGCATCAATTTCTTCGAGATAGTGACTGCTGATTAACACAGTTACACCCGATGCTCGCAGCTTGCGTAAAAATTCCCAAATCGCAATCCGCGTTTGAATATCTAAGCCCACCGTTGGCTCGTCCAGAATCAGTACCGATGGTTGATGCAATAGCCCTGCGGCTAAATCCAAGCGTTTTTTCAGTCCGCCCGAATAGGTTCCCGCCAGTTTATCGGCATAAGGCTCTAGTTGTAATAAATCTAAAACGCTATCAATGCGATCGCTGATTAGCTTCGGCGGAATATGATAGAGTGCTGCTTGAAATTTTAATAACTCCCGTCCTGTGAGTACCTTATCGATCGCCACTTCTTGAGCGATATAACCAAGGCGATCGCGGATGGTGCGAGGATCGGTCGTGCCAGCGACTTCAATTATTCCTGAATCAGGTGTAGTCAGAGTGCAGAGACAGCGCATGGTTGTCGTCTTACCCGCACCGTTGGGACCGAGCAATCCATAGATTTGTCCCTGCGTAACGTTTAGAGAAATTCCATCTACGGCAATAGTGTCGCCATAAGTCTTTTTTAGGTTTTCGATTCGTACTGCCGATTGCATGGTATCTAAGATTACGTTTTGTTAACTAATTATTTTAGCCGATAGTTGACGGGCAAGATGCCCATACCTTGCAATAAATTGCGGTCTAAAAGCTAAAACCCGTTGAAACGGGTTGAGTTTTAGAAATTAGTCAGTTTTAAATGTTTTAATGTAGCATAGGTTATATAACCGTGGACAATGCCAAGCGTGAGGGCAAGTTAGGCGATCGCACCAATAGCAAAGGAGCTAAATAAATGACTCAAGATGACTATTTAGCCAGAATCGATCAACGTCTGGAGAGCTTGGTTAACCAGATCGAGCGATTGCTTCAGTATATTTACGCTGATAGCACATCAACCAAGGCGGCTGTATTTGGCTTGGGTGACTACTTACAGGAATCTAATGATCGTATGGCGCGGATCGAGTCAGCGATCGAACGTCAAACAGCGATCGCTGAACAGCAAGCCCAAGCGGCGAAAACGCAAGCCGAAAACATTCGATTAATGATTGAAATGGTTAATCGAAGACAGGCTTAACTATACTATACGAGCAGAGTATGAATTTAAGGCAGGACAGGGCGGGACAGTTACAATCAGCTACTTACTTATTTGAAAAACTTGGCAGCTATATCATCGGCGGGTAGGGGCTTAGAAAATAAATAGCCCTGTCCGAATTCACAGCCAACTTGTTGCAGCCATTGCAACTGCTCAGTTGTTTCGATCCCTTCAGCGATAATCGATAGCTGTAGCTGTTTACTGAGAGAAACGATCGTATCCACAACTTGATATTTGCGCTTGTCCGACTGAATTTGGCTGACAAAAGAGCGATCGATCTTGAGGTTATCCACAGGAAAACGATGTAAATAACCGAGGGAAGAATATCCCGTCCCAAAATCATCAATACTGATTTGAATATGGCGCGATCGCAGTTGTTCTAATATGGCGATCGCCGCTTGTGCGTTATCCATAATTGCGCTTTCCGTAATTTCCATCTTGAGACAAGTAGGATCGACCTCTGTTTCTGTCAAGACTCGATCAATATCCTCTAGCAAAGTGGGACAGGCAAATTGACGCACTGATAGATTGACGCTCATGGTTAGTTCCGTCCAACCTTGTTCATGCCATGCCTTTAACTGTTGACAAGCTTGTTTTAAGATCATGATGCCCACAGGCACAATCAGTCCTGTTTCTTCCATGCAGGGGATAAATTCGGCTGGGGACACCAGTCCGCGATCGGGATGCTGCCAACGTACAAGCGCTTCAAAGCCACTGATCTTTTCGGTGGCAAGATTAATAATCGGCTGATAGTAGGTGATAAATTCTTGCTGTTTGAGCGCTCTTTGCAGATCGTTTTCTAAGTTCAGTCGGTTCAGAGTTGCTACATACATTTGGCGATCGAAGATTTGATAGGAGCCTTTGCCCTTAAGTTTGGCTTTATACATGGCAGTATCCGCATCTTGTAATAGCTCTTCGGGCTGTTGATCAAGACTATGCCCCACGGCGATGCCAATACAAGCAGTAATAAATATTTCACAACCCGATACCATGAAAGGATTGTTGAAAGATTGGAGAATTTTTTGGATGAAAGGCTCGATCGCCTCCTCAAGATGTTGGACATCAATCTGATGTAACAAGAAACAAAACTCATCCTCGCCAATCCTTGCTAACAAATCCCCTGTGCGTAAATGCTGATTTAGGCGATCGCCGATCGCCTTGAGTAGCTGATTTCCCACGGCATAGCCAAAAGCACCATTTACTAGTTTGAATTGATCGCAGTCAATGTAAACCACCGCAAAGGAGAGTTCTCCTGCTTGTAAAGTCGCGGCAATTTGTTGCAATAGAAACATCCGACTCGGCAAATGCGTAACTGTATCCCGAAAAATCATATTTTGCAGGTCAACGGTGCGCTGTTCTACAGTCTTCTCCAGAAGCGCGTTGAATGAGGCTAATTGCTGATGTTGTTGATGAATGCGAAGCATGGAACGCACTCGCGCCTTTAACTCCACGCTATTTACGGGCTTGGTAATAAAATCATTTGCACCTGCGGCAAGACATTTCGCCAAGTCTTCCTTAGAACTCAACGCTGTCACCATAATGATCGGTACGGCTTCCCATTTGGGAATTTCACGAATGCGATAACATAGCTCAATGCCATCAACTCCTGCCATCATTACGTCAAGCAAGATGATGTCAGGTTTCATATTATCAAGGGAGAGCAATGCATCTAATCCATTGGAACAGTAATGCATTTGATAGCCTTGATCGTGTAGTAAAGTTTCGACAACATCAAAATTATCTGGTTCGTCATCGACTACTAAAATGGAAGGCTCGTACATTGCGGCTAATTTCCTACTGGTAATTCAATGTTGATGGTGGTTCCTTGATTGTAAGTACTGGAAATAGAGAAGTTACCCTCATAGTTTTCCACAATCTTGGTGACAATTTTCAATCCCAATCCCGCCCCCTGTTGCTCATGTAGTTTACGCTCAAACTGGACAAATGCGCCAATTTTAGCAATTTGATCTGCGGTCATTCCCAAACCGTGATCAGCGATCGCTAGATGAAATTTGTTATTAACTATATCACTTGTCAATTTTACTTGTGTATTTGGTTTAGAAAATTTAAACGCATTTTCAAGAAGTTCACTGATCATAATTTGCATATCATGATGAGTGACAGCCGCAACTATTTGATCAAGCTCATCATCAAGAACATTAAATTCACACAACAAATCATTAACGCGACCATCTTTTTTGGCTTGTTTTTGGGCAACATCAAGAATGAATAAGCAATTAACAGATTTTGTGAGCTTGTGGTTATAGGATTTCGCATCTGGGGCTTTATGTGGGGCTAACTCCAGATACACATAGTTTAAGAACTTGCGGGTCAAGCCTTCTAGTCGGTTAGCCGATTCTTTGGCTAACAACAAAAACTCTTTAAGTTCTTCGGGAGACATCGTTTCATATTCATCCAGCAAGATCGCGATCGCCCCCATGATTCCATTTAACGGCGTATTCAGTTCATGGGGCAGACTTGAAGCCAAATTGCCACTTAACTCCTGCAAACTATTTTGTAATAAATCAATGGTTCGGGTTTGTAGGCTGGATAAACTTTTGATTTCGTCATACTGGCGCTTAATTCGCAGCATCGACTGGACTCTGGCTCTGAGTTCAAAGCTGTTAACAGGTTTACCAATAAAGTCATCGGCTCCTGCATTAAGACATTGCGCGAGGTCTTCTTTGCTGGAAAGCGCTGTAACCATGATAATTGGCACATTTGCCCATTGCGGCGTTGATTTAAGTCGGCGACAGACCTCAATCCCATCCAGTTCAGGCATCATCACATCAAGCAAAATTAGATCGGGCTGAAGTGCATCAAGGCAGTCAAGTGCATATTTGCCACTAGATGCGTAGTGAATGTGATAGTCTTGCTCAAACAAGAATGTTTCGATGACATCAAAGTTACTCGGTTCATCGTCAACGACTAGGATGTTTGTGGTTAGCGGATTCATATTTTTTATAACCTTTCCAAGTGATCCTAATAACGAATACGCGGATCAATCCAAGCGTTGACAATATCTACAAGAATACTGGCGATCGTGACAATCAGAGCGAAAAACACCACAATCCCCTGTACCACTGGATAATCACGCCCCACGATCGCTTCAAATAATCGATTAGCTAGCCCCGGCCAAGAGAACGTTACTTCGACAAGCACTGCCCCGCCCAGCATAGAGGCGAGAGTTAAGCCGAGAATCGTGATTACGGGAATCATCGCATTTTTGAGAGCATGATTAAACAAAATCGCGCTGGGTTTAATCCCTCTGGCTTTGGCAGCTTCCACATAGTCCGATAGCAAAGTTTGTCGCAGATTCACGCGCACAATGCGCTCGAAAATGCCGCTAATTACAATTCCTAAACTCATCGCAGGCAAAAACAAATATTGAATGCTTGTCCACAGGCTTTCCCAATTGCCTTTAATTAAGGAGTCAATTGTATATAGCCCAATCACCTGTGCGGGCGGATCGATACTGGCGGGAAATCTTGTACCAATGGGAAACCAACCTAACTGCACTGAGAATACTAATTGCAAAATCATGCCTACCCAAAACAATGGTAGGGAATAAGTAATAATCCCAAATAATCGACCGCCTACATCCCATTTAGAGTTCGGGCGCAGCGCGGCAATAATTCCTACCGTTAAGCCAATTACAAGGGCAATGAGCAACGCATAAAGGGCTAACTCGGCAGTAGCTGGAAAAAAGTTTTTGATAATTTGCCAAACCGTCTGCTCACGGGTACTGATGGATTTACCAAGGTTGAACCGTAGCAAATTTTGCATATATTCCCAATATTGCGAAAACAAAGAGCCTGTTAATCCGACTTGTTCGCGCAGGGCGATTTTGACTTCTTCAGGAGCGCGGGGTCCCAAAATGGCATCAATGGGATCGCCAGGGGTGGCTCGCATCAGCAGGAATACGACCGAAGCGATCGCCCATAACATGATCGGCGCTAGGAGTAACCGCGCTGTAACGTAATAAAAAAGTGATTGGATGCGACTGGACATAGGTTTAAGCTCTAGAAAAAATTAAGTTAATGTTTCTTCGGCTATTTCACCGACATAGGTTCCTAACCCGATCGCTGTGCGAATCAATGTCCCGTGAATATCCACGGCGCTATACTTAGCGATCGCTTCACTAATAGGCACGTCAATTACTTCACGATTCACCCACGCTACCATGCGATCGTATTTTTCTTGGGCAATTAAATCCAACGCCGCCACCCCAAAGGCTGCACCGAGAATCCGATCCAATGCTGATGGCGTGCTGCCTCTCTGGACATGACCTAAAACCGTAACGCGGCTTTCCAAACCTGTGCGGAGACTAATTTGATCGCCCAGATACTGACCAATACCACTATAAAGTGTTTGTCCAAGACTATTGGTATAGGTGACAGGTTGACCCGTGGGAGTTTTTACGGCTTCAGCAACCACCATCGTACTGAAGTTAAAGCCGCGCAAAGATCGATGCAATAGGCGATCGCAAACTTCATCAAGGTTATAGGGAATCTCTGGGATTAGCACTACATGAGCGCCCCCTGCAATCCCTGAACTAACGGCGATATGTCCTGCATCGCGACCCATTACTTCTAGGATCATCACGCGACTATGGCTAATTGCTGTGTAAGTTAGGCGATCGAGCGCTTCCACCGCCACATTCACCGCCGTATTGAAACCAATCGAATTTTCCGTTGATCCCAAATCGTTATCGATGGTTTTAGGAACTGCAACCAGATTCATATTCCCTTGTTGGGCAAGTTTGCGGAGAATAGCCAAACTACCATCACCACCAATCCCAATCAATGCATCCAGCCCAAGTTTGTGATATCCCTCAATCACTTCTTCAGAGCGATCGAGAATGGAACCATCGGACATCGGATAAGCAAAGGGATTGCCCTTGTTGACAGTTCCCAAAATTGTGCCGCCATAACGGAGGATTCCTGAAACTTTTTTGACATCTAGAAGTTCTGCCTCGACAGGACGATTCATCAGCCCTTGGGTTGCGCCCTTAATGCCATAAATCTCCATGTCATAGTCACGGGCGCGGCGGACTACGGCACGAATCACCGCGTTTAGACCACCACAGTCTCCACCACTCGTCAAAATGCCAATGCGTCTAGTTTTAGTCATAGGTCTTTACTAACGAGTTGGTTCGTTCGCAAAGCGAACGAACCAACTTTATTTAATTATTAGTATTAGGGCGAATTAAAACAATTGGTGTTTGTTCTGATGCATTTCCCGCAGGATTCATTAAGAGCGCTTGATTGAGCAGCTTTTCTGATGCACCTGAAGTTGCGGCTAAGACCTTAACCCGCCGTAAATCATTGACATCCACGATCGCTGCTTCTAGTCCCGTGCCTGCTTTGATTTCATCGACTACAGTTTGAGGATTTTTAGGACCAAGAACAATAAATTGATCGTAGGGTGGCAAAGTCCCTGTGACATCATCAATCAGTCTTGCTTGTTCACCAGCGAGCATATAAAACACCCCAGGCACTCGAAATAGAGCCTTAGCTATGGAACCGATCATAAAGGCAAACGCTACTCGCCATGCTCCTGACTCATTAATCAGAGATTGCAGCCCACAAGCGGTAGCCAGACTGGAGGCACTTTTAAAGTAATAGCACAACCGCCGCGCTAACCATTTGGGATGAATATCGCTAGGATGATAGAAGTTCCCTTGCATAATTGCGATCGGCGTTTCCGCGATCGTTACGATATCCCCTGGTTGAGAGTGACTGACCACATAGCGTTGCATGACTTCTACTGGATTATCCCCTGCTGAGAGAATGTGAGTGCGGATTGGTAGTACATCAGCATCGGGAGTTGGTCGCCAACGTTCCCTTTGATTGGCATCAGGAAACTGTAAGGGAATAATGCAATGTTTGATCTTTTCTTCGCGTCCCGCAGGACCATAGATCGTGTAATGTACCCGCACCCAAGCCGTTCGCAGTTCTTCTAGATTACGTCCACTCAGATCGATCTGAACTTCCACAGCCGTGCTACGAGCAGGAGTAACAATGTAAGACTCCCAATAGTTATCATTGCGACTTGCGGAATTGGCATGGCGCGATCGCAATTCGATTTGAGTATTAATTCCTTCGAGGCTGTCACTGGATAAAAGCGAAACTACTGGATTGACTTCCACTAAGAAGACATCCAAATTTCGAGTTTGATTAGTAGCCGTTAATATCAATTCCAATCGATAGTGATCTGGCTCGTAGGTCAAAAATTGCCATACGCCATTATCAAATTCGAGTAAGTTACCCTGTCGATTTTTATACTGCCATTCAAAGAGCAACCACAGCAGCAAGACTAGACCACCAAGAATCGCGATCGCCACACCAATGCCTAACAAAATATTCATGACTGCTTAATCCCTGCGAATAGAATGCTTAAGAGTTTTGCAAAGCTCACCGATCGCATGTAATCCGCCATCAGGTTCCGCTAATTTTCTGACCATCGCACTGCCCACGATCGCCCCATCTGCATTCCAATCGATCACCTGCTTCGCATGTTCAGGCTGCGAAATCCCAAAACCAACGGCGATCGGTTTGTCGGTAATTACCCGAAGCTGCTCGATCATAATCTTCACCTCTTTGGCGACTTCGGTGCGGACTCCCGTAACACCTGTGGCACTAACCACATAAATAAAGCCCTGTGACTTGTCGGCGATCGCTGCGACGCGATCGGGAGGGCTGGTCGGCGCAATTAATAAAATCACTTCGATCCCCGCTTTTTGAGCAGGTTCTAATAAAACATGGGACTCTTCAAGAGGTAAATCAGGAACGACTAAACCGCGCACCCCTGCTTCATAAATCTTTTTTAAGAAATTTTCTACGCCAATATTCAGAATTGGGTTGTAATAGGTAAATAAAATAATCGGCGATCGCAATTCTGGGGCAACACCCCTTACTACATCTAAAACTTTGTCCAGCGTAGTCCCTTTTTGTAAAGCCCTTGTCGCCGCCGCCTGAATCACAGGACCATCGGCTAATGGGTCAGAATAAGGCACTCCCAGCTCGATCAAGTCTGCACCGTTTTGATCCAAGACCCGCAAAGCCTTTGCTGTCGTCTCTAAGTTGGGATCACCAGCCGTAATAAAAGGGATCAGAGCGGCTTGCCCTCTAGCTCGCAGTTCTTCAAATCGAGCGGAAACGGATATCATGTCGTAAAAATTCCCACAAAAGGTAGTCCGCTATTATAGTAGCGCTTCGTGGATACTATACAAAAAGCTGATTCCCCCGCTTCGTGGGCTACCGTGCGATCGCATCCAAAATCCCCTGCAATAAATTGCGGGCTAAAAGCTAAAACCCGTTGAAACGGGTTGAATTTTAAGAATTAGTCAGTTTTAACTGACTTTAGCTTTGAGCCAAGAACTTTAGTTCTTGGTTCTCGCGACTTGTATGTACACGGTAGGCTTTGCGGGGGGAATCAGCCTTTAAAGAAAACTTTCTTCAAAAACCACGCGCTTGTATAAATCTCGTAAACTAATCTCAAAATCGATAGTTTCTAATTTCAGCACAGCATCCAGACCGATATACTCGGTTAAGATCCATTTACCATCAGTTTGTTTACAATATTGTTCCACAGCATAGCTGCCTTGATAAATCAGAATGTATTCTTTAAAAGCAGGAATGGAGCGATAAAGCTTAAACTTATCAGCGCGATCATATCCCCTCGTTGAATTAGAAAGAATCTCTACAATTAAGCAGGGATTAGTAATGGCAGTTTGTTTGTCATCAGTAAAATTTGAGGCTCCATCGACTACCATCACATCTGGGTAAGTGTAACGATTATGCTCGGACATCCATAGGCGCATATCGCTCATGAAAGTATCGTAATTTTGACCATTTATCGTCAAGGGAAACAAACGACAAAAATTTAGAGCAATTTTATTGTGATTCGCTGTTGCGCCTGCCATAGGGATAATTTCTCCATCCACAAATTCGCTCTTAAATTCAGCTTGTGCTTCTAGCTCAAGATATTCTGCTACGGTGATGCGCTTAGAGGTTGCTAGTACCATGAGTTTTCGCCTCTTCAAAAGTCATAAAAGCATAAGGATAGGTGGCGCTTCGCGCCACCTATCCTTATCATATAAATTTAATTATAAAGCCTAAGCCAAAGAACTTTTTTGTTTATTTTGCGATCGCCTATACATACAGATGGGCAAGATCTAGTTTATGAATGTGATAGACAAAACACTATGAGTCTAATTGTATAGGCTGTCTCATACATAAGGATGAATAATGTATTGCTCTATATTCTATCCAGAGTATTTATGTTAAGATTGATTACATAAATGCTTTTTAAGTACATAAATCTGATTCAGAAGAGCATTGGTGAACATGGCAAGTATGAATAACACAGGATTTGGCTCGGATTTTGGCGGGGAAAACCCATATCTGGGAAATTCTAAATCTAAAGTACATTTCGATCTATTGAAACCTCTTCGTGACAAGCTTGATAATTTTCAAGTTCAGAAATCACAGACCGCCCATTTGATCGCAAAATTAATTCCTGCTCAATGCCCCTTTGAGCGCACCATCAGTATGTTTGGTCATGCGATCGTCAGTATTCCGCCGCTTTGTAAACTCAATCCACTCTATGATGAATTTGTGGGGTTAAGATTCCGCGCCCTCTGCTTTTTAGTTGATCGCTGTGGCGAAGACATTAGCGCCTATTGCTAAAGTTTGGTTAAAAATCCCTATAAAAAGGAAGGGGCAATTCATGAATTGCCCCTTCCTTTATTTTTCTTAAACCAAACTTTCTGCAAAAACAACGCGCTTGTACAAATCTAGCAAACTAATCTCAAAATCTATGTAAGCTTAGCTTGCGTCCATTTTTGTGATCAGGATATGCTCAAAAAAAATCAGTGGATATGGCGATCGCTCATCGCTATTGTGATCACCTGTGTGATTGCCGTCTCTGGAATATCTATCCCTAAAACTTTCTTACAACCCAGTAATGCAGCGATCGCACCCTTGCCCGATCCCTATCTCACCTCAGGCAAACTTGCCGAAGGCGAAAAAGTCTTCACAGCAATTCCAAATTCAAACTGGTAACAAGCAATACATAATAGCAGTATAAAA
>JBAXTW010000117.1:0-15317 GCA_037129985.1 Pseudanabaena sp. ELA645 | reverse complement strand
TAGCTTTGTCGCGTTCTTTGATAGATAGTGTAATTGATTCGCCTTTTCGGGACATTGGTGATTGGTGATTGGTGATTGGGAATTATTTTTCCTTTTTCCTTTTTCCTTTTTCCTTCCCTAACGCTTCCCGATAGGCGATTACTGCTTTGGTTTGACTGGTTTCGTTGGCAAATTGACTGAGTAAATCAAAGTCTAGTTCGGGAAGGAATTCACTGCGGGGGATGTTTTCATATTTTGGTTCATCAAGTGTAGATCTAAGGCGATAGAGCTTCCATTGTTTCTGTTTGGCGTACCAAAACCATACTTCAGGGATTCCTAACCCTCGATATACATTTAATTTGTCGATACCGCCACTGCTGATTACGATTTCGATCGCGATATCTGGGACTTCTTTGAGTGCGCCAAAGCAATAGCATTCATCGGGTTCTAGTCCTCTCTGGGCTAGCTCTTGTCTAAAGGTGGTTTGACCATAACCATTGAGATCGATCTGTCTCTCTACGAAATACATCTCAAGCAGTCGGGCAAAGATAGTTTTGAGTCGTTCGTGTTCGTTGGATGTGGTCATAATTTCTAAAACACCATTGAGATAGGTCATGCGGAGAGATGGATATTCATCTGTATAGATATTCACGAGGGTACTGTACTGTTCCCATGTCACGTCGCTAAGGATGAGTCGTTGTTCTTCGGTGTTGGGTAATGCGATGGATTCTCTGGCTAAAACTTCTAGGAGTGTCATGGCTAGTAAGCTCCGACGATAATAATTTTTGCTATTTTAATCATAGACGATCGCTAAGTATTTTCCCTTGCTTTAAAATATACGGACACTTTAATCTGTTATGGGGTTGTAAGATTAAATTTTATATGCAATCATTCGTTTATTCAATATTTTACGGACACTATTATTTTGTGTGTAAATCTAGTTTGTGGAGTCTAACTTTATGGTGCAAGCGCTGTTTGGCAAACAATCTAAATTGACTTATGCAGAGTATCTTGAGCATGAGTGCATTAGTTCGATTAAGCATGATTTTGTGAATAGTCAAATGTTTGCGATCGCGCTTTCCGATATTTATGAGGATGTGAGGTTATGAGGACTATTTTTCCTGAATTTATTTAGACAAATATATTATCTTTAAGTTTGTAAACCATGAGGAAAATCTATGATTAACAATAATTTACTATCACGAATTTCTATCGACCCAGCGATTTGCTTTGGTAATCCTTGTATTCGAGGACATAGAATATGGGTTTCGGTAATTCTCGATTTACTTGCTAGTGGTGCAACTTTTGAAGAGATCCTTGATGAGTATTCAGGTATTGAAAGATTAGATATTTTGGCTTGTATTGCCTATGGTGCAGAAATGTCGAGGGGATATTTTAGAGATATTCCATTGGCTCAAAATCAGGAGGCTGCATGAATATTAAACTTGATGAAAATTTAGGAGATATTCGCATCTCATCAAGACTAAAGCTGGCGGGGCATGATGTCGCAACTGTTCGTCAGCAGGGATTAACTTCTGCTCCAGATGTAGAACTGATAGAGGTATGTCGTCAAGAAGGAAGATGTCTAGTTACTTTAGATCGTGGATTTGGGAATCGAATCCAGTACAGACCTAGAGATTATGCAGGTATTGTCTTGATTCGGTTGCCACCAAATGCTTCTTTTGCCGATCGAGTTAGGGCGATCGATGCGCTAATTCTTGCTTTGGAGCAGGAGGATGTTACTGGAAAGCTATGGATTGTTAAGGATGGATCTGTGCAGGAGTACAAGTCGATTGAGTCAGAGGAGGATTTATGACAGTAGATAATTTAGTGATCGCTGTTTCAGATATTTATGAGGATGTGAAGTTATGACGGAATACACAATAGTTCTCAAGCCTGTCTATTCTGAGACGGTGGAAACCCCACAAGGGATCGAAATTCCTGACGGTTGGCGATTGGCTTGGCATCAGTTAGAGACTTTTAAAGCTTTGCAAGATCCAGATATTGATGTGGTATTTAATACGGCGATGACTGGCGATGGTAAAAGCTTAGCGGCTTATTTAGGAGTCTTACAAGGCAATACTGAGGCGATCGCACTCTATCCAACTAATGAACTGGCTAGAGATCAAGAAAATCAAATTCGTCAGTATGTGGAAGATTTTCACCCTAGAAATGAGCCTCGAATCGCAAGATTAAATAGTGCTGAACTGGAGTTATATGCCGAGAATGAAGGTGTTAAAAAGTCGGCGGCGATCGCGACACATGGCAGTCAACGAGAAATCTTAATTACTAATCCTGATATCTTCCATTATTTACATCGTGGCGCTTATCTGATGCCGAAAGATAGTCCTGATAAGTTATGGGGCAGAATTGACAAGGATTTTAATCTGTTCATTTTTGATGAATTTCATGTGTTTAGCGCTCCACAGATTGCGAGTGTTCTTAATACGATGCTGTTAATTCATCTCACCAATCGCCGCAAAAAGTTTCTATTTCTGTCGGCAACTCCTGATCAGCAGTTACTTGAAAGACTAGACAAGGCAAAATTACGATACAAATTAATCGATCCTAAGGCTTCGGGTAAGTATCAATTCCCAGATACAGAGGTGCGATCGCAACAACTTGAGCAGGATCAATGGCGACTGGTAACACGAGAAATTGCTTTGCATTTTGTGCCGTTAGAATCTGTGAGTAAGGCTTCTGAAACTTGGCTCAAAGATAATCTAACCCTGATTTTGCAGCATTTTTTAGAACATCGTGGGACAAAAGGCGCGATTATTCTCAATTCGATCGCTTCTGTGAAAAGGTTAACGCCTTTGTTTGCGGAAGCTTTTGCTAAGCATGGATTAACGGTTGGTGAAAATACGGGCTTGTCTAGCAAAACTGTTAAAGAGCGATCGCTTGCCTGTGATTTGGTGTTAGGAACTAGCACGATTGATGTGGGTGTGGACTTCAAGATTAATTTTTTGATTTTTGAGTCTGCGGATTCGGGTAGTTTTATTCAGCGTTTAGGAAGATTGGGAAGGCATCAGGGGTATGTGAATGCGGATGGACAGGATATAAAGTTTGATCAGTTTGTTGCTTATACCCTTGCGCCTAATTATTTGATAGAGCGTCTATTTGAGAAAGCTGACTCGCCATTTACTACAAATGGAACTTACGATCGAGCTTTTTTGAGTGAAAATATTTACACCACTTATCGCAAAATCAACGATTTTAAAAATTATTACAGTCGTTGGGGTGCTTTGCAGTCTTTTGATTTGTATCGCAAGCTGGGGCATAAGACGATCGCTCAACAATATGCAGCTAGTCGTGACCAATTTAAAGCAGATTGTGAACAGGTTTTTGGTGTGAGTTTGGGTAAGGTTGCGGGTAAGGTAAAAGCTTGCCAAGTGGAATGGCAGGAGAAATTTAATAAAGACAAAGGTAATCCGATCGCTGAAGATGCTAGTAGTTTTCGTGGGTCGAGTCCGTTGCAATGTGGACTTTATGACATGACAGAGCCATATGAAGGCGATCGCTTTAAAACTTACGACTTGTCAGGCATTCTCAGTAATTTAGAGATTGAGCCAATGACTGAGGCGGCGTTTATGCGTCTGCTCAAGGAAACTTCAGAGCGCACTGGTCAGCCAATCCCTAAAAGTCGCTTTGAGTATTGTATGGGCTTTATGAAGTTGTTGAGTTACAGGGAGGAGCGCTCTAACTGGAAATTTACATATAACGGCGACCTTAAAGAGGTTGCTGATAGTTGGAAGGTTCAAGTCCTTTCAGGGATTGGGGTCTGGCAACCAGATAACCGATGGATTGACAAAGTTAATGATCGGTTGAAAAAACAAGCGATCGTTGCTTATGTTTTAAATCGTCCAGTATCTGAAATAAAAGCGCGATTACAATTGCCGATTCATTTTCAGATATATGAAATTTGCGATCAGCAAACCCTGCTTGATCTTGTGCCAAGTTATGCGATCGCCTTTGGGCAATCAGCTTTGTTATTGGACACGTTGGCTTACACCTTTAAAAATAAAAAAGGCGGCGAAATATGGATCGCTTAGTTTCAATCCCTAAAAGGGTTTTCGATGTAAAGAGAGATGAGCTTACGCTATTAAGTACAGACTTATTTGTTTCAATCCCTAAAATGGTTTCAGGAGGTAAGCTTAATCACTATTATAGTCCATGACGTATTTAACAGTTAAATATGTCATGAACTTATAGAATTTTCTGCGATAGCTATGCAATCAACTTTACTTGTGCTAGTAATAATAGTGGTCGATCAAACAGTAATCAGAAATCAAAGGAGAAAATCAAATGGAGAAAAGAATACTAAGAATCCTTTCAGATTTGCAACCTCACTCAGCAAAAGAGCTGGCAGAGGTTACTCATCGCTTCGGAGACGTAATTCACAAACTTCGTGGTAAAGGATATGAGATTGCTACTATTCAATCTGCTGGGAATAAACCCGCTTATTACAAGTTGGTTAGTTTAGCAGTCGTATAGTTAAATCTGCGGGGGACTAAAATCCCTACTACTTAGAGGGGAGCTTAATTATATAGCTTGCGCTATTAAGTACTGACGTAAGTCGTCTCAA
This sequence comes from Pseudanabaena sp. ELA645, assembly GCA_037129985.1. GTDB lineage: Bacteria > Cyanobacteriota > Cyanobacteriia > Pseudanabaenales > Pseudanabaenaceae > Pseudanabaena. The sequence continues at coordinate 10,753 of JBAXTW010000117.1, read as the reverse complement.
CCCCCAAAGCTATTGCTGCGGCGTGCGAGTCTATAGAAAGTCCAAACTTAGTTTAGCCAGCAATTCTTTAGCTTCCCTCTTCACTAATCAACTACAAAATCAAAAAAAGCTGTTACAACTTGAAGACAACCATATGAGTACTAACCGATCGCTCCCTGAATTAAAACAACTCGCACCAAATTTAGTTCAAGAGATTCCTTTCTTGAAACTTCTAATTTTGTTCGGTTCTAGAGCGACTGGACAAAATAACGAAGACAGCGATTATGACTTTGCTTTGATCTGCGATCAAGAGATTTATCAAGATTGGAAGAAAAAAGGAAAATCTTGGTTTAGCCTATATTCTATTTTTGAGAATATATTTGAACTTCCTAATGAAGCGATCGATATTGTCGATCTAAATCGATGCTCACCAATATTGGCTCATGAGATTGCGAACAATGGAAAACCTTTGTACGAGAAACAAGCAGGTGAATATGATGCTTTTATTAGCAGAAGTCTAATTAGTAGAGAAAATATCAAGAAGATCTATCAAGAACAGCGTCAAAATATTAATAAAAAATTGCAGGTATTAGGCGCATGAAAAATATTAATCTCGAACTAGTGCAAAGTAAGCTAAATCAGCTTCTTGACTATATCAATGAACTAAAATATTTTGAAACACTTACGCTTGCAGAATTTTTGTCAGAACGACATCGACAATTTACTATTGAGAGAATTATTGAGCTTATCGTTCAAACTGCCATTGACATTAACAAGTATATACTCAAGAAAAAAGGTGTTAACCTCACAAATTTAACTAGTCATCAGACTTTTGTAGAAATGAGCAAATTTGAGATTATCACGCAGTTATTAGCAGAAGAGATAAAAGAATCTGTTGATACGCGCAACGTTCTTGCTCATCGATATTTTGATATTTCACCAGAAGAAGTATTTGTCGAAATTGAGGATGTTTTAGAGAAATATCCACGTTATGTAAGACAGATTGAAACTTTCAGTAACTCGCTTCAAGATTCTCAAGCCTAACTTACATACATTTATTATTGTCAAAATTATGACTAAACATAAAAAGATTGATGAAAATGAGATTCAATTATCAATTTTTAATAGTGAATCTATTCCAGAGTCTAATCATTTATCAAACACAGAAGTCGATGATGAAGATTATCTAGAGGTTGATTTGGATAACTTTGATGATGAGGGTCTTGATGAGAAAAGCGATCGCACTATCGAGACAAAGCAAGAACTGCTGACTTTGAAACTAATGCGCGAGGCGATCGCTGCTCAAAATCCTGACGATCCAGTGATGGCGGATTTTGCAGAATATGTTTTGCTTAAGCTTTTGCCTGTCGTGGTTGGCGTGACTGCAAAAGGAGGTAAGTTTTTTGATGAACTCGATCGCAAAAATGAGGTCGAGGGAAAAGAAAAAGTTAGACGAGATAATGCTGCCGATCAATCACTTGGTACACATTTATTAAATGGTCTATTCCCTGCAAATTTGATTGAGCAAAGACTAGAGAAACTGAATACAACTGTTAGAAGAAAAGTTAGGGAGTTTGAACGAAGGCTTGTAATTGCAGGATTTATTTTGCATGACTTTGAAAAGTTCAATTACGAGCTATTTCCTGAAATGCCAGAGCAATATAAATCAGCTAAGCGCGACCAAGATATTCGCAAACTCTCTTTAGATGAACATCGTGAAATTATTTCTGTATTCGTGGTTGCTTTAGGGCTTAATCAGTTTATTAGCAATGGTTCTGAGCAGTGGAAAGAATATATCGATGATTTACTCTGTATTGCTTACAATGCCCAATGTCGATGGGATACAAACTGGAATTTCTCGGATTTTGGATTAAGCAATCTCAGGCTAGACGATCGCACATTACGCTGTCTCACCGATCTCACCTGTTTAGCAGATTCTCTCGCATCGATTGTTAAACATCCTCAAGATGCCACAAAAACAAAGTTCAAGGAGCTAATGCACCAGCTTAGTGATGGACAATTACGATTTACCTATCACAGTATTTCTGAGAATCGTGGTGTACTTACAAACGTTGCTAATAACGCTTTGATGGATGCTCATGTTGTTCTCAATACAGCAGAGAATCAATATTATGAGCCGCTTTTATACTTGCCGACAGGGGTAATCTATCTCACTTTGCGAGATGCTCCACCCGTCCAAGTCACAGGATTAAGCGATCGCGTGGTTGCGAAAATCAAAAAACTCTGTGCTGACCAATTGCGCGATCGGCAAGTTGGCTTTAGTCGCGGCAATGTGGGCATGAAGTTCGCTGACTATTACAATCTATTTTTTGATTTTGAAGAGTTTTTGCGTTTCTCTGTTGATGTGGTCATTAACAAGATCAAAACTAGTAAAGCACCAGATAAAGCAAGTAATCTAGCCACATTCCAGCGCAAAGGATTTCTATCGGAAGATCTGAAATTTGATTTTAAAGAAGATCCACGTATCGATCATCTTGCGGAACTTGGCGCTTTAGTCGTTAAACAACTTTGGGAAGATTATCTAGTCAAAGTTAAAGACTTGCGAAAGCTTGACAAGAAATTGCCAACACCTCGCGAAATAAATCTCACTCTTGCATCGCTTGAGTTTCTAGGATTGGCTGATTGGCGATCGCAAGTTGTCGAACTTCAGGAGCTTAAAAATACTGGTGGTATTGCCTATGAGTGGTACTATATCGCCGCTAAGTATTTAGAAACTGAAGACGGCTTAGGCTCACTAGATGTGCGAGATATTGGCTATCGGTTGGTTAATTATTTCATCGAGCTAACTAAGCCAATTCGTGATCAATATCAATTACCTGACCCTTGGCAAGATTTAAAAGATTGGTGCGATCGCGTGGTGATGCTTCCTAGTCAAGATGTTGAAGCCAATGTTGACCAAGTTGATATCTTCCTAAAAGAGCTAGATTTTTACAACGCAGCCAAAAAATCTGGACGAGGTAAGCAAGCAATCTGCTCAATTTCCCATTCACCCTATACGGTGACAGAGCAAATGGAATCATCGGTACTATTTACACCGCAAGTCTATACAAATAAACAAATGCTGGGCGGCTCCAATGCTAAGCGCAATATCTCTAGCATTGCGGGCATCGAGATTATGTTGCGGCAAATCTTGATGAATCAAACGCAAGCGGTCGGTAAGTCCTTTGAAGATGGGAAATATCGCTACCTCTATTTCTATCCAACTTATTACTTCACACCTGAAACGAATAAGTTCCTGCAAAAGGCTTACATGAATATTGCCCAAACCCGTTTTGATACCAGTCTTCGCAATCATTTTGTGTCCAAAGATTTACAGGCTGATTTTAGCTCTGCCAATTATCAAAGCGCTGATACTTTCTTACTTGATGAAATAGGCGATCGCAAAGATCACTCCTTCAAAATGAAATATCCCGAAGATCAGCCCATGACCTTCTATTTTATGGCAATGCCACCAAGTCGAGATGCTACCGATACCGAATCATGGGTGATGCCAAGTTGGTTAGCCTTAGCATTTCCAATGATTCTTGATGTTAAAACCGTTGTGTCTGAATCACCAGTACCGCCGTTTATCGATGGTACTGAGTTTGAGGAAACCGTTTTTCTCGATAGCGCTCCCCATGCCTTTCGAGTCTTGACTGGCGGCGATCGCTTCCGTTTAGATTACATTCTAGACGGTTGGCAAGATCCGACTGGTGGAGAACATCCAGCACCACTAAACAAGCTAACTGCGGCTTATGCCATTCATCTTGATGTAAATGCTAAACAAAGCAAAGGAGGATATGATGCGAATTGGGGGCGACTAACAGAACTAGCTAAGGATTTCGAGACTAGCCCTCTCTATGTGTTTGCGTATCTCAATAAGTGGGTTCGCAATGCCAAAGTTGATGCTCCTAGCATCGCTAAAATTCAGCTTTACATCTATAACTTCTATCCGTGTTTCGATCCTTATGTGAAATATCAACCAGATTCGACAAATTCCATTAAACTAGAAATACAGGAGCAATCATCCTTGAATCACCCTCAAAAACTAACAGAACTCTATCGCCAGTTCTATCGGGCAAACAAGTCTTACAATCCTAAAGCGAATGCAGTCCTTAAACCGATTGATGTCGCTTCTAGCACCATTCTCAAAGCTGATCCTAGCTTTCAAGGTGAAGCATTAGTCCATGTTGTCGCCGCCGAAGTTTGTAAGCTAATCGATCGCGTTCATGCTTCTACTGCTGAAGGTCGCTGGATTCTCAAAGATCGCGAAGAGGAACGCCAGAAGATTCTGGCGTTTGCCAATTATTTTGTCAAGGATGTATTTGTTGAGACTTTTAAAGGCGATCGCGCTCGGTTAGCTGGTCGGCAAATCAACTTGATTCGAGACACTTGCGAGTTTCTCTATCGACTTGCACAAGATCAAGAAAATCAGGAGCGTAAAGCCAAAGGTGAGCTAACAATTGACCCTGAACAGGAGGAAAATGATGAAGACTAAAAATTTGGACTTGAATCGAGCTTATACATTTAGTAACTTCTTTGAATTGAAGATTGAACCTAAAGACCTAGCTCAAGAATTTGGCTATAGTCTAGAACGTAAATGGCTGCAATTACCTCAGTTTGAGGGAGAACTAGATCGCATTCAAGAGACGCAATCAAGAATTACCGAAATTCTGCCCTATGTGAGCTTAGGCAATGAAACTGCAAGACGTGAATTCATGATTTCACCAATCATGCACGACTTAATTCATTACGCTAAGATCGAGATTAGGATTGAATATAAGCTTAAAGTTACAGAACAATTACAGGGAGTGTTTGACTATCTATTACAGTCTCCTAACTATGTAATTGTGGTTGAAGCTAAAAAAGAAGACCTTGATTTTGGAATGACTCAACTTGTTGCGGAATTAATTGCGCTCGATCAGTGGCTTGATGATTTCCCGCAAACCACTATCTTAGGGGCTGTCACTACTGGCAGAATCTGGCAGTTTGCCAAACTCGATCGCCAAACAAAACATCTTGAACAGGGATTAGAAAATTATCAAATTCCTGAACAGTTTGATCCTGTCTTGCGTATTCTCATGCAAGCAGTAACCATTAATTAGAAACCAATCACCAATCACCAAAAACATGACACTTCTAAAATCCATCGAATCCAAATTCTTTCATTCTGAAATCCCTTACAAGCCAATGGGAAAGTATGTACATTTCCTAACTGTGCGCGTGACTGAATCCTATCCACTTTTTCAAACCGATGGCGAATTGAACAAGGCTAGAGTCAGTGCAGGGCTTAAAGATCGAACTCCCATCAGTCGTCTTGCCATGTTTAAGCGCAAGCAATCCACACCTGAGCGCTTAGTCGGTCGTGAATTGTTACGCAACTATGGATTCATGACTGCCGAAGAATGCGAATACAATGTCAAGTTTGCGATGAACAATCCTGATTGCATCATCTATGGTTTTGCGATCGGTGATTCTGGCTCGGAAAAATCCAAAGTTGTTGTTGATACGGCTTTCTCAATTACCCCCTTTGATGAGTCTCACGAAACCTTTACGCTGAATGCTCCCTATGAAAACGGTACAATGGCATCAAAAGGTGAAGTTGGCTCTGAAGTTGGCAAGATCACTAGTCGGATTAACCAACAGGATCACATTCGTCCACAGGTCTTTTTCCCTAGCATTGTTACCTTGAAAGATCCCACCGAAGCAGGATTTCTCTATGTATTCAATAACATTTTGCGAACTCGTCATTATGGGGCGCAAACTACGAGGACGGGGCGCGTGCGTAACGAGTTGATTGGTGTTGTATTTGCTGATGGTGAAATTACCAGCAATCTGCAATGGACACAGGCAATTTACGATCGCATTCCTACTGACATTCTGCAATCAATTGACCCGTTGAGTGAGGATTTAGTTTTGGAAAATGCTAAAGAGGCGATCGCCGAATTGTTAGCTGATGAATTTACCGTACATCACGATTTTATCGGTACAAACTTTGATTCTTTATTGAATGAAGTCAAAGCGCTGACTACCAGTGAAGAAGGGATCAAGTCGATTTTGCAAAAAGCTGATGATGAGGCAAAAGCATACGCAGCAGTGCATATCGCCAAACCCAAAAAGGCTGACGAAAAGGAAAAGAAACCTGCGAAGGCGAAGTAACTATGAACCATATTTATCGCTGTGAATTAGAATTACACGATTCGCTCTACTTTGCCACCCGTGAGATCGGACGCTTGTATGAAACCGAAGCGATCGTTCATAACTATGCCCTTTGCTATGCATTGGGTTTAGTTGATAGCGATCGCTATGGTACGCAAGTATCTGAGGAGCATGAATACCGCTACTTCTGCCGCGAACAGGTTCCCATGTATGAGGAACATTTGGGCAAACTCAATGAAGTGGGCATCTATGTCACCCCTGCGCGATCGCTACAACATACTTCTGTGTTACATACATGGAAATATGCCAATAACAACTATCACGTTGAGATGGAGAAAACGAAAACAAATATTCCTAGCTTTGGCAGAGCTAAGGAAATCGCGCCCGAAAGTGCTTTTGAGTTTTTCATCTTGTCTCAAAATCCCTTACCTAAACTATCTAAATGGATTCGTTTGGGTAAATGGATGAGTAAAGCTGAGTTAACAGTCAAAGAGCTAGATAAAGTTAAACAGGGTAATGGAGATTTTATCTTTCCTTATCCCCTTAATCCCCTTGATGTGATGTTTACTCATCAAGTCTTGAGCTATGACACCGTAAATATGCCGCCTGTTAGTCTGATTCGCAATGTCAGTATTAACGGACATTTTTATGATGTTGATGGCTTCAAAATCCCTGCACGTATGGAATATCGCTTTAAGGTATAAAACATTATGAGAAACTGGGAAGCCCTCAAACAACGCTATTTAAGAGATGGATTGCCGATCCGATTGGGAAACATAGCTTCAAATCTAGCAAAGATTAAAAACTTGTCTCAAAGAGCAACTGCCTCAAATGTGGCTGTCAGCCTAATTGATGAAAGCAAAAGATTCATCGAATGGACGGCTAACGATGCTGAAATTGACACGGCAGGCGAACTAGTGGAATTACAGATACAGCTTGCACTGTGGCAATTGCGCTGGACAAAAATCTGGGCAGATCCAGCGCTACGGATGGAAGTTGCAACACAAGCACAGATTTGGTCGGATCGCATTTTAGAGCGATCGGGGCTTTTGGACTAGCGACCAAAACCTCTTTTCTTCTTTTGCGGTTTGAACTTACTACGCTTTGTGAGACCATCAGCAATCATCATAGAGATCACCCGTTTTTTCTGATATTGCTGAATTCGCTTAGCTAAAGGATGGTTAGGATCGACCTTGAGATGGGTTATCGAAGTCAGCATTAACTCTTTCTGAGAATCTACCTCATGATCAATACTGCAGAGAATCCCAGCTATATCTCCCATATAAAAAATTGTATTAACCTCAAAAATACCATGCGGATCTCTTAAGTTGCTTCCTTGCTCTTGCAAATTCAAAAGCCCATATTCGTTAAAGCGAACTGCGATCGGTAGATTGGCTTCTAAATCCCGCAAAAGCTCACGCGCTTCCGTCGGATCGTCAATGGTCGAAGAGTTAAGCATCTCTTCAGTTATCGCCTTTTTTTTCTCTATGTCAACCATGGTAATTGGTAATGGGTGATTGGTAATTGGTAATTTTACTTTTGCCTTTTTACTTTCAAAATCGTAATTTAAGACATATTTTAAGGAATAAAAAATTATGCCTCACAGTTTAGTTGTTAATTTTATGCCCAAAACGCCAATTTATCCAGAATTTCTGACGGGACGGCATATTCATGCGCTTTTTTTAACATTGGTGAGTTCTATAGATAAAGAGTTAGGCGATCGCCTACATGGTGAAAAAGCCAATAAAGGATTTGGATTAAGTCCGATTTTGGTAATGGGTAATGGGTCATTGGTAATGGGTAATGGGTCATTGGTAATGGGTAAACCAAAGCCAAAAACAAGATCCAAATCACCAATCACCAATCACCAATCACCCAATCACCAATTACCAATCCCCAATTACCAATTTCCAATTCCCCCTGCAACTCCCTGCTGGTGGCGCATCACGCTATTAGACGAAGTTTTGTTTAGCAAACTAACAGGACTTTGGCTCAATCTCAATCCCGATCGCGCCTTTCATCTTGGTTCCGCCGATTTATATATCACCAGCATTCTCGGCACACCGCAATCAAGCCAGCCTTGGTCAAACTTCGCCACCTATCAACAAATCTACGATCGCGCTTCTGATACCGAACGAAATATCACCTTTCACCTCGCCACCCCCACCGCCTTCCGTCAGGGCAAATACGATTCGCCATTGCCCACCCGCGACAACGTGTTTAAGAGTCTATGCGATCGGTGGAACACCTACAGCGAAATCCCAATCAATCCCGTAATCATCGAACATATCTTTCCCAGCCGATTTGATATCAAAACCGAAGTAGTCAAGAACTATGACAACCATAGCTTTATCGGTTGTGTTGGTGAGATTTGGTATCGGATTCTCGGTGATGCATCGCCAGAAGTGATCAAACAGATTAATGCTCTTGCTGATTTTGCGATGTTTTCAGGGATAGGTAGGAAGACGACGATGGGGATGGGGATGGTTAGGCGGGTGATTGGTGATTGGTAATTGGTGATTGGTAATTGGTAATTGGTGATTGGTTATGGGTAGACCTGATTTTGAAGATTTGGAAGTTTATCGCTTGTCTGAGAATTTAGCTAATGAGGTATGGGATATGGTGAATTTATGGGATCAATTTGCAAAAGATACTGCGGGCAAACAAATTGTACGTTCCGCAGATAGTGTTTGCGCCAATATTGCTGAAGGCAGAGGACGCGGCAGCTTAAAAGATAATCAAAGATTTATTAGTATTGCACGAGGGTCACTCTATGAAACAACCAGTTGGCTCAGACTAGCCTACCGTCGCAAACTACTAAAACCTGAACAAGTCCAAAAACTAAAATCCATCCTAAATCCTCTACTCCCAAAACTCAACGCTTACCTTAATTCCCTGAACCGATGAGAAGGAAAAAGTAAAAAGGCAAAAGGAAAAAAACAATCACCCATCACCAATTACCAATTACCAATTACCAATTACCAATTACCAATTACCAATTACCAATTACCAATTACCAATTACCAATTACCAATTACCAATTACCAATTACCAATTACCAATTACCAATTACCAATTACCAATTACCAATTACCAATTACCATCATGGAACCAATTCCCATCGCTGCTCTTAATCAATATGCATATTGTCCGCATCGTTGCTGGCGAATGTTTTGTGCGGGTGAATTTGTCGAAAATCATTACACAATTGAAGGAACAGATTTACATCAACGGGTGCATACGGTTGGCGAAAATCAACGGGAGGAGACTTGGCAAATCAGGGCAATCTGGCTGAAGTCAGAACAATATGGCTTGAACGGTAAGTCGGATTTGATTGAAGAAGTTGATGGCAATCTTTATCCCATTGAATACAAACGCGGACATAAAGGTGAATGGGATAATGATGCGATGCAGGTTGTCGCTCAAGCGCTCTGTCTAGAAGAGATGACAGGTAAAAACATTACGAAGGGCTATGTTTATTATGCTCAAACCCACCAGCGACAAGAGATTGAGATTACGGATGAGTTGCGAAAAGAGGCGATCGCGATGATTGCAGATATTACGAGCTTGATGGAAACAGGTCGGATGCCACCTGCGATATATGAACGCTTGACGGTGAAAGCTGATAAGAAACAGTTGATTGATGTGCCATTGATCAAAATTGACGGTTTGGTGATTCTCGGTCGGGCGACAATTTCCCCTGCGGCAGTAATCGAACTCTTAGAGCGAAAAATCCCAATGTCCTTCATGACAGGTACGGGGCGCTTTCTCGGTCGCTTAGAACCTGAGCTAACTAAAAATATTTTCGTCAGGCGATCGCAATGGGATGCAGCAGGAGAAACACCAAAGGCAATCCATATGGTGCAAGCCTTTGTGCGTGGTAAGTTAAAAAATTATCGTGCGTCATTGATGCGACATCTGCGAGATTATCCCGATAATGACTTACAGAAAGCGATTGATGCTCTCGAACGAGCGATCGATTCGTTGGCGACCATTAAGGCGATCGCTAGTTTGCGAGGTGTGGAAGGTCATGGCAGTGCTGTATATTGGCAAGCTTTCCCAAAATTAATTCGTGCCGATGGTTTTAGCTTCACCACCCGTAATCGCCGCCCACCCGTTGATCCTGTGAATGCGATGTTGAGTTTTGGCTATTCTCTATTACGTCATGATGTTCAGGGAGCCTTAAATATTGTCGGTTTTGATCCCTATCTTGGCTATTTGCATACGGAGCGCTATGGTCGTCCCAGTCTCGCTCTTGACCTAATGGAAGAGTTTCGCCCCTTAATTGTCGATGCGATCGTGTTGTCAGCAATTAATCGCAAGGCGATCGCGCTCAAGGATTTTACTTCTGAGCCACTTAGCCAAGCTATATCTCTATCTAATGAGGCAAGGAAGGTATTCTTAACGCTTTACGAACAGAAGAAACAATCGGAATTTAAGCATCCTGTGATGGGGCGTAAATGCACTTACCAAGAAGCTTTTGAGCTTCAAGCGCGTTTGTTGGCTAAGTATTTGATGGATGAGACAGATAAGTATCCACCGTTGGTTTTGAAGTAATTTTTGGTAATTGGTAATTGGTAATTGGTAATTGGTAATTGGTAATTGGTAATTGGTA
>JBAXTW010000116.1:0-15446 GCA_037129985.1 Pseudanabaena sp. ELA645 | reverse complement strand
CCAGCTATATTCGTAACTCATTATACATTAATCCCCTCAAACCCAGAAGAGCCGATTTAAATTTCTGATGATGTGCCGCGCATAGCGCGGCACATCATCAAATTGGTAAAGTTTTTGTTTTCTGGCGAATTAGTAAATCACTATCATTGGCTAGTACTTCATAGCCTGTGAAATCACCAAACTTCTCTAATGCTAACAGAGCCGCATATTTCAAGTCCCATATTTTAGTTTCCAAACAAGCTTTTAGTTCGGGAATTGCTCTCGTATCACCAATTTCAGCAAGAGCGATCGCGGCGGCGGCTCGTGACTTTTGGTACTGCGGTTGTTTATTATGCAAACTCTCAATTAAGAGATCGTAGGCTGGCGCGTATTTTAACCAACCGAAAAGTTTAACCACATGGAAATGAGCGCCATAATCATTGCGGGCTTCCTGTTCATAATTCGCAACTAGAGCCGCAGGAGCCTCGTCTGCATAATTCTCTAAAATAGTTTGGATCGCTAAATAACATCTGCCAAAATCAGTTTCATAAAGCTCGTGGATTAGATGCGGAAGATCGGGGAAAGTACTGTAATTATGAACTGGGACAAGAGTGGAAGGATGATCGATTAATGACTTTTCTAAGGATTCTTGCACATCCGCCCATGCGATCGCCCCTTCTTCGATACCTGCTTCCGCCAACATCCGAATGCCGCGCAACCGAAACACCAAGGATACAGGACAGCGCGATATTGCAGGAATTGCTGCATAATATTTGGCATCGATTAAATCTTGAATCGATAAACGGCGGGCGATCACATTGCGATTTTGGAGTAGGGCAACAATCTTATCCATTTGCGAAAAATCTTTAGTTAATCGACAAATAGCTGTGATCGCAGCGCTAGAGACTGGCAAGCTCTCATCTTTTACAAATTGCTGAATCTTCGCGATCGCAGGCTGATAATCCAACTTTGCCAATGTCTGAATAATCACGCGATAAGTTTGGTCTGACCGATCTAATAATTGCGTAATTTCTTCTAAAATCTGGGGATCTTTTGTGCCAATTTCACCGATCGCCCAAACTGCATTTTCTACCATAAAGCAATCTGGATCGGCTAAACAACCTCTAACTACTGCCAAAGCTGACAGAGCTTGTAGACGACCTAAAGTTTCGACAGACTTCCTGCGGACAATCCGATTATCCATTTCAGGATTAGTTTCATGAATCGCTCTGACTAAAGCCGCGATTGATTTTTCGGAATTAAAATTTACTAAATGCGAAGCGGCAATATATCGAGAATCATCTTCCCCAATTTGATCTTGCGGCGTATCTAAAACAGCGATCGCTTGATCTTCTGTCAGATTAAAAAAACTATAAAAACGTTTATCCATGATTCTAGAATTATAGCAATTTTCCATCCGAAAACAAAAGTAGGTGCAATTCATGAATTGCACCTACTTTTGTTTTTTAGCAAGCAAAGCTTACCGTGAGAATCAATTAGGAAAGAGAATTGATTGCATAGTCAAGCAATGCATTGTATTCGGTCAATGCTTGTGCAGACATGTCACGAGGTGTGCAACCACGGTTACGAGCATAGCTCAAAGCTTCTACATAAGGAGCGGTAGGAAGGCTCAATGCACGATAAACTTCGCGCTGACCAGCAATACCCCACTCATCCAAAGGACCTGTACCGCCAACAACGAGGCTGTACTGAATCAAGCGCAAGTAGTGCTTGATATCACGAGCGCACTTTGATTTGAAAGTGTCGTTGGAGTTTGCTTCGCCAGCATTGTTCAAGTAAGGATATTTCTTGATACAAGCGTCGTATGCTTCTTTAGCAACGTTGTCAAGATTAGCAGCTAGCTTTTCAGCAGCTTCCAAACGTGCTGCTGCACGTTGGATAGAACCTTGTACTGATTCGAGGTCTGAGGTGCTAGGAAAACGTCCTGCTGCATCAGCAGAGGCGATAACGGTAGTAACAACGGATTTCATTTATTAAATCTCCAAACTGGATTCTTTTTATTCAGTGAGCTTAGTTTTGGTTCTGGTCAATCAAATCTCAACCAGTAAATCGTAATCAGATATCAATCAATTAGCAGATATCAATCAATTAGCTAAGAGCTGCGATTACGCGATCGAAGTAGCTGGAAGCTTCAGCAACCAAGGAAGCACAACGATCTTCGGTTACGATGGAACCCATCTTGCGGAGTTTTGCACCTGCGCGAGCTTCGCTAGGGGTGTCTTGAATGTGAGCAGCAGCTTGTGCTTTCATGATTTGGACTGCACGAACTGTGGAGGTTGTAGGTACGCCCAAAGCAGCATAAGTTTCTCTCAAACCGTTCAAGCAACGATCGTCTAGTACGGAAGAATCACCAGCCAACAAAGCATAGGTGACATAACGTAGAACGATTTCAGCGTCACGCAAGCAAGCAGCCATGCGACGGTTAGGGTAGCAGTTACCACCAGCTTGAATCAAGCCTTGGTTTTCGCAAATCATACCTGCTACTGCGTCAGAAACCATGCAGCTTGCATTGCTAGCAATTGCGTTTACTGCATCCAAACGACGGTTGCCGCTAGCTACGAATGCTTTAAGAGCATTGATGTCACCGACTACAGAGGTGCTAGCATCAGCTGAAACTACAGCTCTGGAAAAAGCGTCAAGCATTTAATAGCTCTCCTTAAAAATAGTTATCTTATTTAAAACGTTGTCTGTGCTTGTGGGATTCACAAGACATATAGAACATAAAAGATCGAAGTCTGTTTAGTCTCATCTTTTGTAAAGTAAGTAACAATCCTTTACAAATCGGTCGCAAGAGATACAAATTTGAAACCCATTGATAGGGTTGCGGCGCTTCGCGCCGCAACCCTATCAATGGGTTTTATAGTAAATTTTCCATTGCCGCACCCACTACTCGATAGTCGCGATCGCCTCTCAGTTCCGCTATTGCTGCTTTGGCTTCAGGTGTATCGAATTGGGTCAGAGCATAGGCAACCCGCACACGAATATATTCAAATTCTGCATTTTTAAGCTCTAATAACTTTGATAGGGCTTTGTCTGATTGATCGGAACCAGACAAAGAACCTAAGCCATCAATACGGGCTTCTTGTACTTACCGTTCGCTGATTTTCTTAATGCAAATGACATTCATTAATTTGCACTTTTTGGCATTACTATTGATAATTAATACTAATAAAGGTCATTATTGCTTTAATTTATTTGTAATGCATACAAGAAGGTGAAAATCAATAACTTCGTAAAAAAAGTTCATAAAGCCTGAGATCCTTATTGTCCCGTCAAATGTTTTGACCTATTTCAAAAATCAGCGAACCGTAAGCTTGTACGGCGGCATCTTCGCCAACTATACCCACACAACATATTTCCCATATCTCTGGATAGCATTGCATTTCTACTAGAGCCGCTAAAATGCTGCGCCTTACTAACCAGTGATCGTCTTGGTGAAATGCTAGGACTAAGTGCGAAGCGGATATGCGATCGAATAAAGAAATAGAGTTAGCAGCTTCAGCCCGAACATTTGGGGTATTGTCATAGCGCATAATTTGCAGTAGCGCCGCAAAGGATTCGGCATTTTTTTGTCGGCCTAACTCTCTTGCCACAAAAGTACGCACCAAAAATTCAGGATCTTTGACATGCTGGAGTAATAAAGGGATTGCTATTTCAGCCGTAAAATCTTTGAGTGCGGCGATCGCTTTGATCCGATACTGAAAATCAGAATTTTGCAAATCAATTTTGATTTGGGAAAGATCCATAAATTATTAGGAGGTAAGGATTTTTTAGGCTGTGCGATTAATTAATTTAAGCCTAATGCGATCGGCTAAACTAGCTTAAAGCTAAATTTTCTGCCATTTCACTCACCCTAAATTTAATGCCTAATCCTCAATTAAGCGAAAAAGTTCTTGCATTAATTAAAAAATCTCGTATCGTCAGCTTCATCTCTTGGCAAAATATTTATCCAGATCTTGCCATTGCCAAATTTCAAGATGCCGACGATCAAGGGCGTTATCTTACCGATGAAGATTTAAGTGATTTACAAATATTAATACCTGCGATCGCTACAAATATCCCAACAGTAAGATTATTGTCTGCACAAGCACCACAAATTGTTGATGAGGCGCGACAACAGGTGTTAGTAACTTTCCCGAAAATTACCCAAGAAGGGGGAGGGCTTTATCCTGCTGAACGAGCAAATGCTTGCTGGCGGGACTTTTGGCACTTTTTGCGCTGCATCACCTACGGTATTGCGGGTCAGCGTCTTGATTACTTAAATGCTGAAGGTTTGAGGTATATGCAGGAGCTTTATCAAGAGCTACAAGTACCTATTGATGCTATGATTCTTGGCTTATCATCCATCAAAATTGCTAGTCTTAAACGACTTGCGCCAGAGCATCAGAATGAATTAGCTCCCTATTTTGATTGTCTAATTGAAGAGTTAAAACTTTTTGAGCCCATTTAATTTAAGAATCAGTCTTCTTTAACAAAAACTTATTATTCTCTTTTTTCTATTTTTTGTCTTCGGTATTTAAGAATTTATATTTAAAAAGTTTATGGCAACCTCATTGCGAATCCGTCAACATCATTTAATTCAGAAGCTAGCAAACTGTATTGAAGAAACATGGCAAAAAAATTTAGATCTTGAACCGTATCTTATCCCCGAAGATCTAGGCTACATTGAGGGGAATTTAGAAGGAGAAAAATTAATCATTGAAAATCTTTGTTATCAAACCAAACAATTTCGCAAATTACATCTAGAACTAGCTCAGGTGGGCAATGGTTTGGATATTCTCCATTGTGTAATGTTTCCAAATCCTGAGTATGCCTTGCCTATTTTTGGGGCAGATATAGTCGGAGGACGTGGGGGGATGATTAGCGCGGCGATCGCCGATCTATCACCTAGCAATCGCGAAAAATCTTTACCTACTAATTACCAAGCGAGATTGGCTAACTTAAAAAGCATAGAATTCTCACAGCCCCGTGCGTTACCCGAATGGGCTGATATTTTCTCTGAATTTTGTCTGTTTATTCGTCCTACTGGTGTTGAAGAAGAGCGGGCTTTTTTACGGCGGGTTCAAGATTTTTTGTCGATTCATTGCCAAATCGCCACCAATTTAGAGCCATTAACTTCTGATGTTGAAGTTGCTAGTGCGATCGCAGGTCAGCAATATTACTGCACCAAGCAACAACAAAATGATAAAACTCGTCGAGTTCTCGAAAAGTCCTTTGGCAAAGAATGGGCGGAGCGCTATATGACTTCAATGTTATTTGACTCAATCGCTTGATTGTAGCTTGATTGTTTTTCTGGATATTTCATGAATGCAAAGCGATATAAGCGTAAAATTAGCTTGTGCATGAAAATGAGTAACTTATGCCTAAAAATAAGCGGTCTAAATCCAACAAAAAAAAGCAGAAAAATGCCGTAAAACCCCTGCTTTCCTTCAAAAATCACGAGCAAGCTGAGTTATTTCGACAACGGCAATGGGTTAAACTATTTGCCGAAGTTACATTTAAAATTAGGCAACATTTAAAATTTAAAGAAATTCTAAATGCAACGGTAACTGAAGTACAGCGAATTTTGCAAGCCGATCGCGTACTGATTTATCAAATTTTTCCCGATGGCACAGGGCGGGCGATTAGTGAATCCGTTTTACCCAATTATCCAAAAATTCTTGATTTAGAATTTCCTGAAGAAGTATTTCCCACTGAATATCAACAACTTTATGCTAGGGGTAGGGTAAGAGCGATCGCGGATGTTAGCGATCGTCAAGAAGGTTTATCTGAATGTCTAATTGAATTTGTTCATCAATTCAATATCAAGGCAAAGATGATCGTCCCCATTTTGCAAAATCTGAATTCCCATCAACAAAATGAAATAAGTTCGCCCAATCAATTGTGGGGATTACTGATCGCACATCATTGCGATCGCCCTTACAAATGGCTTGATTTTGAACTAGAACTGATGCAGCAACTTGCCGATCAGATCGGTATCGCCTTATCTCAAGCCCAGTTTCTAGAACATTTAGAAGAAATTGTCGAAGTTCGTACTGCGGAATTACAGGAAGTCAATCATAATCTTCAGCAAGAAATCAATGATCGGAAACAGGCTGAAACTGCACTAAGACAGAGTGAAGAGCAATTAAGATTAATTACGAATGCCTTGCCAGTACTGATTTCCTATGTAGATGAGAACCAGTATTATCGATTTAATAATAAAGCCTATGAAGATTGGCTAGGTAAGTCTCTATCGGAAATCTGTGGGAGCGATATTAAATCTGTTTGGGGAAATGACTGCTACTCAAGAATGCAGTCCCATGTGAAACTGGCTCTATTAGGGCAGACTATAACTTATGAAAATGAAATTCTCTTAAAGCATGGTCTTCCCTGCTCCGTCAATGTTACTTATATTCCTGATGTTGACGAACATAAAAATGTTAAAGGGTTTTTTTCACTAACTACCGATATTAGCGATCGCAAAGCGATCGAACGCATGAAAGATGAATTCATCTCTGTCGTCAGCCACGAACTACGAACCCCTTTAACTTCAATGCATAGCGCCTTAAAAATTTTAGCAACAGGGAAATTAGGAAGCCTCTCAAAAGATGGACAGCAAATCCTAGAAATCGCTGATGACAATACAGAGCGCTTAGTCCGTTTAGTAAATAATGTACTTGACCTACAACGCATCGAATCTGGTGAAGTAAAAATGGAGAAGCAAATCTGTAATATCTCCACCTTAATGATTCAAGCAAAAGAGACAATGCAACCAATGGCTCAGCATCATGGTGTGGTTTTAGTCGTTGAGCCAATTGATATGAATATTTTGGTCGATTCTGACTACATAGTTCAAGCTTTAACAAATTTAATCAGCAATGCGATTAAATTTTCGGCAGTTAACGGTAAGGTCTGGCTAACTGCGGAAAACAGACTAAATGTTGAAGTTCTATTGTCCGTTTGCGATGAAGGACAGGGCATTCCATCGGACAAACTTGAAAGTATTTTTGAAAGATTCCAGCAAGTAGACTCTTCTGACTCTCGCCGTAAAGGTGGGACAGGGTTGGGATTAACGATCTGTCGCAATATCGTCGAACAGCATGAGGGTAAAATTTGGGCTGAGAGTACTCTTGGTAAAGGTAGTACTTTTTCGTTTACTCTGCCATTATTAAACGTTTGATTAAATTAAAATTAAAACTATGCCAATTAAGAGGGTTCTGATTGTTGATGATGAAGAAAGTATTCAAACTGTCGTGCAGTTTGGGATTCAGATGGTTGTTGACTGGCAAGTATTAGTTGCTAGTTCAGGAATGCAAGGTATCAAAACCGCTTGCGATCAAAAACCTGACGCGATCTTGCTAGATGTGATGATGCCTGATATGGATGGCATAGCTACATTTAAAGCACTTCAATCCGATCCACAAACTGCACAAATCCCTGTGATTTTTTTAACTGCTAAGGCTCAGACTTCAGAAAGAAGACAGTTTAATGATTTACGGGTGAGTGGAGTGATTACGAAACCGTTCAATTCCCTCGATCTACCTGATCTAATTACGAAAATGCTTGATTGGTAAGCCTATAAATTATTGTAGACTTCAAGATCTTCAATAAGTGAATCTTAACAACCTCCCAAAACCTATAAATCTTTTTTAAATCTTATGAAAATATTATTGGTAGAAGATGATGATGTCTTAATTGCTGTCTTAACAAAAGCACTGACTGAAAAACGCTATATCGTGGATGTAGTCAAAGACGGGGAAATGGCATGGAGCTATGGTTCAACTTTTGATTATGACCTAATCATATTAGATATTGGGTTGCCTAAATTAGATGGAATCAGCCTATGTCAACGCTTTCGAGCGGAAGACTATAGCGTGCCAATTCTCTTACTAACAGCACAAAATACTAGCACTACAAAGGTGATTGGTTTAGATGCTGGAGCGGATGACTATTTGGTAAAGCCCTTTGATATACCAGAATTAATTGCTCGAATTCGGGCTTTATTGAGGCGAAGTAATGCGATTTCTTCTCCCATAATCGTTTGGGGAGATTTACTCTTAAATCCTAGTACTTGTGAAATTTCTTACAATAATTTACCTCTAACACTCACCAACAAAGAATATGAATTATTAGAGATTTTACTGCGTGATAGTCAGCATTTGCTCAGTGTTGAGGAGATTCTTGATCGCCTATGGTCTTCCGATGAGTTTCCTTCGGAAGCAACAGTTCGCTCCCATATTCGAGGATTGCGGCGAAAATTGGCGGCGGCAGGCGCTCCTTCAGATTTTATTGCTACTGTGCATGGGCGCGGCTATTATCTAAAAGTGCCAGATAAATCTACGGATGTTGAAATATCTAAACCCGTAGAAACTGCTCCTGCTAATTCCCCTAATCTCAAATTGAGTACTCAAGACAGCCAGCAGGAAAAGTATTTAGAGTTCTTAAATCAGCTTTGGGTGACGACTAAGCCTAAGAGTCTTGAACAGTTGCAAGTATTATTCCAAGCGATCAAAAAACTCGAATCTGGATTTCTATCGCCGCATTTTCAAGAATTAGCCCATCAAACTGCTCACAAATTAGCGGGAACCCTTGGTACATTGGGATTAACAAGTGCTATGCAACTCGCAATTCAATTAGAAAACCTACTTAAGGGACAAACTTCAGATCAAAAAGTACAATTAGAAGCATTAGAACCATTGGTGGTTGCTTTAGAGCAGGCTATCCAAAATACTAATTTAATCCAAAGCATACCTACACCTTTGATCGCGGACAACTCAACATTCTCATTGAAACAATCTCAATCTGTAATTGAGCCTAAGGTGATGATTGTTGATGATGATGTTGATTGTTTGCGATCGCTTACAGAGCTACTCAATCCTTGGGGCTTTAAGGTCACAACATTAGCCGACCCGCAGGATTTTTGGACAGTGTTATGTGCAGTAAGGCCTGACATACTAGTTTTAGATGTAAATATGCCGCCAATTAATGGGTTAGAAATTTGTCAATCCATTAGAAATGATCTTAACTGGAAACGCTTGCCAGTGCTATTTCTCAGTATGATGTCAGACTCTAACACTCAAAATCTTGCTTTTGGAGTTGGTGCTGATGACTATTTATGTAAGCCAATTGTCGGCATAGATCTAGTTAATCGAATCCACAATCGTTTACAGAGAGTCAAAGATTACCAGTTTATTGGTAAATAAACCAAATGAGATCGAAAACTTATACTCCCTTCCCAGAAAAAGATTAGCAGGGTGGTTTCATTTTCTGAAAAGCAAGTAGGAAGGGAGAACAAGAAAATTCACGAAGAAGAAATCAGTAAGAATAAGAACAAGAGAGAATATCAAAAACTTGACGAACTTGATTAGCGAGAACACGTTGCCCCTGAGGAATAGTGCGAAAACCAAGACGACGAACAGTGGTCATGATAAAACAGTGAATAATTGCCCAAATATTAGAAGCATTACCACCACGCCGCAAACCCGTATGTAATGATGTTCCGTCAGACTTTTGGTTAAAATCGCAATTAATACTTCATCATCTTCTATTAGCAATATTTTCATGATATCTTCCTAGTACTGCTAGCCGCCAATCTGGGACATAGTGCGGCGATAGCTATTTTTTTCGCCCGTACCCCGATCGCGTTCTTTAAAATTAATTTCGTCCTTAAGTTGCAATAAATCGCGTACCGCCACGCGCAACTCCGCAAAATCTTGCCCTTGACGTAAAGCGGTTTTGAGATCGATCTGTCCCGATTCATTTAATAGACATGGACGCAACAAACCATCGGCGGAGAGTCGCATCCGATTGCAGCGATCGCAAAAACATTCGGACATTTGACTAATAAACCCCAAAGTCCCCTTTGCATTAGGTATTTGAAATACATCGGCGGGACCATTCCCTTTACATTGCCCCGCATCTAGCCCATAGCGATCGCTGATTTGTTGACGTAAGGTTGCCGAATCGACCCAGCCCTTATGGGTAAATAGGTTGTCGTTACCAATGGGCATAAACTCAATAAAGCGAATATGCCAATCACGATCAATACTTAAGGCGGCTAAGTCCAAAATTTCGCGATCGTTCACCTCTGGCACAACTACCACATTTAATTTCAATGGATCAAAGCCCACCTCATGGGCTGCTAAAATTCCCGCCCATACCTTTTCCCAGAGGTTGCGTCCTGTAATTTGCCGAAATACATCGCGATCGAGGGAATCAAGACTAATATTAATGCGCCGTAAACCTGCTTCGTATAGAGGCTTAGCTAATTGGTCAAGTAGAAACCCGTTAGTGGTCATCGACAAATCTTCGACACCCTGCAAATTGGAGATCGCCTCTACCAAGCTCACCAAATCACGCCGCAGTAGAGGTTCGCCACCTGTCAGCCGAAATTTCCTAAACCCAAGGGGAATAAAGACCTCTTTTAATAAGTTAATTATTTCTGGATTAGTCAAACTTTCTTGGGTAAGCAGATAGTCAACCTCCGCACCTTCGGGCATACAGTAGGTGCAGCGAAAATTACACCGATCAATCAAACTGATGCGAAGGTAGTCAACTGTATTCATGGCATTGTATTCATAGCAGATCTATATTTTCTTGAATGGCGGCGGCGGATATATGCAGTGCCGTAGTTTCGGCTTTAGTAAGTTGGATTTCGATTACTTTTTCCACACCATGTTTTCCTAACTGCACAGGTACACCCATAAAGATATTTTTTAAGCCGTACTCACCCGTCAGGTAGGTTGCTGCAGGAACGACCCGATGCCGATCGCTTAAGATTGATTCCACCATTATATAAGCCGATGCTGATGGTGCAAAATAAGCACTACCCGTTTGCATCAATTTCACTATTTCCGCTCCCCCATTTCGAGTTCTTTCTACGATGCTGGCGATCGCCTCCTCCGACATCAGTTCGGTAATTGGCAACCCATTCACTGTTGAGTACCGTGGCAATGGAACCATCAGATCACCATGTCCGCCTAAAACCATCGCGCTGACATCTCGACTAGAAACACCCAACTCCATCGCGATAAAAGTTTTAAATCTTGATGCGTCAAGGATTCCTGCCATACCGATGACACGGTGCGTGGGTAATCCACTAACTTTCCATGCGAGGTAGGTCATCACATCCAGAGGATTAGTCACCACAATTAAAATTGCATGAGGCGACTGGGCGATCGCTTTCACCACCACATCCCGAACGATAGTGGCATTAATGCGAAGTAAATCATTGCGACTCATGCCATCTTTGCGTGGCAATCCTGCGGTGATGACAATAATATCTGAATTTTTAGTGTCAGCGTAGTCATTTGTACCGATGATTTGCCGATCGCTATTGGAGATCGGGCTTGCTTGCATCATATCCAGCGCTAATCCCTGTGGTTTGCCCTGTACGATGTCGCAGAGTACAACATCCGCAAGATTGCTTTCAGCGATCCGCATTGCCAACATTCCCCCAACATTGCCCGCACCGATGACGGTGACTTTAGGCGATCGATATTCTTGAATTTGAGTTGGCATAAGTAAAAAAATAATAGCTTTTTTAAGAGTTATGAGCGACTCACATAACTTATTTTGGATTGCTATAGAACTTACTATAGTGGTAAAGCAATGCTTCGCTTCTTCCCTTCTGAGTTTTCATGTTGTAAGACTCCAAATACGCATTGCCACGACCTATCCCATCAGCATACAAAGTAACCTGATAATCACCGCTCTTCCAAAGTGAAGGCTGACTATTAGGGCGATCTTGGGCAGTTAGACGCATAACCTTACCCGTTTTTTTGGTTTTCTGGAGCCAATACTTTTGTAAATTATTAGCTTGATCTCGACAAACCATGACCAAATAGTTACTGCTTTCCGCAAATTCTTGCAGATAAGACTTTTTTGGACATGACTCAAAAAGGCTAGCCACAGGTAAATTTTGGATTGGTAGACGGATTGTGACCCTACCAGTTTGGGGTAATGGCGTTTGGTATTCATAGTCACGCTTGATCGTGAATTCCGCGATCGCATTTGGCTGATAACTAGCAACAAGCGCCATCCCCAAGCCTGTAATTAAGCATTTTTTTAGTAACATTTTTGTTGATTCGCAAACAAATATAAATTTGAAAAAGCTCTTGTCCTTCCGAAAAGTTTAGCGCACGCGCACCCTACGCTAAATTTTTTTTGCTTTGACATTTAATTGCATCTATCTACTTAATGATAATTCATGAATTGATCTTGCCGTTTTTGATTGCTATACTATGTGAACTAGATTGGCAAATGTTGATCAACACAAGTTCTTAATTTAGAGAGTTGTAGATTATGTCTTTATCCAAACGTAGCGTTAGTAATTCCCCCACAGCGAGTATATTGCTCAAAGCTAAGCGATTTGGCATATTTTCTATCTTTATGCTTACGGCTATAATTGCTAACCCATTATTAGCAAAAGCGCAAATAGCTGTAGATGGCTCCACCGCAACCGAGGTGAAAGGAAATGCGATCGCCCCTGTTGGTCAAGGCACTGTCAATGGCAGCAATTTATACCATAGTTTTGATAAGTTTAATGTACCTAATTCGGGTGTGATTTTCAATACAGGTAATTCATCAGTTGATGGTACAAAAGTTAACAATATTATTAATCGTGTAACAGGGGACACACCTTCAAGTATTCTTGGCACAATCGAAAGTCGGTCTGCGTTTCCTAGTGCAAATCTTTACTTACTAAATCCTAATGGTGTGGTTTTTGGGGCAAATGCGCGTTTAGATATTGGTGGATCATTTAATGTCACCACGGGAACAAGTTTAGGTTTTGATCAAAATCAAAAATTTAGCGTTGATAAGAATTCTCTGAGCTTTCCTACTGGTGATCCGAAAAATATTCAATTTGCGATCGCTCAACCCGCCGCCATCATCAATCAAGGCAGTCTAAGCGTTGATGCGGGTAAAAATATTTCTCTCACCGCAGGGACGGTGATTAGTACAGGTAATCTCACTGCATCAAATGGAAATGTTAATCTAGCGGCTGTATCAGGTAACTCTCAAGTGGAACTGCGATCGCCTGATTTAGTTCTCGGCTTTGCGGTAAATAAAGATGTGATCCCTAGTAATTGGAATGGCGCGATCGCTACTTTACCAAAATTAGCCGAATTACTCACAGGACAAGCCTCTCAAGCAAATCAAGTTGTCGTTAAGCCCGATGGAACTATTGCATTAGTTGCAAATCCCAGCCCTGCCGATATTGCTGTCAAAGATGGTATGAATATTACATCTGGCAAAATTGATGTGTCTTCTGCAATATCAAAGGGCGGAAACGTCGGTGTATTTGGGAATCAAGTTGGTTTAGTTTATTCGCTAATTGATGCGTCAGGAATTAACGGCGGCGGCACAGTTCTCATTGGTGGTACTTTTCAGGGGAAGGGAATTGCTCCTAATGCCTTACAAACTTATGTGGATGCTAGTTCCAAAATTCTGGCGAATGGATTGCTAGTCGGTGATGGCGGTAAGGTAATTGTTTGGGCGGATCGCTCTACCCAGTTTTTTGGGGCGATCGCTGCTAAAGGTGGTGATGTATCAGGCGATGGTGGATTTGTAGAAGTCTCAGGAAAAGAGAATTTAGATTATCGCGGTTCTACTAATACCCTTGACCGCAAGGCAAAATTGGTACTTTACTTCTCGATCCCAGCAATATCTCCTTCAATATTACTGGTGGCAATTCAACATTAGCAAACGCCTCAGCATTCAATAATGCTTCTCCCGCAAATGCTTTGTTAGATCCTTCATTGATTAATAGTGCAACATCGAATGTAGTTTTACAAGCAACTCAAGACATCAATTTTAATGCTCCAATTAATATCGTTACGCCTAATGTAGGTATTACAGCGCAGGCTGGGAACAGTATTATTGTAGGAAATTCTATCAATACAACTAATGGCAGTGTTGACTTCACTGTTGATCCTACATTTGCAGGAGCCTCCACGGGTACGGGCAATATTACTATTTCTGCACCGATTACTACCAATGGTGGGAATATCACCATGTCAATCAGTAATGCAGGGCAGGTAGCAGTTAGTGGAAATTTAAGCTCTGGCGCAGGAAATATTAGTCTGAGTGAAAATGGGAGTACGATTGCTGGTGCAAGAGGGATTAATATCGCTTCCACCTCAATTTCTTCGACAACTGGCTCGATCACCCTTAATGGCAACGTCAGTGGCGGTGGTGCTAGGGGTGTTAACATTAGTTCTGGAGCGAGCATTACTTCCAATAGTGGAGCAATTAACATTACAGGAATCAGTAGTGGTATATTTGGGAATGACGGAGTTCGCATTGAAAGTGTTTTACCTAGCGGGACGACAAACATTACCACCACAACAGGTAATATCAACATCACAGGCAATGCTGTTAATTCTTCTAGTTTAGGCATTAATATTCAAGCTCCAGCGGCTGATTTACCTACTGGGAATTTGAATATTAATAGTGGTACGGGGAATCTTACATTTACCAGCGATCGCAGTGAGTTTCCTTCTGTCGGATTTGGTGGCTCAGGAACATTAACTTTACAACCTTTCAGCAATAATGCAGCCCTAGTGATCGATGGCAGTGGCACTAATGTCTTTTTGGGCAACTCCTTTTTAACAACTCTCGATCCTACATTATCAATACCTTCGGGCGCGGCTAATCCAAATTCTAAATTTAGCAGTGTGATAATTGGTAACGCCACATCTAACAACGCAATTAGTTTAGCGAATTTCCTATCAATCAGTACACCGATTTCTGGTACAACTCCATCCCAAGTTGCCCCTATATCAATCCTGACCGCAAGAACTTTTAATGCCAATGGAAATGATATTGATACTAATACCGCCCCCTTAACCTTGACCGCCAATCAAGGAATTACTAATCTTGGCAATATCTCAACATCAGGAGGTAATGCGACAATTACAAGCAGTTTGGGAAATATTACTTCTAATTCTGGTACAACTATAACCACTGCTAGTGAGGGTGCTAGTGGCGGGAATATTACGATTACCGCTAATAATGGTTCCCTCTCATTGCAAAATCTCAACTCAAGAACAACAAACGGAGGTACTGATACCAATGCGGGAAACATCACATTAACCGTAGCTGGTGATAATAATATTTCTGTTGCCGATGTAATCGCAAGTAGAATTTCGACTAGTAACGGTAATGCAGGAAACTTGTCGTTTGCTATGGGAACTGGAAACATTACTCTTACAGGAACCAATATTGTTCTCTCAGCCAATGTCGGTAAAGGTGGTAGCGTTGTTTTCCCAAATCCTGTAATTATCTCAGCGCTGTCTCCTATCGTCAGTCTTAGCATCAATGCTGATGGTACAACCTCAAGCGGTAGTGTCACCTTTAATGACACCCTCACCAGTCCTACTGGTTCTCGACTCGGCATAACTACAAGTACACTTACGGTTCGCTGATTTTTGAAATAGGTCAAAACATTTGACGGGACAATA
>JBAXTW010000115.1:0-15459 GCA_037129985.1 Pseudanabaena sp. ELA645 | reverse complement strand
ATTAATCTTTCTAGATAATCCCATTTTACCTGCTCTCAAACCTGAGTAGTCACCATAAATAATTTATATAGCGTGGGCGATCTGTTAGAGCATGGCATGATTGATGAAGATCGCAATACGATCAAGACAGTGGCGATCGCTTATACTGTGATTGATTTTTAGGCGATCGCCTAACAATTATTTATTATTTATCTTTGCGATCGCCGATGACTTCTCAGAACTCAATAAAGCAGGTAATCATTTCCACTTTCCTAATCTCAGCTAGAAACAGCCAACATTAATGGAGCGCTCTCTAACCGACCATCAACTTAGCGATCGCAGGACGCTCGTAGCAGCGATTTAGCCATTCAGTGACATTTGAGAAAGGAGTTAGATCAACCTCCATTGAACCAATCAAGCCAACGATTCCTTGCAGATGAGTATCCGCGAGGCTATAGTCGCCGATCAAAAACGATCTTCCTTCTAACCCGTCATTAAGAATTCTAAGACAGTCGGCTAGATCTGCTTTTGCTTTCTCAATTGCGATCGCGGTTTTCATCTCAGGGGCTACGTTTTCCTGCGCGTTAGTCTCAGCGTCTCCCTGCATTTCAGTCGGCAAGGATGCGAATAATCGGCTAGCTGGCTCAGCAAGCGTGACATTACTCCATGAGATCCATTTCATCGCTTCTCCGCGCTTTGGTCCAGGAGCGGGATAAAGCGCGGCATCCACTCCAAAGATTTCACCAAGGTACATCGTGATTGCAGAAGACTCCCAGATTGCTGTTCCTTCATGTACGATTGCGGGGACTCTTCCGTTGGGGTTAATCTTCAGGAATTCGGGCGTTCTGGTGTCTCCAGCGCTAATATTGAGCTTTACGAGGTCGAAAGGGATAGAGAGTTCCGCAAGGACGGCTTCCGTGATGCTAGCAGTGGACATGGGGGCGAAATAAAATGTAAGGCTCATCGAACATTCCTCTTAAGGTTTAGAATTTAATTGTGAGATGGTTACTTAAATAGGTAGCAACACTTCAAACTCAGTGCCAATGGTCACATCACCCTTGTTATTTAGATAGGGCGATCGCAACACAATTTTGCCATGATGTTGCTGCGTCACAATCTGATGGCAAATTGCTAGCCCTAAGCCTGTTCCCTTGCCTTGTCCCTTAGTGGTAAAGAAATTATCAAAAATTCGATCTTGAATTTCTTTGGGAATTCCTAAACCGTTGTCAGCAACTTTAATCGATACCCAATTCCGCTTATCTATTTCCGCGATCGCCGAAGTAATCATCACCAGAGGTTGCCAAGAAGTCCCAGAAACAGTTTGGACTTGACCGACACCCATATTCACATCATCTTTAACGAAAGTCTGCTCACGTTGTTGAAGTAAATCGGGGCGAGCCTTTAAATCCATCAACGCATCTAGAGCATTACTAATCAAGTTCATGAACACTTGGATCAGGCGATCGTTATAGCCATTAATCTTAGGCAGATTGACATGATTCTTCACTACCTGAACGGCTCTAATTCTGCCACTGAGAATTGTTAAGCTACTCTCAACACATTCCCACAAGTCCATCGGCTCTGGTGTCGCTTGATCTTCCATGTGCGAGAGACTTTGCAAGGTATCCACCAATCGGCGCAGATGTCTCGATCCTGACTGGATACTTTTCACAACCTGCGGTAAATCCGATCGCACATAATCCCAATCGATGTCCTCAAGAGTTTCACTAATCACGGGTGCGGAAGTTCCATATTCTTTCTCATAGGCTCTGAGAACCTTCATTACGCCCTCGATGTAAGTCATCAAACATTCGGTATTGCCATAGATAGAAGACACAGGATTACGAATGTCATGGGATACTTCAGCAACAATTTGTCCCAAGCTAGCCATTTTTTCGGTTTGGAACATGGTCGTCTGAGTTTGATCGCGGAGCAACTTTGTCGCTAACTCATGAATATAGGACTGCGCCTGTAACAGATCGTGAACATCAAGAACCTTATAAATATCACCTTCGAGATGAACAATTACAGGCTCATAAATTTCATCATTAGCACGTCCCAATGCTAACTGTGAAGCACTCACAATTGGCATATTCCCCTCCAACTTGAGGATATCAGTTTGGAACTGCTCATAAAGAACTTTTAAGGGTCTTTTCGTAAATAGCTCGATTCCATAGGGGCGGCTCAAACATTCCAAAAACCTACGCCGCGATAACATGCCAATATAAGTATCTTGTTCGTAGAGAACTAGCGCAGGTAAAAGAGGATTTTCTTTAAACATTTGTCTAGCGATCTCCCCTGTCTGCACTAAATCAATCTTGACATCGTAAAGATTCAGTTCAGAAATAGTCGCATCCAGAGCGATCTGTTTACCTTGTTGCTGGGATGAGTTTTCATCCTCACTAGACTCCATTTTCGGTTCATTCGCCATGACCATCAAGGGAATCATCGCCATCTTCCGCGCCAATTCTTCAGTAGCAGTTTGGCGGATGTTTTTGCCCTTAGCAGCGCCGCGATCTAGCTGAGTTTGTTGGCGTTTCAAAATATTAATAGCGGATGTCAAAGCTTCCGCATTAACTTCTAACGCCAAAGCTTGAGCCGCCACATCAAAGGCAGCATTTAGATTATCGGTAGAAACTTTTGGCAACAAGTCGATCGCCCCACGACGAGTAGCCCAACGCTTTTCAACTTCCTTAATTTGGACTTGACGCGGGTTGACTAGTAAAACTTTCAACTCAGGCGCATTTTCCGCACACCATTTACAAAGCTCTGTCGCCAGTAGCGACGTACCACCACCATATCTAATCCCAATATCCGAAATAATCAGTTCAGGTAAAGGTTGTTTGGACTGATATTTTTGATCAAGCATTTTCAATAAATCTTCGGTCTCAGGTGAAGCCCAGACTTCAAGCTCATGAGACGATAAAACGCTATGCCACATCAGAGATTGCTCTTCTGATAGCTGGGCAAGCAACACAGATTTAGCCATAGCAACCCCCGAACATAAAAATAGTATTTAATGAAACAATATCGGATGACCATCTGCGATCGCAACCAAAAATAGTTAACTAAAACTTAACCAAAACTTAATTTAGCTAGCGCCCGTCGTTATCTTCTGTAGGGGCGGGTTTTGCTGATAACCTTACGTTACATGGTCAAATCATCGGCTAAACCCGCCCCTACTCTTAATATGTTAATTAATTTACGATCCTAATGGCAATTCATGAATTGCCCCTACCTTTATGGGAAAGCGCTATAAAATAGAAAAAACGCGAGGATTTTCTGATGACACGAATTTGTATTCTTGGTGGTGGCTTTGGTGGTTTGTATACAGCCCTCAGTCTCTCTCGCCTGCCTTGGGCGGTCAGCCCAGAAATTATTCTCATTGATAAAAGCGATCGCTTCTTATTTACACCATTTCTCTATGAGTTAGTCACAGGTGAAATGCAGGAATGGGAAATTGCGCCCACATTCGCAGAATTGCTAATTGATACAGGGATTCAATTTGTCCAAGGACTAGTCACTAATATTGATTTTGTCACCAAACAAGTGGAAGTTAATATTGGTCAGCGCAGTTTTATTGAATACGATCGCCTAGTTTTAGCGATCGGCGGTGAAACACCGATGGATTTAGTGGATGGCGCGGCGGAATATGCGATTCCTTTCCGCAATCTTAATGACTTTTATCGACTAAATAGCAAATTAGAATTATTAGAAGCATCCAGCCGCGATAAAATCCGTGTCTGTATTGCTGGGGGCGGCAGTAGTGGTGTGGAACTTGCCTGTAAAATTGCTGATCGCCTCCAAACTCGCGCTAAAGATCGCGGTCGAGTCCGCCTAGTTGATCGCAATCCTAAAATTTTAGCTAACTCCACAGAAGCAAATCGCAAAATTGCGGAGCTAGCACTTTCGCAACGCGGTGTTTGGACAGATCTCAATACCAGAGTTTCCCAAATTACTGATGGTGAAATCACCCTTGACTATGCCGATGGTAGCGATACCTTACCCATCGACATTCTCTTATGGACAGTGGGAAGTACTTTCTCAAAAATGTTGCAAAATCTCCCAATTGAACATAATCGGCAAGGCGCGATCGCGACAGAATCCACCTTACAAGTTAAGGGATATGCCGATGTATTTGCGATCGGTGATATCACCAGTCTTGAGAACTACGGCGATCGCTTACCTGCCACCGCCCAAGTCGCCTTTCAACAATCGCAATATTGTGCCTGGAATATTTGGGCAAGCCTCAACCAGAAACCCCTCGTCAACTTTAGCTATATTCCTCTTGGTGAGTTTATCAGTTTAGGCGTTGATGGCGCAGTTGCATCAATTTTGGGCAAGTTTAGTATTGATGGCTTACCCGCCCATGCGATGCGCCGATTTGCTTATCTATTGAGAATGCCAACTTTGCAGCATCAATGGAAACTCGGCACACATTGGCTAACTAAGCCTTTGGTGGAAATGTTGAGAAAGTCTATTTAACCCCACATTCCGCTCTTATTTTACTGAAAAAATATTTAGAAAGAAAATGCTTATACAGTCAGTGTTTTGAGGCTTAATCGCACAAAAATCACTATTTTAATATTGTTCACTATTTTAATATTGTTAATAAGGACGCACTAATAGGATTTATTATCATTAATTTCTTTTGAAATCGCTGAAACCCTGATTGTCTCGTTGTAAATATTTTTAGGCTTCCATTACGAGCGGAATGTGGGTTTAACTTTCACGAAACTTAAATGTAGCATTTCTCTTAAACAGTTGCTATAATATGCAAGCAGGTCATTTTACTTGAGTAAATACTTGAATAAATGACTGTTGGGGCTGTGGCTCAGTTGGATAGAGCAAGCGCCTCCTAAGCGCTAGGTCATCGGTTCGATCCCGATCAGTCCCGTATCAAAATCAGATGGAGACAGATTCATTCATCTTTCAATTGTATAGGTCTGTGGATGTCGCATTTTTGTTGTTTTGTTTATGTAGTTAAGGCGAAACTTTAACGATTGTGCCTACTTTTACTTGGCTAAATAATTCCCTCACATCTTCGTTATACATACGGATACAACCATGAGAGGCAGCCGTACCAACCGAACTGCGGTTCGGTGTACCGTGAAAGCCAGACCAATCCTTGCCATTTGTCCAAAAACCAATCCAGCGATCGCCTAATGGATTTTCAGGATCTTTGCTGGGAATCACATCACCCGTAAAGGGATTTTGCCAAGCGGGATATGCGATCGCCTGTAAGACACGATGTTCACCGATGGGGCTGCTCCATCCTTCCCTGCCTACTGCCACAGGGTAAGTTTTTAAACGAATTTCTCCATTAAAGGCAGTGACGGTGCGACGGCTAATGCTAACTTCGAGGCGAGTGACAGGACTTAACTCAATGTCAAATAACCCACGATTGGGATTGGTTGTATAGGCTGATTTTAGGGGAGGTAATCTTTTTTGATAGACAAGGGCTTGATAGAGCAGTACGGCTAACTCACTTTTGGAGATTGGATTATTGGGCGAGAGAAGGCGCGGATCGGGGTAATTGGTAACTAAACCTTCTTGGGTGATTGACGCGATCGCTGTCATTGCTTCTTTGGGAATTTGAGCGCTATCACGATACATTGATGACAGATAGGTTTGCGGGTTTTGGTTAGATGAATTACTGGATTTGTTTGTGAATTTATTGTTGAGGTTAAGCGCATTAGCGATCGCCGCTAATGTTTCGGCTTTGGTGACGGGTTCATTCGGTTGAGATGAGTTTTTGGACAGAATCCGATTACCAAAGGCGATCGCCAGAAAATTAGCAAGCTCAGCACGGGTAATCAGGCGATCGGGTTGAAAAGCTCCCGTGGATTCACCTGTAACGAAGGCGGCGCTCAAGGCTTCATTGGTTAGTAAACCTTCAACAAATTTCCGCGCCCAATGATTTTGTAAATCGATGAATAGAAACTGCGATGGGCTTTCGACGGTTACTCTCGCCTTTATTGCTGACTTTATTCTAGAATCAGTCCCAGCATTTGCCCAAGCACTAGTTTGCGAAAATCCGAAATCAAGTGAACATAAGATGAGTATATTCGTAGCGATCGCCACGCGCAAAAGTGGCGATGAAAGATCTGCGGATAAAAGATTTGGCGATCGCATTCTCGAAAATTTTATTCTTGTAAGCATCATTTTTTTGTGCTTGATATCACACTAACAATTTTATAGTAGTAGCCAAGATGTTTAGGAAATGCCACCATTTATTGAACAATTGAACAATGGGCTTAAGCCCATTGCCTTTTATCTAGCGATTTTCCCTTGCGCGATCGCCCAAGTTTGATCTGCCATCGAGTCTAACTCTTCAGGATCGTGAGTGACAACCAGAATTGTCCAGTCTTTTTTGAGATCTTGCAATATTCCCAAAATTTGTTTACGCATTGACCAGTCTAAACCTGCGGTCGGCTCGTCTAGCAATAGCAAACTAGGTTGACGGATTAACTGCACAGCAAGAGCTAAACGGCGCTGCTGTCCGCCACTGAGAGACTGCGGTGAAGTGTTGGGATTGAGATGACTTAACCCCACTGAACTTAACGCGCCCTGAATGCGATCGCCGTCTAAATCAATATGTCCCAATCTCAATTCTTCTAAAATCGTACTACCGCAAAAATGGCGCTCTGGAAATTGAAAAACCAACCCACATATTTGCTGTAAATGGTCAGGGGTCAGTTCCTGTGATTTCCAATAAATGCCACCACTAGACCATTCCACAAATCCTGCCAAAATTTCGAGTAAGGTGCTTTTGCCTGAACCGCTAGGACCAACCATTAACCCAAGTTGCCGATCTTTTAACTCAAAAGAAATGTTTTGAAGAATCGCATTGGGAGTTGCGGCGGGATGATAACTAAGATTTTGAATGGAAAGCATAAAAAATTTTAATGGATATGATTTCGGGAAAGCAGCTAAGAAATCCCCCTCAATCCCCCTTGTAAAGGGGGAAGAAGATAATTAATTCTCCCCCCTTTACAAGGGGGGCTGGGGGGATCTATAGTTTGAAACGTAGAAAGAAAGACTTGTTCAATTTCTAATCTCCGAGTTTAGCAAGTTCTTGGCAAGCCAATTCATACTGATGTTCAATTTCGGTAAATAGTTCGGACAAACCTTCGTTATCGCCATTTTTGCCCTTGAGTTCGACTTCGAGACATAACTTGCCAAGAGCTTTTGCACCTAAAATATTAGAACTTCCTTTTAGCGTATGGGCATTGTAACTGACTTCTTTAGAATCTTGATTGGCGATCGCCTGTCGCAGATTTTGCAGTAGTGTTGGTGCTTCTTCCGCAGTAAATAAATGGATCATACGTCCGATTAATTTAGGATTAATTTGTTCAAGATTGCGAATGGCGGATTGATCAATCACTATCGAAATGTTCGTTTTTTCAGCTTTCATGACTATGCGCTCATTTGTAACTTCCTCACTCCCATTACTTACCGCCCATTTCTCGATCGTCCGTTGGAGAGAATCCAGCATGATCGGCTTACTAATATAGTCATCCATTCCAGCGCGTAAACAAATCTCGCGATCACCCTGCATTGCGCTAGCAGTCATCGCAATAATTGTGGGTCGTTCATAGCCTGTATGTAAC
Organism: Pseudanabaena sp. ELA645; assembly: GCA_037129985.1. Classification (GTDB taxonomy): domain Bacteria; phylum Cyanobacteriota; class Cyanobacteriia; order Pseudanabaenales; family Pseudanabaenaceae; genus Pseudanabaena. Next base: position 7,867 of record JBAXTW010000115.1, on the reverse strand, counting down.
TCATGCCAATGATTGACTAGATAGGTCGCAGTTTCCAATCCATCCATTTCTGGCATCTGCACATCTAGCAACAGCAGATCATAATGTTCAACTTGTAACGCTTCTAAAACGGCTAAGCCATTATCGACGACATCAGGCTGATAACCCATTTTAATCAGCATCGCCATCGCTAGCTCCTGATTGATTAAATTATCTTCAGCGATGAGAATCTTTAACGGTAAGCGATCGCCAAGTTTTCCCACTATCTCCGTACTTTTATCAAGCACATTTTGTAAGGTATAAGCTGGCTGTTCCTTGGCGATTTGGGTGGTGATCGTGAATGAGAAAATAGAACCTTGATCCGCTTTACTTTCAGCTTGGATATTGCCCCCCATCGTTTCTACTAATTTCTTACAAATGACTAATCCTAAACCTGTACCACCATATTTACGCGCTGTCGAAGCTGAGGCTTGACTGAAGGGCTGAAATAATCGTTGCATTTGCTGATCGCTAATGCCAATGCCCGTATCGCTGACCGAAAACAACAATTGAAAAGAGTGATCGGGAACAGGGACTTGATCAGAAACTAAGCGCACACCAATTTTTATGGCTCCTGTATTGGTAAATTTGAGGGCATTAGATACCAGATTTAATAAAATCTGACGGATGCGTGTCACATCACCAATGATAAATGGTGGCACATTAGAATGCATACTCACTTCAAATTTGAGTTTCTTTTCTTTTGCCTTAGCTAACTGAACATCATAAATATCACGGACTAAGGCTCTTACATCTAATGGAGCATCCTCTAATTCCAATTTACCCGATTCAATTTTGGAGAAGTCTAAAATATCATTGATTACCGATAGCAGCATTTCGCCACTGACTTGAATCGTGCGGATAAATTTTGCCTGTTCAGGATTGACATCAGTACCTGCAAGGAGTTGAGTCATGCCAATCACGCCGTTAATAGGAGTGCGGATTTCATGGCTCATCATCGCTAGAAAAGCCGCCTTGGTACGAACAGCTTCTTCAGCTTCTTCTTTTGCTTTACGGAGATCTTCCATCAATTGCATCTGCCGCAATTCTGTTTGTTTTTTGGAAGTAATATCCCGAAAACACCAAATCAACCCAAAGAACTTATTTTGGTCAGAACTAACGGGGCTAGTATAATAATCAAACACGCGATCGCCATAGACTATTTCTCCACGTCTAACCACATCAGGATCGTCATAGGTAGTTTCTAATAAATTGGCTAACACATTAGGAAGAGCGGATTTAATCAAAAATGTCCCCAATGGTGATCCATTATTAAATTCGTTATCAACTCCATTTCCCAAGAGCAGATCATCGGAAATATTCCACATTTCGCAAAAACGACGATTAAAACTAGCTATCCGTCCCTGCTCATCGACTGCAAAAATACCATCGATCGCTGCTTCCTTTTGAGCATGGAGCAGGAGATTTGTACGTTGCAGATCGCGCAGCATTCTAATGCGGTCAAATACGGCTTGGGAAAGTTCTTGATTTTTTTGAGCGAGGTTTGTTTGTAAATGTCTTAGGGCTAAATGTAAATGTACCCGCGCAAATACTTCTGCTAGTTGTGGTGGCTTGGTAATATAGTCGGAACCGCCGATCGCAAAAGCTTGCAGTTTGTCTTGAATACCATCGTTGGCACTGACAAAAATGATCGGGATATTTTCGGTAAGCGTATTTGCCTTGAGGATGCGACAAACTTCATAGCCGCTCATCAGGGGCATCGAGACATCTAACAAGATCAGATCGGGCGCATGTAATTGTACGCACAGCAAAGCTTCACTACCATCACTGGCAGTTTTGACGGTATAGCCTTGATCGACCAAAGCCGATGCGAATTCATGACGAAGATCTGGATCATCGTCAACAACCAATACCGTTGATTGATAAACATCGATCTCATTTGCTTGCACGACCCGATCACCTTGTTAAAATGTCTGTAATTAATATAGTGGTTTTTATGATATTGCGACATCACAAAATCAATAAAAGATAAAGGCAGCGCAGAGCGCTGCCTTTATCTTTTAGCGACCGCCAACGGTGATCCCATCGACTTTGATATGGGGCTGTCCAACCGTGACATAGATACTGCCACTGACAGAGCCACAAAAACCTGCGGCAAGTTCGAGATCGCGGGAACTCATTGAGATTTCTTTCATAATTTCCTTGGCATCCCCAATCAGGGTTGCGCCTTTTAGTGGTTTGGTAATTTTGCCCTTTTCAATTAAATAAGCTTCATCCACCGCAAAGTTAAATTGACCAGTAGGCAGAACACTACCGCCGCCCATTTTTTTGCAATAGATACCCTTATCGACAGAGGCAAACAGATCATCTAACGAGAAATCACCCGCATCAATATAGGTATTTCGCATCCGACTCGCAGCGGCGTAGGCATAGCTCTGACGACGACCGCTACCTGTGCGGGGATGTCCTGTGCGTAACTCCCCTGCGCGATCGCTAATAAAGTTTTTCAGGATGCCATTCTCAATCAGTAATGTGCGTTGTGTCGGCATTCCCTCATCGTCCATATCGATTGTGCCGAAAGCTTCTTCCGAGCGACCCTCATCCCAAGCGGTGAGGTTTTCGTGGGCGATTTTTTGTCCTTTCATTTCAGCAAAAGGCGTAGTTTTAGCTTCGATGCCCGTAGTTTCTAGCAAATGTCCACAAGCTTCATGGAAGATCACCCCGCCAAACTGATTTGCCATGATGATCGGGTAGGATCCTGACTCAACATAATCGGCATAGAGCATTTGTCCCGCCGCTTCCACGATTTCATCGACTACGGGTTCATAGTTCCAATTGCGGAGATAGCTGGGATCGCTTGTACCACCAACCCGCTTGCCGATAGATGAGCGATTCGTACCATCAGCACAGAGCAAGTTGGAGCCTATGGATTGAGTGAGGCGAATATCGCGGGCAAATGTGCCATCACTTGCCGCCACTAGAATTTCTTGCCAATCACGGAAGTAGCCCGATCGCCTTGATTGAATATGTTTACCTTTTTGGCTCATTAATTGATTTGCGCCAAGGAGGATATCACCCATTTCTCGCATGGGGCTGCATTGAGCAATCCAAGATTCCTTATTCTTTCTGGAGGCATAGTCCCGAAAAAGTTCTAGATGAATTGAGGGAATAACTGAGTTTTGAGAAGGAAGTGTTAAACCCAAAATCGAAAGTGCGCGTTCGAGGGCGGATTTTAGCCCTAAGAAAGTTAGGTCATTGGTACTGACATAGCAATCGGCTTTGCCTTTAAAGGCGCGAATCCCTGCGCCCGTAGATAATCTTGGTGAGATGCTAGTAATCGTGTCATCTTCGGCTAGACAACTAATATAGTTATTACGTTCTAAGAAAAATTCCACAAAATCTGCGCCTGCGGCTCGCCCTAGTCCTAGCAAGATCGAGAGCGGTGCTTCCCATGTTTCGTCAAAGCGATCGCCAACAGTGGAATATTCCAAATTTGATAGCTCTTTGGTCAGTAGCAGGTTACTTGTTATCATGGACGCTCAGAAATGTTTGATTACTTGTGATAAGTGTAGCAAATCACTCAAGGATCGGCGCTACCGTCCATCCTTACTTTTGAGGATTTATAAAATTGAATTTATAAAAGCTGCTCAGGGTTAATACCCACTGATCGCAAATAAGCCTCTAACTTTTCTTTTTGCTGCCGCTCTTGATTAGCGATCGCCTCAGCTTGTTGTTGGGCTACGGTTGCTTGATTGGCGATCATCCGTTGCTCGTCAGCAATCATTTGTTGCTGAGCAGCGATCGCCTCAGCTTCTTGCTTAGCCAAATTTGCTTGATTAGCGATCGCCTCAGCCTCCTGTTTAGCCAAAGTTGCTTGATTGGCGATCGCCTTTTGTTGATCCGCGATCACCTCAGCTTGCAACGCTCGTTCATCACCCGTCAGTAATAAGTTTCCATCCTCATCCCACCAGCGCAACCATGTCGTCATTTCGCGTTGTTGGATTTGTTGTTGCAATCCAATCTCAACAGCCATTGGCGCGATCGCAAAATGTCCGCGCTCATTAGGTTCCATCTTGGCATAGCGACCATCCACTAAATGATAAACGTCTAAAATATCTTTCCATGCATCAAAAATGGCATAAAAAGGAATCCGAATCGCCTGCTCATACACCCAAAATTTTCCTGCTTTTTCACTTGCACTGGGAGGCGTTGCATCTCGCTCTTCTGTGCCATTCCCAGACACAAATTCTATGGCAATTAAGGGCGCAACTACTTCTTTCCACATCACATAGGAACGCCGATACTCACCATCCAAAAATGGCGATACATTGGGAACATAAAACCAGTCAGGGGCTTCGGCTCCTTTTTCGGGTGGTTCTACTAGTCGCCAATAAATACCACTATCTTGACCAATACAGTACTGTCCATCGGGATGTAATTTTTCTAGGACTGGGGCGATCGAGCTAGTTAAAACAATACTTTGGGGATGCTCCTGAAAGTTTTTCACGAAAGTTCCGTCAGTTTCTGGCAGTTGTTTATGATCGGGAAGACTAAGTTTTGGATAAACAGGGGTAGTTAGTCCAATGGATTGAGGTTGCTGTATTGGTTGTTGTGGAGTAGGTTTAATTAGAGTTTGTGTGCTTTCCATAGTAACTCCGAGCGATCGCTTGATTTTTAGTTGTCTGTTTGATCATAAACTTTATCTTCCTGACTATCTTCATTATCAGGCGGTAATGGAACTTCTATAAGAGTCGCCTTAACATGGGGAAGTGACGCACCTTCTAAACCCTTGGTTATACGGGCTGGTGAATAATCGAGGGTGACAAATAGAGGATAATGGGCTTCCCCGCGATCGCTAATGAGGCTTTGATGTTTCCAAGGGAGGAGCCAATAATATTCTTCACCGAGGGCAACTTCTACTTGTCGCCAGCGCTGTAATAGGCTTGAATAATCTTCGTTAGGACGATGGATAAATATAAAGATTTCTTGCCCCGTTTTTACCTTCCAATCTGGATCGCACATAATCAGCGCCAGATCGCATTGCATTTGTACATGACTTTTAGTTAAGTTAGGACTAGTAAACTGAACTACTGGCAATGGAATTGAGATCAAACTTTCTTTCGGGCGGCGCAAACTGGGAATCAACTCAAAATAGGGGCGATATTCGCGTAACAGTGCGATCGCTTCGAGAGGATTGCTGTAATGACTGAGGAGATTGTCGTACTGGAGTTGATGATTACTCATAATGAAATGGTGGGCAAATGCACGAAGAAAGTTGAACCTTGCTGAGAACCTGAATTTTGAGAGATTACCGAAATCTTGCCGCCGTGGGCGCTAATAATATAGTGCGATAGGTATAAGCCTAGACCACTACCTTGTTTTTGATGATTGCCTTGGCTAAACCTTTGGAATAGAAACTGTTGCTCCTCCAATGGAATCCCCATACCTGTATCAGCGATCGCGATGATTATCTCGGATTTATGATGTTTCAGGCTAACATGGACATTACCCGATTCGGTAAATTTCAACGCATTACCAATCAAATTATTAAATACTCGTAATAGTTCTAAGCGATCGCCTTTTACCTGTGCGTTATCAACCTGTGCATCACCATCAAGATCAGCAATTAGTTCCAGATTTTTAGAAATAGCGATCGGCTTGAGTTCCTGTACCACCTGCTCCAATAATTCCCGCAAATTTAACGGTTGCAAATTAATCGTTTTACTACCCGATTCGTAACGATAAACATCTAATAACTTGTTGACCATTTCTAGCAAATTACGATTGCTCCGCCCCATAATCGTCAGCGCTTCCCCAATTTGGGGTGAGATCTCTCCCAATACACCATCTTGCAATAGCCCCAACATCCGATCCGCCGCCACTAAAGGTGTCCGCAAATCATGGGTCAAGCGGGATACAAAATCTTGTCGCTGGCGGTCAATGCGATCGCGTTCAGCAATACTATGTTTTAAACGCAGCAGCGATCGCACCCTTGCTAATAATTCATCAGCCTCAATTGGTTTCCGAATAAATTCATCTGCACCCAGATCTAAACCTTTAACAGCATTAGCGCGATCGTAGGCGGTGATCAACAAAATTGGAATAAACGGCAAATCTTTCATCGCCCTAATGCGGCGCGTCACCTCATAGCCATCCATCTTCGGCATCATCACATCTAGCAATACCAAGTCGATGGGTTCTGATTCGATAACTTTTAGCGCATCTTGACCATTTGACGATGTGATGATCTCATAGCCCTCTTCCTCAAGAATGGTACGCACGAGAAACAGGTTATCTGGGACATCATCAACAATTAGTAAACGGTCAGGAGATTTCATTCAAACGCTCAGTCAAGACATGGCTACATATATACATATAGATGTTGTCATGAAACCGTAATCAATGCAGTCATCCTGACGATAGAAATTCTAAGGAGAAATTCTAACAGGCTTCAGATTCTAATACACAACGTAAGGTTGACAATCCCTTTTTGAGTTGGCGCGAAATTGTCACCGCACTTACACCTAACATCTTGGCAACTTCTCTTTGAGGTAGATCTTCAATAAACACAAATTCCACAATCTCTCTGGTACGTTGCTCCAAAAGTGATAGTGCTTGCTGCAAACGGAATTTTTCATCCTGTTGTAGTTGCATATTGCTCTTGGGATCAGCAACGAGATCGCCAATAGAAGCAGAATCTTCTTCTTCTGATCGCACAGGCGCATCAAGGCTCAATGGAGAGCGATTTTGACAGGCAAGTTTCGCTTCTTGCCATTCGCTAAGTGTGATTCCGAGAGCATTGGCAACTTCCTTTGCAGATGGTTCTCTCTGCAATGTGTTGCGTAGTTTTTGCATTACGCGCACTGATTGTTGTTGTAAATCAGTCCAACGGCGAGGAATGCGTAGTGCCGAACTTTTGTCACGGAGATAATGCTGGATTTCACCGCGAATGTAGCGCACGGCGAAGGAACTAAAGGCATACCCACGATTCAATTCAAAGCGATCGACTGCGCCGATTAATCCCAAAGCTCCAACTTGGAGCAAATCGTCATATAGCTCTGAGTGGCGATCCGCCCAAAAATGCACTTCTTTTTTGACTAGTCCAATGTTTAGACGCACAAGGCGATCGCGTAAATATGTTGATGGCGCTTGGCGATATTGCTTGAGTAGTTCAAGAGTAGTGGTTTTGTCTTCAGTCGAAAACTCACGCATCTTATGAGTGTAGGCATTGCTAGACGGAGCAATATGAGGATTTATGGTGAGAGTTGCGGTAGTCATAGTTTTGCTCTGAGGTTGCCCCGAACTAATCAAGCCCAAATAATTACATCTTTTAATTACATCTTTACGGACGATAGTTTTCGATGTTGTGATTAGATTAGTTGGTTTAGAGGTGATCGTCACCTTGCAGCCTGTTAGGACTTTTTGAATCTGAAAATTGGTAACACCTAACAGGTTGTTAGGTGTTGTCAATCGCTTGATAAAATACGCAAAAAACAGCTATAATTTTTATATAAAGGTTTTATTTACAGAATATTCATCAACTTAAAGATGCAAAAATATTTGATCGAGCAGGTTTTACATAAATACTGTACCCAAAGTCATCAAGGTCTATTTTTGCTCAGTATGCCAACAGGGTTTGGCAAAACTTATAGTGTCTTGGACTTTATCTACAAGAATTATCGTGATTTTGCTAACCAAGGCAGAAAAATTTTCTTTGTTACTAATCTAAAGAAAAATCTACCTTTACAAGATTTAGAAGAGCGATTTAAAAAAGAAGGTTGTCAAGAGGATTTTGCAAAACATGTGTTACTTATTGATAGTAACTCTGACTCTGTTATTGAGAATTTACTATTAATAGGGAATGAAATCCCTGAAAGATATACGCAAA
>JBAXTW010000114.1:0-15571 GCA_037129985.1 Pseudanabaena sp. ELA645 | reverse complement strand
TAAGTCTGTTATTCTATATTACTGGTTCTTGCAACTTAAATGCCGATTAGCTTAACTCTGCACTTAGCGGTTGCCCATCAATCCATTCTTGCACAAGATAAAACTCACCATCTCGCTCAAAGTAAGCAAACAAACGCGGAATTTGGTCATGATCTCCTAACTTATCAAGCATTTCTGCCTCGCCCGTAAACAAGCGCCTTGCCGTCACCAAAAAATTTGGATCGGGGCTAACAGGTTTTAGCTGCTTGACTACGCACTTAGGATTATTCGGACGTTGAGTGTCCTCAGCAACATAGGTTTGTCCCATGCCGCCTGCTCCCAATACGTTGATGATTTTGTAGCGATCGGCTAGTAGTTGACCATTCATAAATGAAGCCTTTTAAACCATGATAATTAAGTAGCACTTAGAGACTGTTTGACAAGGCGGACGTGTCTGGGAAAATGCCAAGGGGCAATAAAGTAAAAGGCTCTACAAAAATCCTAACTTATTATCAAGACAAGCATACGATACAGAGCTAATAAATGACCAGTGGGAAATTTTAAAACCATTGTTCCCAGAGGCAAAAACAGGTCGCAATCATCGCCGATTGAGTAAAGACTATGAATTTTTGTCTACCACTAGCGCAATGATCCTCTTTGCCGCTATGGTTCATCTTATGGCTCACCGTTTAAGCTCTAAATATATACCTGCTTAACTTACAAAAAAAATTTTCAAACACTCTCTTATGTCTAAAACTTCTTCAACAAATCCTCAAACAACGGGTGCTGATGCTATTGATGTGGCGATCGCCCAAGGTATTGATTTTGATGGTACGCCGATTGCTCCCGCCAAACTCGATCTTTATAACAGCGTGATGGCGCTTGAGGCTGGTCGTCAGCGTAGTGGTGTCACAAATACAATGCGATCGCGCATCGTTCGTATTGGTGCAAAACATATTCCTCAAGACGAGCTAAATCAAAGATTGTTGGATGCAGGGTTTGCCCCACTTAAAGATAAAGATATTGCGTTTTTTTACAATAAATAGTGTCTACAGCCTACTGACTTACGGTTCGCTGATTTTTGAAATAGGTCAAAACATTTGACGGGACAATAAGGATCTCAGGCTTTATGAACTTTTTTTACGAAGTTATTGATTTTCACCTTCTTGTATGCATTACAAATAAATTAAAGCAATAATGACCTTTATTAGTATTAATTATCAATAGTAATGCCAAAAAGTGCAAATTAATGAATGTCATTTGCATTAAGAAAATCAGCGAACGGTAAGTACTGAGGCTTCAAGCGATACAAGAAAATTTTTAAAAGGCTTGCTTCGCAAGCCTTTTAAAAATTTTCTTGGGTTTTAAGTCAGTGCAAAGCGCTGTATATTTGGCTCAATCCGAACTAAATTTTCGTCATAGCTGGCTGATATACAATCTCACGATTAACATGGTTAAGTATTGGCAAATATCTAGCGCCTTAGCTGTTTGTTTGTGTTTGGCGGGATTCGGCGGCAGTAATCCTTTTGATATAGCGATCGCCCAAACCTCATCTCGTGCAAGCTCCGTCCGCAATCAAGACATTAATCGCTTAAAGCGATCAGGACAACGCTGGATCGAGATTAACCGCCGTAGCCAGACCTTGATGGCTTGGCAAGGGAATAAACAGGTCTACTCAGTGATTGTCTCTACAGGAAAAAGTACAACACCTACGCCTTCAGGAATATTTAAAATTCAGGTTAAATACCCTACAGCCAGAATGCAAGGTGAGGATTACAACATTGCTGATGTTCCCCATGTGATGTACTACAGCGGCAACTATGCAATTCATGGAGCCTATTGGCATCGTAGCTTTGGGATTCCGATTAGTCATGGTTGTACAAATGTCGCGCCAGATCACGCTGCATGGCTTTATCAATGGGCTTCTGTCGGGACAACTGTAGTTGTGCGTTAGGTAAATAAGTCTTCTTGCTAAATAAAACTTAACGCATTAGAAATAGACATAGGCGATCGCCTCACAGTAACCTAGAGACGGTATCTGTAATCATTTTATTATTCACATTACAGTCTTTAGGAATAAGGATAAAACTATGGCAGTTGCACGCGGTTCTAAGGTTCGTGTTTTGCGTAAAGAGTCCTACTGGTATCGTGAAGTCGGTACTGTAGCCTCTGTTGATAAGAGCGGCATCATTTATCCAGTGATCGTTCGTTTTGACAGCGTAAACTACTCCAACATCGCAACCAATAACTTTGCGATCGATGAAGTTGAAGAAGTTGCCTAAACTTTTTGTTTAGCCTAAACTTTTGTTTAGCCGCAACAACTCACCAAACACTGACTAAACTAGAAAGTGAGGGCTTTCCCAGCGATCGCCTTCATTTTTTAGTGAGATTTATCTGGCACTCCGACTCAACCTAGAGCAAAATGACGCAAACAGTTACACCACAATTAACACCGCCATTGACTCTGTACGATCGCGATCTAGACCTGTGGTTAGAGACGGCGATTACACAATTGAAAGCAGGCGACTTTCATAATCTTGACGTTGAAAATTTAATAGAGGAGTTAGAGGGTTTGTCAGGTAGTAATAAGCGTGAGATAGAGACTAGGCTCAAAGGGTTGATCGCGCATATCTTAAAGCGTCACTATGTGGATATGCCTGATTGTTTCAGAGGCTGGGAGGTGACGATTATTAACCAACGGGATGAACTTAAAAAACTTCTAAGACAATCACCAAGTCTAAAACGTCACTTTTTGAGAACGTTTGATGATTCCTTTGATACTGCTTTAGAAATGACAAGAATTGAATATGAGCAGACGACTTTCCCCGATACATGGCAATTTAGCCGTGACATTGACGCGGTTTTAAATGTAAAGTTCTGGTCTTAGCGATCGCAATTAGTTTTCAAATTTTTTTACTTTTTACTTTTGCCTTGCCAAATGCCTGAATTACCAGAAGTTGAGACGGTTCGGATCGGTTTAAATCAAAATACGTTGGGTTGGCAGATTGAGGGTGGTGAGGTATTGCTATCCCGTGCGATCGCCTATCCTGAACAATCTGAAACTTTTTTGGCGGCTGTGATTGGGGCTGAATTTCGAGAATGGCAGAGACGTGGCAAATATTTAATCGCTCAGCTTTCACAGGACAATCAGCTAGGGGTGCATTTACGCATGACGGGGAGTTTGCTGTGGTGCGATCGCGATCAACCTGTGGGAAAACATACGCGGGTGAGACTGTTTGTTAAGGAAAAGGGAAAAAGGAAAAAGGAAAAGGGTGATATTCAAAAGGAATTAAGATTTGATGATCAAAGGACTTTTGGAAAGATCTGGTGGGTTCCTGCGGGGCAAACTACGGAGTCGGTGATTACAGGATTGCAAAAATTGGGAATGGAACCTTTTGATCCTGAGTTTACACCACAACATTTAGAAGCAAAGTTAAAGCGTACTGGTCGCCCGATTAAAACAGTTCTGCTCGATCAAGAAACTGTTGCTGGCATTGGGAATATTTATGCCGATGAATCATTGTTTCTCAGTAAGATTCATCCTCAAAAAGCCGCTAATTCTCTGGATTTTACCCAAGTCACAGATTTACATCAAGCAATTATTCGCGCTCTCAGTGATGGCATTGCCAAAGGGGGGACGACCTTTAGTAATTTTCAAGATATTGCAGGGATTAAAGGTAATTACATTGATACGGCTTGGGTGTTTCGCCGCAATGGAAAGCCTTGTAATGTTTGTAGCACAGTAATTTCCAGAATTAAATTAGGTGGGCGATCGACACATTTCTGCGCTCAATGCCAGCTTCCATAAAAATCATCGATACCGCTAATTTACAGTCAAGGGGCTTAAGCCCCTTGTTTAGGAATCGACTAGAAATCGAGTAAAAACTAATGTATGTCGAAATGTATTATTCCATGAACTTTGATTTCATTTTTAAATGAAAACGCAAATAAAATTCTATTGTTTTAGTTAGGGTTAACGAGACAGATTAGCTACGGGGTTTGGATTTAGGACAGAGTCAGTATATATAACATTTGCGGGGTAAAGAATTTATGTTAACGATGAATCGGACTTTAGATGAAAAAATTAGCTCTGTGGATCGTGTTTATTTAACTGATACCGATTTGGTTAATTTGGAGCGGTTTGCGAATAGTTTCTCAGTACGGGTTAGGACTTATAACCTTTTGCGCGATCTTGCCGATGAAATTACGGTGCGATCGCTCAAGCTGTTGGCACAGCAATATCCTGAGTTGTTGCAAAAACAGTTGCAGCGTTGCAAATACGATATGTCTAACATGATTCGTTACACGTCGCTGGCTGTGTTGCGAGATGACGAACTTTTCTTTCGCGAAACTTTGATGGATTGGCTTGCCAATATTATTAATTCCTATCAAGTTGGCAAGGAATGTTCCACAGCCTACCATTTATTCCAAACAGTAATTAACGAGATGTTGCCTGCTGAATGTGCATCGCTCGTCAAACCTTATTCAGACATGGCGATCGCCACATTACTTCACGCTTGATTTTAGATTCCTTTTGGAGAAGCCGTTATGGATACTCATACTCCCGTTACTATTGATCGCAAATCCTCAGAGAGAGATCGCCAGATGGCTCTTCGTCAGATTTACAGTCAAATTCTAGAGCGTCAGCCCTATGAGTTTGAGCATAAAGCGATCGCCAAACTCGAAAAAGACTTTTTGAAAGGGAAGCTTGGTGTACGTCATTTCATTGGTGAGCTAGTCATGTCACCTGTGTATCTCAAATGTTTTTTCCATGACTGTTCTAACCTCAAATTTGTGGAATGGAGCTATAAACACCTTCTTGGTCGAGCGCTTCGAGATAAAGAAGAAATTGCTGTTGCTATGGATTTGCTTATGAAAGAGGGAGTGTCTACCTTTATTCACGAACTACTCGGCTCTGAAGAATACCGTAAAGCCTTCGGTTGTTTCACCATCCCCTATGCGCGTAATGTCAAGTTCTACGACTCTCCTCGTAACTATTTGCAAACCGATCTTGTCCAACATGAACATGTTGGTCAGCGTGGAAAATCCATACCAACGCTCTATTGGCAAGAGTTAGGTATGGACTGTGAGACGGGTACTTGTGTAATGCCTCTTGACGCAAGTAGTTATCATCCCGCCACATCTTGTCCAGTTATGGAGGTTGACAAAGTTATGAAAGTAAAAGAACGCTCCATTAATGAGGAGATTGAAGAGCTTTTGCAAATGCTGCAAACTACTGATGCCAAGCAGGTTTTGCAACGTATGAATGACAATCAGCGATCGCTCCTTCGCAATTTAGCCAAGTAAAAAATGAGACCGCGCTTTGCGCGGTCTCATTTTTTTAAGAAATTTCGCGAATTTGAGGTTTTCCGTCTTTAAATTCACCGACTAAAATAATATCGGTAACACCAACAAATAGACCATTCTCGACCACACCAGGAATGTTATTCAAGGTTTTCTCTAGTTCCGCCGCATCAGCGATCGCGTCAAACGTGACATCTAAAACCATGTTGCCCTGATCGGTAATTACGGGACCATCTTTTTTGACACCCATACGCAGGTCGGGCTTGCCGCCTAGTTTTTCTACGGCTCTAGTTACAGGCGATACTGCCATCGGCAAAACTTCAATTGGCACAGCAAAGGTGGAACCGAGTTTGTCTACTAACTTCGACTCATCCACCACCACAATAAATAGAGTCGCCAGTGAATCAATTACTTTTTCGCGGGTATGGGCTGCGCCACCGCCCTTGATTAAAGTCTTGTTAGGATCAACTTCATCTGCACCATCGATCGCGACATCAACGCGATCGACATCATCCAAACTGCGAATGGGAATACCATATTTTTTACCCAATACCGAAGCTTGAAAAGAAGTGGGAATACCAACGATGTCGGTTAGTTCACCTGTGGCAATGCGTCTACCCAACTCTTCGATCGCAAATGCAGTAGTCGAGCCAGTGCCTAATCCAACCACCATACCCGACTGGACTCGTTGCGCGGCGGCAATGCCAACTTCTTTTTTTAACTGTTTAATATCTTCAGCAGAAATACTCATGATAAATACTTATTTATAAATTTATAAATTTCAAGGTCATCATTTTAATCCTACCGTACCCTTGCAAAGCTTTGTGTTGCCACGAAATTCTTTGTTTTTTAAAGAGCTTTTTAGATCTCCAATAAAATGTGTTATATGATACATATAGGTTATAAAATCCGTAGCAATAGTTACGCCTTATAGCTGATTACTATGCAGTCCACGTTTAAGCTACAAGTGATGTAATTGGGTTAGGGCTTATTATCAAATTATTTAAAATTTTCATTCTTTTTTAAGAAAAAATATTATCATTTTATGAAAAGACTAACTTATATTAGTAATTTTTCGCGATCGCTTACCAAAAAAGAGATTGAGGATATTGGAAATATTTCTCAAACTAACAATTCCAGAGAAGGCATTACAGGAGTTCTGCTGAGTTGCAGGGGGATTTTCTTTCAAATTTTAGAAGGTGAAGAAGATCGAATTGATCGACTGTACGAAAGGATTTTGCGGGATGATCGCCATAATCAAATTCTCTGTCTCAAGTCTGAATTAAATGTGTTTGAGCGGCGCTTTCCAGAATGGTCAATGGAAGTAATTTTGTTGGATGAGAATAACGACATTATCCTTCAGCCGATCAAGGTTCTGCTGCAAACATTGGGCGAATCTCAAACAATTCTGTCGAGTTATACCCAGTCAGGGGTTTTGCAAGCGATCGCTAGTGGACTTAATCCCCTTACGCTCAAGCCCCGCTATACCGAAAAAATTATTCTTTTTGCAGACATCATCTCTTTCTCTAGCATTACGGAAAAACTCGAAGTCGGTGAGGTTGTGGAACTCTTAAATCAGTTCTTTACTATCTGCACTAAACAAATCGCGGCTAATGGTGGAGAGGTTGCCAAATTCATTGGCGACTGCACGATGGCGTATTTTGATGGAAATTGCGCTGATGATGCTCTGCGAGCAAGTTTAAGCATTCTTGCGGATCTGGAACTATTACGAAATCAAGCGCCTATACATAGTCCATTGAGAGTCCTCTATACGGGAATTGGACTGTCCAAAGGAATTGTTTTGGAAGGGAATATTGGCTCTCAAACCAAGAAAGAATATACGGTGATTGGTGATGCAGTTAATGTCGCAGCAAGGATTGAATCTCTTACGAGGCAACTAAATCGATTTTTAGTATTCTCTGCTCCTGTCCGAGAGGGATTAAGCGATCGCTGGAAACCAGTGAGGCTCGGCGATTTTCATACTAAAGGTCGAGAAGAGATCGTTGAAGTTTACTCAATTGACGATCTATTGACTTTCCAAAAGTCAGACTATCAAAAGTTAAAACAAGAAATCAAACAACATCTAGATTTAATTCGCTGTTAAGCCCTTGGGCTGAGGAAATTGCTCTACGGCGATCCGATCGCCCCATATTTCAGACATCTAAACTGATATACAAAGCGATTGCTTTTCTATGCATCAAATCTCATCAGGATTGATACCCATCGACCTAAGATAATTCTCTAGTTTCTCTTTTTGTTGACGCTCTTGTAGTTTTTGCTGACGTTCTTGTAGTTTTTGTTGACGTTCCTTGAGCTTTTGCTGATGTTCTTGTTGGGCGATCAAACTTTGTTGCGTAGCGATCGCCTCCGCCTGTTGAGAGCGTTCTTCAGCCGTGGGATATCTCATGCAATCGCAATCATACCAATAGATCCACTCTCGCTCCCAATTACCAAATATACGCAGTCGGCAGTTGGCGGTATTCAAAAGGTATTGTCACCATTGCTTTTGACAGATTACTTTTGTTTGATTATTTTGGATTATAACAAAGCGATCGCCCCATATTTCAGGCTTCTAAACTGCGATCGCCATCTGCGTAAAATGAGCTACAAAACCCATTTTTTGTGTTATACAGTAAATAGTTCCATAAATGCATAATTAAGTGACTATTTCATTAAAATAACCTTGAGGAGTGATAATGGTTGCGAAATACTTTAATCCTTATACTGATTTCGGCTTTAAGAAACTGTTCGGAGAAGAAGGCAGTAAAGATTTACTCATCGATTTTCTTAATCAACTTCTACCAATACATCATCAAATTCAACAGTTAACCTTTAAAAATACTGAAAATCTCCCTGACACGATATCGGGACGTAAAGCTATTTTTGATATTTACTGCGAAAGTAGAACTGGCGATAAGTTTATTGTGGAAATGCAAAAAGCGAAAATCAAGTATTTCAAAGATAGAGCCTTGTTCTATTCCACATTCCCTATTCGCGAACAATCGGAAAAAGGCGATTGGAGTTTCCAATTATTACCAATCTATTTTATCGCCATCTTAGATTTTGAATATGACGAGAACGCAACAGCTAAATTTAGGCGCGATGTATGTTTGAAAGATCAAGATGGCGATGTTTTCTTTGATAAATTGAACTTTAAATTTCTGCAAATGCCATTATTCAATAAACAAGAAGATGAATTAATAACACATTTCGATAAATGGCTCTATTTTTTAAAGAATCTAGAAAGTTTCAATCATATACCCGCGATCCTGAATGAACCAATCTTTCAGAAAGGCTTTGAAATCGCACAAATATCGCACTTAAATATAGAGCAGTACGAACAATATAAAAAGAGTTTGGTGCAGTATCTAGAAGTAAAGAATGTATTTGATACAGCCTTTGAAGAGGGTGAAAAGGTTGGCATTGAGAAGGGTGAAAAGGTTGGCATTGAGAAGGGCATTGAGAAGGTTGCAAAAGCATTGAAAGAGCAGAATGTAGCTATAGAAATTATTGTGGAATCGACTGGCTTATCTTATGAGGCTATTCAAAGGATTTAAGCGGACAAAGCCCGTTGTTGCTCGTTTTCACGGAATAGGGCGAAGATGTCGGCTTATAGCTATGTGTGAGATAGGGAAACTAAGATTATTTTATCAAGTATACCAAAGCGCTTAATTTGGCTTAGCTCAAATCTCACCCCAAGCTATCATCCAAAATGCTTACAATTTTAAATATACTCTCATCAACAGATTCCCGATCGCTAAAGCAAGTCACATCAGGATTTAATGGAACTTCGTATGGATCATCAACACCCGTAAATCCTTTGAGTTTACCATTCCATGCGGCGGCATATAAGCCTTTGACATCGCGTGATTCGCATATTTCAATCGGAGCATTTACATATACTTCGATAAAGTTATGGCTACTTGCTTTGACTTCATCCCGCACGGCGCGATAGGGACTGATGGCGGCAACAATGACTATCACTCCATTACGACTGAGTAAATTCGCTACATAACCAACTCGGCGGATATTGATATCCCGATCGCCTTTAGAAAACCCTAAACCTTGAGATAGACTTGTGCGAATTACGTCACCATCGAGAACTTCAACATTTACATTTCTCTCTGCAATTATATCTCTTAACCTGTTAGCAATGGTGGTTTTACCCGCACCACTCAAACCCGTTAACCAAACAATTGCTCCATGCGCCCTTGGGTAGTGGACAAAAATCGGGGATGGTTACAACATATTGAAACCGTTAGCCACCTCGACCCTCAGTTTAAGATGCTCGTCTGTGTGCGTGAACTAGGGCAAATATACGGTTCGATTGAAGCGCAACATCAGAAAACAATTCTCCTTGATTTTCCAGATCATCTTGCCAATCTCTCACGCTATGATCGTGCCGAAAATCTATTAAACAAAATGGGTGTTTTGGGAGCGCCATTACATTCCATTGAAGCGTTGCAAGACATCGATAGTCAACTTCAACAACATCTCTTCTATGTTGTGTTTGAACATTTAATGAGTGAACCAGAAGCCGCACTGCAAGAGATTTTCCAATGGTTAGGACTATCTTCTATAACGATAGATTGGCAAAACCTGAACGTAAATCCCCATGAAAGTGATAGTTATTACCGTTACAAGTACCGTCATAAAACACACTCTAGACTGAATCCACCCAATCCTCACCTCATCCCCGCACGCATTCAACAGCAATTGCAACAACAATTTAGCTGGTTTTATAACATCTTTTATCCTGGACTCATTGGCGATCGCCAATCATGATAGTGTCATGAATTATTCGCGCATTAGACGATTACAAGTTCGTGTTTATTGGGTTGAAAATGAAGCGCTTTATTTGATTGTTTAGAGATAGAAACCATTTTTGTGTTATACAGGAAATATCAGACAGAGTTTTCTAAATACACGATTATTTGATGATCATTTTATTAAAACAATCTTTTAGGAGTCATAATGGTTGCGAAATACTTTAATCCTTATACTGATTTTGGCTTTAAGAAACTGTTCGGTGAAGAAGGCAGCAAAGATTTGCTCATCGATTTTCTTAACCAACTTTTACCAATACATCATCAAATTCAACAGTTAACCTTTAAAAATACTGAAAATCTCCCTGACACGATCGCAGAGCGTAAAGCCATTTTTGATATTTACTGCGAGAGTAGAACTGGCGATAAGTTTATTGTGGAAATGCAAAAAGCAAAAATCAAGTATTTTAAAGATAGAGCCTTGTTCTATTCCACATTCCCCATTCGCGAACAATCGGAAAAAGGCGATTGGAGTTTCCAATTATTACCAATCTATTTTATCGCCATCTTAGATTTTGAATATGACGAGAACGCAACAGCTAAATTTAGGCGCGATGTATGTTTGAAAGATCAAGATGGCGATGTTTTCTTTGATAAATTGAACTTTAAATTTCTGCAAATGCCATTATTCAATAAACAAGAAGATGAATTAATAACACATTTCGATAAATGGCTCTATTTTTTAAAGAATCTAGATAGTTTCAATCATATACCCGCGATCCTGAATGAACCGATCTTTCAGAAAGGGTTTGAGATTGCAGAAATATCTCACTTAAATATAGATCAGTACGAGCAGTATAAAAAGAGTCTAGTGCAGTATCTAGAAATAAAAAATGTATTTGATACTGCCTTTGAAGAAGGTGAAAAGGTCGGCATTGAGAAGGGTGAAAAGGTTGGTATTGAGAAAGGGCTTGAGCAGGGCATTGAAAAGGGTATTGAGCAGGGTATCGAAAAGGGGATTGAAAAAGGGATTGAGAAGGTTGCCAAAGCTTTGAAAGAGCAGAATGTAGCTATAGAAATTATTGTGGAATCGACTGGCTTATCTTATGAGGCTATTCAAAGGATTTAAGCGGACAAAGCCCGTTGTTGCTCGTTTTCACGGAATAGGGCGAAGATGTCGGCTTATAGCTATGTGTGAGATAGGGAAACTAAGATTATTTTATCAAGTATACCAAAGCGCTTAATTTGGCTTAGCTCAAATCTCACCCCAAGCTATCATCCAAAATGCTTACAATTTTAAATATACTCTCATCAACAGATTCCCGATCGCTAAAGCAAGTCACATCAGGATTTAATGGAACTTCGTATGGATCATCAACACCCGTAAATCCTTTGAGTTTACCATTCCATGCGGCGGCATATAAGCCTTTGACATCGCGTGATTCGCATATTTCAATCGGAGCATTCACATATACTTCGATAAAGTTATGGCTGCTGGCTCTGATTTCATCTCGCACGGCGCGATAGGGACTGATGGCGGCGACAATGACTATCACTCCATTACGACTGAGCAAATTTGCCACATAACCAACTCTGCGGATATTGATATCCCGATCGCTTTTTGAGAAGCCTAAACCTTGAGATAGATTGGTGCGAATTATGTCACCATCGAGGACTTCAACATTTAGATCTCGCTGAGAGATTACATCTTTGAGGCGATTAGCGATGGTCGTCTTACCCGCGCCACTTAATCCCGTTAGCCAAATAATCACGCCATTGGTGTTCATCACAAGTCCAGTTTTTAGTTTTTGAATTAATTAACCATGAAACCACGGAAGTTTCAAGAAATGGCTTACTCTGAACCACGCTCAATTGAGAACCGCTAAACATAAATTCATCTTGAATTTTAGCTTTCAATATGTTAAAAATAGCCAGTGAAGTAAATCGATACTCAAATTCATAGTGACAAATTCTACCTCTAGTTTGCCTCACCCTGCCCCACCGCCAACGGCTAAGAGCGAAGAGGCTGTAGCTGTCCAATATCAACACAGTGCGGGTTTACCAGAACTACTCACAGGTTTGGATATGTCGGTATTGATCACTACCTATCAAGCTGGAAAAGTGGTGACTTTGGGGGTACATGAGGGAAAAATTCAGGGAAGATTTACCCATTTTGACCGTGCGATGGGGTTAACCCGCACCCCAAAAGGACTAGCCCTAGGGACTCAAAAAGCGATTTGGCAACTGCCCGCCGATCGCGAAATTGCGGGACTAATAGCCTTTTCAGTGGTGGTGCGATCGCTTTTCTATGCATCAAATCTCATCAGGATTGATACCCATCGACCTAAGATAGTTAGCTAATTTTTCTTTTTGTTGACGTTCTTGTAATTTTTGCTGACGCTCTTGAATAGCAATCAAACTTTGTTGAGTTGCCATAATTTCAGACTTAATCGCTCTTTCTTCACCCGTCAAATAGCGATCGCCAGACTCATCATACCAATAGAGCCATTCCCGATTCCATCCAATATGCTCACCTTGTTCATAGCCAAACCCAAGCCCTATTTCAGGTAGCCATACTCGATTATTTTCAAGAGAGAGAAGTTCATATTTTCCAGAAATCAATCGATAGAATTCCAATCTAGCTCTATTTTTAAAGCGCCCTTTTCTTCCACTTAAAGGATTATAAATCGCATAATACAAAATCCCTAATGCTTCATAATCTGCTAACTTATCCTCATACTCACTGTTGTATTTTTCCGAAATCACTTCCAACGTGAAAATCGGCATAATATTACGTTCTTCCCACAGCACATAGCTCAAACGACCTCTTTCACCAGTATCATGCTTGACTCCAACCGATAAAAAACCATCAGGCACGATCGCTGGTTCATCAGGACTATAGTGAACCGCCATATCCACCCCAAAATACCAATCATCACGACCCGCCCAGATTGAGGCTAATAAACTCAGCAATAAGTTAGGAATGTCGTTTTGTAACTGATTATCCACAGGCGTTTCGTCTGATGATGGCAACTCTTCAGCAGTGGGAAGATGGCGATTTTTGGGATAAGTGAGGTTAACCATAGCTTATGAGATCGCGGTGTTATCTCGATTCTAACAGATTTAATCTTGAAAATATTAGAAATTTGATCGCCCCATATTTCAGGCTTCTAAACTGGGATATAGAGAGATTTTCAGAGCTTTTCGCCACTGATAATAAACATAGGACTGACGGCGGCGAAAACTTGGCGATTACCGCGAGTCTCTAGGCGGTTAACGGACGACTGCACCACTTCCACATTACGCGCTTGTAACTTGGCAAAGCTCTCAGAGATAGAATACAAACCTTCAAGACTATTGGTTGTAGCGATCGCTCTACCATCTATCTGCAAACGTTCCCACCCGTATTCCAAAATCTCCGCCACCGATCGCCCACCTTCAATACAAATGCGATCGGGATCAACAGTCAAACTGGTGAGACATTCTGGCGCACTGCCAACTTTAATTTCGACATTATTTACCCCAAATTTTTTGCAATTCACAGCGATCAAGCCAGCTACGTCTTCATCGCGCTCGATCGCCACAATTTTACCGTTAGGACATAGCAAACCCGTCTCAATCGGAATTGTGCCTGTCCCTGCACCAATATCCCACAGTACTGAATCTGGCTTGAGACGTAACTGACCAATGATTAATAAGCGCGTCTCGCATTTGCTCATAGGAATACCTGGCAATCGCTCAAACAATTCGTCAGGAATGCCAGGGGTAACGTAAGACCAGATTGATTCGGACATGAGCTTAGCACACGCAGATGGTTAGGTATGCTCAATATAGCGCTTTTCTGGCAAAAGGCATAAGTCAACCTCTAAAAGCAGTATCGCACGCGGCGCGTGCGATACTGCTTTTAGGGTTCTTTCTTCTGTTTACGACAGCGATCGCTACAATACTTAACTTCATCCCAACATTTCGCCCATTTTTTGCGCCATGTAAAAGATTTGCTACAAACTGAACAGTCTTTGCTAGGTAGAAAAGATTTGTTACCTTTGAAAGTCATATTTAAACCCGATGCTAACCCTCGACCTTATCGCGATATTCGCTGGCGGACATGGTATCACTTAGCTCTTCTAGATTCTCAATATTGACCTTAAGCAACCAAGACACACCATAGGGATCGTTACCAATAACTTCTGGTTCATCAACCAAAGCCGTATTTGCTTCGATCACTGTACCTGTCACAGGTGAATAGATATCTTCTACCGCCTTGACGGACTCAATTGTGCCGAAGGTTTGTCCTTTTTCCACCCTTGTACCGACCTCTGGTAGATCAAGAAAGACAATATCGCCTAACTGATCGATCGCAAAAGC
This sequence comes from Pseudanabaena sp. ELA645, assembly GCA_037129985.1. Lineage (GTDB taxonomy): Bacteria > Cyanobacteriota > Cyanobacteriia > Pseudanabaenales > Pseudanabaenaceae > Pseudanabaena. The sequence goes on along the minus strand of JBAXTW010000114.1, from coordinate 1,157 downwards.
CGTAATTCCCACTGTTGCGACATAATCTTCAAGACGAATATATTCATGGGAATTCGTGTATTTCAGATCTTCAGGATATTCAAACATCTTGCTACTTTTCTATTGGTTTCTTGATTATTGTAAACAAAAGAGAGAAATACAAATCACTCGTGTCCATAAATTCTCTAGATACTTCGGTTTAAAAAACACAGAACCCAAAGAATCAGATTCTTTGGGTTTTAAGTTGGCGCGAAGCGCTGCGAGCTGCGAATTATTTAGTTTGATCGACGATCGCTTCAATTTCTGTTAAATCTGCTAAAGGTTCGCGTTTGGAGAATCCCCATATAAAAACCAAACCAATGCAAGTTAACATCGACCATTCTGGCGGAACAAGACTATCGGAAAACACCTTGATAAATAGGCGTAAACCCACTAATAAAACGATCAGATAACCCGCCGACTCAAGGTGTGTAAATTCTTCTAGCCATTTGATAAACAGCCCTGCCAAAAATCGCAATGTGATAATTCCTGCGACACCGCCGATGAGGACTAGCCAAGTTTCTTGCGCCACCGCCACCGCCGCCGTTACACTGTCCAGCGAAAAAGCCAGATCTGTTAATGAAACTAAAGCGACAACTTGCCATAGTTTAGTTGCCATACGGACTGGATGTTGGGCATCATGACCATCTTGAGATTTTTCTAAGAAAAATTTGCCAGATAGCCAGAGCAGATACAATGCACCCGCTAGTTCAAACTGCCAATATTTAATTACCCATGTAGCGGTAAAAATCAGAATTACTCGCAATACAAAGGCTCCGATCAAACCATAGCGCAGCGCCCATTCTTCCTGCTTCGGATCTGGCAGACTTCGGACGATCGCGGCAAGAGCGATCGCATTATCTGCGGATAAAATCGCTTCTAGCAGAATTAGTACCACCAAAATGGGGATGACTTCGACTCGAAAGAAAGAAACATCCGTATTTAGAAACTGCTCGAACATTCAGTGCGATCCACAACAAAAAATCAACAAAACACTATTAGTATACAAAAGATTAGACTATCGCAACAATTCCCAAAGATAGAGGTGGCAATGAGCGCTGGTTTTATTAAATTTTTGATCACTTAAGTACCTCGGCTTAATAAAAACCAGAACCCAAAGAAGCTGATTCGCCCGCTTC
>JBAXTW010000113.1:0-15604 GCA_037129985.1 Pseudanabaena sp. ELA645 | reverse complement strand
ACTGGTATCACCTATGTAAAAAAGTCCGAAACCTAATGTCCATGATTGCCATCAATAAAGAGCAAAAGTCAAGTCATGTCAGGTTCTTACTATTGCAATTATGGTTCGGACAGACAAACATTGCTTTAAATTATTTAAACCACAACGTTGTTGCTAAGAACTCTCTAGTGTTGAAAGAACTTATCGGTTATTTGGAGAAACATCAGTCTGAGATCATCGACTACGACCGTCGCAGACGGGTTGGTAAATGTATTGGTAGCGGACGGATGGAGAAAGGTGTAGATTTGACCGTTGGTCATCGACAAAAAAAGAAAGGGCTGAGTTGGAGTAGTAATGGTAGCAAAGCTTTAAGCTTGCTCAGGATAGCTGAACTCAATGGTCATTGGAATCATCTTTACTTCCCTTCTCAACCTGTTTAGCCATCAACAAATTATTTACAGCAAGATTTTTTTTGCAGTGGCGACGGTCATAGCTTTCCATCCTTGCTCTTGAATTGTGAGTACATTTATTCTAGCGGCTGGGTCATACATTTAAAACAGTTATATAATTAGTACATCGCCGCGACTATGTATATAACTACAACATTACCTACCATGTCTCCAAGTACTGCTACACCTCCAAGCAATGCTCTTTTGAGTACCGAAAATACTCCTCAAAATATTACTGAAAATGATAGTGAGCAGTTACATCATGTTGTGATCATCGGTGGTGGCTTTGGTGGGCTATATGCAGCCCAAAAGCTCGGCAAATCAAACGTCAAAGTTACATTGATCGATCGCCGTAACTTTCATTTATTTCAACCATTGTTGTATCAGGTAGCGACAGGTAGCCTCTCACCCGCAGATATCGCTTCACCGTTGCGAACGGTATTGGCTGACAATAAAAATACGAGCGTCCTCATGGGAGAAGTGATTGACATTGATCCTGAAGCGCAATTGGTGAAACTTAAAAATCAGTTAGCAGTACATTACGATTCGTTGATTGTTGCTACAGGGGTCAGTCATCACTATTTTGGCAATGATCAATGGTCAGAAGAAGCACCAGGACTAAAAACTATCGAAGATGCTATAAATATTCGGCGACGGATTTTGAGTGCCTTTGAAGCTGCCGAAAAAACTAACGATCCAAAATTTCGGGATGCCCTCATGAATTTTGTGGTGATTGGTGGAGGTCCTACAGGTGTGGAGCTAGCAGGAACCTTAGCAGAACTAGCCCATCGCACTCTCAGCAATGATTTTACGAATATTAATACCAAAAATGCGAAGATCATTTTAATTGAAGGAACCGATCGCGTTTTACCTCCCTATCATGCCGATCTATCCGCCGCCGCCAAAAAATCTCTAATCGAACTTGGTGTAGATGTAAAAACCAGTGCGATGGTCACAAATATTCAAAATAACGTCGTCACCTTCAAATGTGGAGAGGAGATTGAAAACATCGAATCCCACACCGTACTTTGGGCGGCTGGAGTCAAGGCTTCCAGCATGGGCAAGGTTTTAGGCGATCGAGTAAATGCAGAATTAGATCGCGTGGGTCGAGTCATCGTTCAGCCCGATATGTCGATCGCTAGCCATCCGAATATCTATGTCATTGGTGATTTGGCGAACTATCCCCATCAAGGCGATCGACCATTACCAGGGGTTGCACCTGTAGCCATGCAGCAGGGTGAATATGTGGCGCATCACATTGAGGCGAAGGTTTTAGCTAAGGAACCTGTGAAGTTCAAGTATAACGATTTTGGCAGTTTAGCGGTAATTGGTCGCCACGAAGCAGTCGCCGACTTTAAGTTTCTACGCTTGAAAGGTTGGTTAGCATGGTTTATCTGGACGTTTGTACATATTTATTATTTGATTGAATTTGATAATAAATTACTGGTAATGATTCAATGGGGATGGAACTATTTTACCCATCGCCGTGGTGCGCGGTTGATTACTGGTAAGTATTTACAAGTTCTCGAAGAAATGGAAGGAATTCGAGTGCCTTATCCTCAGTAAAAATGTAGGGGCAATTCATGAATTGTCTAGATCCCCCCCAGCCCCCTTACGAAACTTGTAAAGGGGGGCTGGGGGAATCTACACCCTAAAACGTAGGGCAGTGAGTGAGACTTGTGTGTACACCGTAGCTATCTTTTTGGGAGAGCGGTGAGGTGCTTATAACCTTTTATATACAACACCATCCTTAGATTCCTTTGAATAAATGCTTAGGATTTGCTTAAAAAAGGCAGAGGAATCAGTCTTAAACCCCAGACAATGGCGCAAAGCCAAAGGTAGCGTTATACTGACGACACCAGACCAAGACAGATTTGTAGCTATCTGGTTGAATATTTTTTGGGAGCTCGTAGCGTTGCTTTCCGCTAAAACTTTTGAGAGGGGCAATTACCACAAAATCTCCTTCCGCAATCCCATAATCGGGCGGCTTGGTTATTTTTAAAATATCAGGCGATCGATGCAAAATCACAAATAGGTCAGGACCACTACTTGATGTTTTAAAAGTTTGATCCAATTCAATAAAATAGGTTCCATTTTCTTGGACAATGCTAGCCATACCAGTAGTGGTATGTTCACCACTAATAAAAGTCCCAGTGCGTTTCTGTGATTTGCTCTCGGATTTAGTAGCTGTCGCCACAGATTCAGTCGGAGTGTTTGGAATGTTCTTGGCTGGTATGTCCGAACACCCAATCATCAATATTAGCCCTGTAAGTATAGAAACAGGGGCGAGGCTTAAGTTCTTGGCGATCATAGTTGGCGATCAAATTTAAATATTGACTATTATTCGATATACGCATGACTTAAGTTATCGGATGAGTTACAGAAAACCATCTTGTAAAGATTTATAATGTGCTTTTTTAGGGGGTTATGAACCTTTAACTATTTTTTAATCATCGATTACTCTCTTACAGCCAAGCAAGATATAGCCATTATTTGTAGTCTTTTTTGAGACGGGGATCGCTTATCTGGCAATGATCCCCATTTTAATTGTCTATAATCGATGCATGATGTAATTTCCTTAAAAAAGTTTACGCCATCTATATTTTACTGAATCTAAAATTTAAAAGCAGTGACAATTTTTTAAAATTTTTAAATATTGGAACCCATTCCTTAAAAAAATATTCAGTAAGTTAGGTTGAATTTTTATTCTCTATAAGTTCAATTGCATAATCCCGATTTTATTTTTTATAAACACACATTTAATTAAATTTATTTTTATCCCAAGGATTTATCAACAATGATTGAATCAATTCGTTGTCCAAATTGTGGCTCGATCGCCGAGCGCCACCACCTCCCATATTTGGCTCAAGTCAAGACCCAATGCGATGAGTGCGACTATCTGCTAGCCATTTGTACTCGTAGCGGTCATGTGTTGGAGTCCTATGCCCCTGGTTTATCGTCAACTAAGCCGATCTCAACCCGTCTTGCCCCATTTACTCAGAGTGGAAAGGCTCGGCATAAAGAAGTCTCGGCTTCGAGCATCTAAAATTTAGGACTTTAGGACTTGAGCGGCTATAAATGAATAAGTACCTTGGCTTACAAACCCCAAGCAATCTGATTCGTCCACAAAGTGGGAGGATCAGATTATTTTGGCTTGATATTTAATTGCGCTTACTCACTTAATATTCATTTGAAATAATCTGCCCAAAAAAAGTTAAAATTAAAAGACTGTAGGTCATCAATTATTAACAAACCTGTATAGTAAGTGACTCAAAGTGCGATCGGGATTAAGACGCATCTTTAAAAAGGCGTATCAAATTAGCATCACTAATCAACAATTCCCCTTCACTGATCATCAATTCTCAATAACTTAAGAAACTGAAACATGGCTCCCATCGCCAAACTACTGATTGCTAATCGAGGTGAAATAGCCCTCCGAATTATTCGGACTTGCGAAGAATTAGGGATTCCCACCGTTGCCGTTTATTCCGATGTCGATCGCAACTCGTTGCATGTACAGCTAGCCCACGAAGCAGTCTGTATCGGTGATTCCCCTAGCAGTAAAAGCTATTTAAATATTCCAAATATCATCTCGGCGGCAATTACGCATAATGCTACAGCCATTCATCCTGGCTATGGGTTTTTATCGGAAAATGCTCGATTTGCCGAAATTTGTGCCGATCATAATTTGTTGTTTGTTGGTCCTAGCCCCAACTCGATCCGTTCGATGGGTGACAAGTCCACCGCCAAAAAAACCATGCAAAAAGCTGGTGTGCCAACGATTCCAGGCAGTGAAGGCTTAATTGAATCGGAAGAACAAGCCATCAAAATTGCTGCGGATATTGGCTATCCCGTCATGATCAAGGCAACTGCTGGCGGCGGCGGTCGGGGAATGCGGCTAGTGGTTAACCCTGATGATTTATTGCGATTATTACGCGCTGCTCAAGGTGAGGCGGAGGCAGCTTTTGGGAATGGTGGGGTCTATATCGAGAAAGTGATCGAAGATCCGCGCCATATCGAAATTCAGATCTTGGCGGATATGCATGGGCATGTGGTGCATTTAGGCGAGAGGGACTGCTCAATTCAACGCCGTCACCAAAAGTTATTAGAAGAAGCGCCCAGCAGTGCGGTCAATCCAAAATTGCGCGAAAAAATGGGTGACGCGGCGGTAAAAGCTGCCAAAGCCATTAATTATGTCGGTGTCGGTACGGTCGAGTTTTTGCTGGATAAATACGGCAAGTTTTATTTCATGGAAATGAATACCCGTATCCAAGTTGAGCATCCTGTCACCGAAATGATTACAGGAATAGACTTGATCGCTGAACAGTTGCGAGTTGCTCAGGGCGATAAGCTGAGATTCCAACAAAAGGAGATTGAGATCCGTGGTCATGCGATCGAATGTCGGATCAATGCCGAAGATCCCGATCACAATTTCCGTCCTAACCCAGGTCGGATTAGTGGTTATTTACCCCCAGGCGGTCCTGGGGTGCGGATGGATTCCCATGTTTACACCGATTATGTGATTCCGCCCTATTACGATTCGCTGATTGCGAAGTTGATTGTCTGGGGTAGCGATCGCCCTGCGGCAATTTTACGCATGAAGCGAGCTTTGCGTGAATGTGCGATTACGGGTGTACCAACCACGATTCCTTTCCATCAGAAGGTATTAGATGATGAGGAATTTAGAAAGGGCAATGTTTACACCAATTATGTACCGTTGTTACAGGCAAGACTGGAAGACCAGAAATCATAAGAATAAAAAAAGGCTATAGCGCACGCTATAGCCTTTTTTTAATACCTAAGCGATCGCAATTCCTGACCACTGAATTTGTGGCGCTCTCGGTTGGGGATTGGGATTATTTAAAAAGTAGCGCCGATAGGAAAAGAATATTTCTTCGCTTTGAAGGGTGCAGTAGGGAGCGATCACTACATTTTCAAGGGGCAGTCCTAATTCCTGAAGTTGTTGCAATTGGACTTGGCGCAAATCTAACTTTATTCTTTCAGGATGATCATCAGGAATAAGTCCTACTGGCTCTTTAATAGTTGCTGTGACCTGTTGCGCGACTTCTTGGGATACTTGATACACTTCACCTGAAATTGCGGGTCCCAAAGCTACTCGTAAATCCTTTAATTCACTACCTTGATCGCACAATGTCGCGATCGCCTTGGTCACAATTCCCGAAGCTGTGCCGCGCCATCCTGCATGAACTGCGGCTACGGAACCCGATGCGCGATCGCCAATTAGCACAGGTACACAATCGGCTGTACAGACCCACACAGAATGATTTTGATGATGCTCATTAGCTGTAATCCAGACTCCATCAGCTTCAGGTAAGGGTGCTGTTGGATCGGGATTAATTTCTTCAGCATGTACCAAGTGATTACCATGTACCTGTTTAGCGCGATAGGCTTTTCCCTCTGGGGCAAAGTGAGCATGGAGATCGGGCGGCAGTTTAGGAAAGTGCGATCGGGTAAAGAATCCATGCCTCCAGTCGGAGAGCAGTTCGCAAGTTAGGACATCGCCTCGCCATTGCCATTGATTTGCATTCATTGTTTTAGGTTCGTATTCTGTACGCAAATGCGTGGGTCGCCTGCTACGCAGGCGACCCACGCTTCTAGAATTTAACGTTACTTATGCTACTTATTATAGCGGTAGTCAGTTATATTTTCGGTTGATGGCAGGTGATGCAATGAAATGCGCCGCCGCCTAAAAGAATATGTTTAGCCGAAAGCCCGATCGCTTTGCGGTCAGGAAAATGTTTGCCAATTGCTTGTATTGCGAGTTGGTCATTAGCAGAACCATAGATCGGAATGATCACGCTGTCGTTGGATATATAGAAATTGAGATAACTCGCGGGCATGATTTCACCTTCGGCATCGAGAACGAGGTTTGGTGATGGAATTTTGACGACATCAAGTTGACGACCTTTAGCGTCAGTCATCGATTCTAGTTGCGAGATAATGTCATTGAGAACTTGATAATTTGGATCATCTTGATTGTTAGGCTGCATACACATTACCGTATGGGGAGCGATAAATCGGGCGATCGTATCGATATGTCCATCGGTGTGATCATTGAGCAGTCCTTCTTCAATCCAGAGGATCTTTTCTACTCCCAAGGCAGTTTGTAATCCAGATTCGATCGCTTGTTGATCCATTGAGGGATTGCGATTGGGATTGAGCAGACATTGCTTAGTGGTGAGACAGGTTCCCTCGCCATCGACTTCGATCGCACCGCCTTCGAGTACCCAGTCAAATTCAAATGTAGGAATATCAAGAGCTTTGAGAATACAGTTTGCGACATGATCATCAAGTTCGAGAAAATATTTACCGCCCCATCCGTTCCATTGAAAATGCAAAGCCGCCAGTTCTCCATTCGTGTTTTTGATGTAAATGGGTGTAATATCGCGCATCCAAATATCACCAAAGGGAATGAGATGGAATCGAGCCTGTACATCACTTAAAAGTTGTTTGGCAAGTTCTGCCGTATCTTCGAGGACTAATATCTCAAGCTGTTCAGATTGGGCGATCGCTTTAGCAAGGGCAACAAATTCGGCTTGGACGATATCAAGATCTTCTAACCATAGGTCACGATGGCTGGGGAAAGCTAACCAACAGGCGCTATGGGGTTGCCATTCGGCGGGTTGACTGTAGCCTTTAAGTTGGCTATAACCTTTGGTGGTTGGGTGATCCATGATGTTTGCGGGTTGTCGTTGTCTATAATTGGGGGAGTTTATTGTAAATCCTATCTTTAAGTTTGGGCGATCGCGTAAAATATGGATATGTTTGTTAACTTGTGAGAATTTACTGCTTTTAGTTTAATCCACAAAAAATTTAGAAAATGGTGCTGAAAAGTATTATTCTATAGGCTAGTCGGTACAGTTGTTTTGGCTTTAGTTTAGTTTTATTTACACATTTTTAGGTTAAAGATTCTCAATATGAATACAGCAGTTTATACAGAAATCCGTTTGCTTTTGACCCTTTGGAACCTTGGGGAAGGGAAGGGTTTGGTGAAGAGAAGTGTCCTTTTGCGCTCTACTTGTAAGGGTAAAGAGAAAGCAACGATTCATAATGACTTTTTACTCAAGTTGCAGGAAGATGGCGCGATCGCGATTACTGAGGAGAAGGTGGTGAAGGTGTCTTTGACGGATGCTGGCTTGCAAAGGTTGGCGGCTGGTATGCTAGCGGCTGATTTTGTGTTTGAGGGGCAGTTGGTTGGCAGTCGGTTGGCAAATGCTGGTTTAAAGTGGTTTCGTGAGAATCATGGGCTGGTTGTTGATGAGATTGTGGTGACTGAGAATGCATCTGAGGCTACTCTCAAGATCTCAACCTACGATGAGTTCAAGGCTGTGGCTTTAGAAACTTACGATCAGCTTAATCGTGATTACAACCTGAGCAATCTTGTGCCAATTTACCAAATCAGAAGAGAGATCGGCGATCGCGTCACTCGTTCACAATTTAACGACTGGATGCTAGAACTTCAGTCGAAAGATATTTTGCAGTTTATTACGGGAGGAGTTGCAGATCTCACTCCAGACAAGGAAAAAGACTCGATCACAACCGAACTTGGTGGTTTGCGCTACTACGCAAAACTTTTGTAAAGAAATATTGCTCTGATCTGAGTATAGCCAAGTAAAAAATAATAGAGGTTTGTAATGTCTACAGCATCATCTTTTGATGAGCTTTATGAGGTCATCAACAAAAATAATCCGTTTGATGTGCCGCCAATTGTCACAGGGCAAGATATTTGGAATGGCAGTTTTCCCGATCTGACGACTTTAAACGCCCATGCTTCTGATGCGGTATTTGAAACGATTGAGCAAGTTCGTTCGGGTAAGCCAAAAGTAACGTCTATTGCCTTTAGTGCTGAAATTGGAGTTGGTAAAAGTCATTTAATTAGGCGTATTCGTAAAGGTTTACAAGCAGAAAACAAAGCTTTTTTCGTCTACGCTAATAAATATGGTGATTTGAACCTGATTCATTACCAATTTCGCCAGATTTTAGCAGACAGTTTTAAGCAGTCTAATGGACATGGCGTTACACAATGGCAAGAATTAGCTGCTGCACTGGTTAACCAAGTTGTTGCTAGCAAAAAGCCAGCCTTAGAGCTAGTCAACAAGATTCCTCAAGCATTATCAAAAGATCCTAATCTAATTGATAAGCTTACTAATGCAATTCTCAATGCAAAGCCGAAAATTGGCGATCCTGACATTGTTAGAGCGATTCTCTGGACTTTAGGAAGTGCTGCTCATGCAACGTTTGCGACTAGATGGCTTGCAGGTAAAGAGCTAGCGGATGCAAAAGCAAAAGAACTTGGATTGCCAAATCCAACTAGGGAAATCAAATTATTAGAGGCAGATGCACTAAGCGCTGCGCTACAGATCATCAGCATCGCATCTGATTACAATCCTATTCTCATCTGCTTTGACGAGCTAGAAGGGCTGGAAGTAAATGAAGCTGGTTATTTCAAGTCGCAAGTTGTCGGAGGATTAGTCAAGGATTTGTTTGACGCTATTGAACAATCTGATGTTACTAAAGGTGTTCTTATTTTATCTGTACTCCCTCCTTCTATTTGGGAACAGCTTATTAATAATAGTAAAGTAACTGGGGCAGAAGGAATAAAAGATAGGCTCTCATCAAAATTTAAAGAACCTCTTGCCCTGAAATATGCAGATGGAGAAGCTGTTGTTAATGTTGTGGATCTCTGGCTTCAAGAGTTTTATCAATCTCACAACCTTGTACCACCAAATCCTGTATTTCCTTTTGAGGAAGAGAAGCTGAGATCTTTAGGAAATACAAGACCATCTATCAGGGCATTGTTAAAATGGTGTCGTGATAACTTTGTGGTTTCTAAGCCACTTCCTGATCCAAAAGAGTTGATTCAAAAAGCCTATGACAGAGAACTTACTCAAATCAATGAAGATTTCTTAGATGATAGCGATCTCATTGCTAGAGCGCTTTATCTCGGCTTTACAACCCTAAAGGGACAGACAATTGAGAACGTTCTTATCCAAGATGTCACGAATCAAGTTAAGCCTTTAGGAAAAAATGCAGGGGCAATTCAATTTAAGATTAGTGCAATTGATAATGAGAAAGAAGAGGCGATCGGTGTTGGAGTAATTCAACATACTCATGGGATGACTGTTGGCTCAAGAATGCAAAGACTGACATCATACGACCAGTTTAAGCTCACTCGCGGTTGCATGATTCGTTCCGAAGATAGAAAGATTAAAAAGCAATGGGAATCTCACAATCTACGAGCCAAGTTAATTGATGAACTGGGTGGCGAATACATCTATCTAGTTGCCGATCATGTAAAACCACTCATCGCAATTCTTGCTGTATACGACAAACGAGAAATTTATGGTGTTACTGAAGAAGATGCCATTCTAGCTTTTATTACAGACTCACAAATTGCTTTCAATAATCTCCTGATTAAAGACATTTTGAGCAATCCAGCAAGTGTGATTTCTGATGATGAGAGTGAAGCTGAGCCAGTGGTTGAGAACGAAAGTGATGCAGTAAAACCAGCCTTTATTGATATTACTGATGAAGTGAATATTGATATTGATAGCTTGCTTGAATAAACAAAATAGTTTTTAGAAGATTTTATGATTTCTATCGCCAACGGTTTACGCATTTCAGCAACAAATTTAGATGCTTTAAAAAGTGGCGAAGTAGTTGGCTCTTTTTCTAAAACTTTTCTTGCTCCTGACAAGTCATTTGCGCTGTATCCTGATTTACAAGTTGACGATTCAGATTTGGTAACTGTCGATTTTTGGGCGGAATGCAAAAGCTGTGAAAATATTGATAATACTTTTGGTATGACAAAACTTTCACAGCTAACAGCATTACCTGTCGAAGAATTAGAATCAATCTTTCAAAAACGCGCAAGCATATTTTTATTAGTTTTGCGCGTTTACAAACTGTCCATTCCTATTCAAGTCCAACATCAATCGACAGGTAATTTTATTCCCCTGCCTGAGATAGTTACTATTTCCGAGAAACTTCCTATTCTTGATGATGAACAATTCCAGCAAATTCAAGAACAATCAAAGGATTTAGAATTATTAATTGTTCCTGATCAGTATTCAGATTCTTTTACAACCGATGATGACTTTTTAGGAATAAATTATAATCCACTAAATGATTCAAGCTCAAAATCAGATTTAGTTGATTCAAACAAAAGTAAAAAATATCAGATCCCTGATTTAAGTTGGATACAAACAATTTCAACTTTAGGCGATCGCAGTATTGAAGGTGATAAGAGCGAAAGCAGCTATCAAGCAGGTACAAAATTTGAAAATATTGTTAAGCAAAGTTTAGAGTTTCTTGGTTTTACAGTTGATATAACCCACAAAGGAGGTGCAGGAGGGCTAGATTTATTTTGCTCAAAACCCTATCCTGTGGCTGGAGAATGTAAAGCAGGAAGATCCAAGAGTGATAAAGCGGTTGAACAAATAGACAGAATTGCCAAAAGAATTTTAAAAGAAAATTATCTATTAGCTTCTGGACTAATTATCCTTGGTTCTGGTGATGAGCCGACGAAGCAGCTTATAGCATCTGCCAACTCTTCAAAAGTTACAGGATCAATAAAAATCAATATTATTAAAGCCATAACATTACAAAAACTCGTCGAACTTAAAGCCAAATATGATGGCGCAATCAATCTATTTGAACTCAAGAACTATTTACAAGGAGGACAAATTGATAAAGAGATTGATAAATACATTCAAAAAGTTGAGAACGAAATAAAATTGCGATCGCATATTGTCAATTTAGTAAAAAAAACTAACAGAAAAGTTGAGATCGGTTATCTTTCGGGTGCTTTTGACGCTTCAAATTATCCAGAATCTTTAGATGATGAAAATAAAGAACTTACTGAGATTTTAATCGAGCTTTCTTCACCATTGGCGGGATATTTGGGAAGAGTTAAAGGTAATGGAGAAAATGGCGATCGCTTTTACTACTTACGAGATTTACCATGTAATACATAAGACTAAAACAAGGAGAAACAACTATGACAGCCATAGAATCCGCTATTTTAAAAAATATTGAAAAACTGCCAGAATCAGTTAAAAATGCCGTGTTTTTATACACTGAATTTCTTGCCAGTCAATATTACAAAGACACCAACCTAGAAACAGAAATAATCTCTAAAAAGCCCCGTTTCGCTGGCTCCATGAAAGGAACCTTCGTTCTACCCCTGCCAGAAGACTTTGACGAACCATTAGAAGAACTAGAGGAATATATGCAATGAGTTCGATTTTACTGGATACTCATACATTCATTTGGTTATCAGAAGACAGCCCCAACCTGCCGACCTCACTGCGAACAACCATTGAGAATACAGATCAAGTATTGGTCAGTATAGTCAGCTTTTGGGAAATTTCCATCAAGCTCAATATCGGTAAAATATCCCTAAAAGACGATTTCAATAGCATCGAAACCAGATTTCAAGCGACAAGGTTTATACTTTTACCAATCTCCATAACTGACACCATCCAACTTTCTCAACTTCCAACCCATCACAAAGATCCATTTGATCGCATTCTCATTGCTCAAGCAATCAACAGAACCTTACCTATTGCAAGTCGAGATGTAGCATTCGATGTATACAACGTTCAGAGACTATGGGCATAAACCCACCAACAATAATAAATTTGGGAAGAGATAAGGGTGATGGGAGAAAAGGCGATCGCTTTTACTACTTGCGAGATTTACCATGCAATGAGAGTTAGGATTTATGGCGATCGGTATCAAGTATCAATAGACTCAAGCGATTTTCTCCTCTTGATAGTCGATTGTGATCTGTGAATCTAGTTCACGGCGATGAGATTCAATGTTGGTTAGTACGGAGTCAAATAGCTGACTATTTTTATAAATTCCTGCGAATTTTCGCCAAGGATGTTCTCGTTTAGGAATTTCTAGTTCTAGAGAGATGACTTCATTCTCTGATAAGTTTGCAGTAATTAATCGATCTAATTCAGAAATAGCTGAGTGGCGATCGCTGCTAGTAACACTATATTCAGGCAGTCCTAATGCTCTAGCGCTGACTCTACCATCTTTTTCATTTTTGACTAAGACGTTAATAGATAGTTTAGTTTGTCCGTTAATCAGTTTAGCGTTCATAAAATTTACCTTTGGCGATCGCATTGGTTACGATGCTTTATATTATGACACTGCTTGATTGTTTGTTAACAGGTTTATGATTATGGCGATCGCATAGAAAGTATTGCTAAAATATCTAGTAAATTCCATATTTGATTGTATTGATTAGAGGATCTGTGTATGTTCACTAGACAAAGGCTTGAACTATTAGATGCGATCGAGCAAACTCCCGAAGAATATATTCCAGAGTTGTTAGATTTTGTACATTTTTTTCATCAACAGCGAATTACAAAGTCTTCATCGACAAATGTTTGGGATGTTGCCATGAGTGAAATTAATAACAGCAATCCAGAAAAGCAAAATCTCAGACGACAAAGAATCAATCAATTATTTACAACATGGGCTGTGTTGGATAGTGAAGATGAGCAGAAAGAAGCTTTGAAGATAATTGAATCTGTTGAAGATTTGTTAATATATAGTAAGTAAATATGAAAAACTATGGCAAAAGATCTTTACCATCAAGCTATCAAAAATGCTTTAGTTAAGGATGGTTGGACGATTACGGGTGATCCCTATCCACTGGAATATGAAGATCTTGAACTTTATCCAGACTTAGCTATCGAAAAGTTTATTTCAGAAACCCAAAGGCAACGTAAGATTATTATTGAAATTAAAAGCTTTATCAGTCTTTCATTGGTTAAGGATTTTGAGTTAGCTTTGGGGCAGTATATAATTTATCGTGATCTGATTCGACTATTGCAAGATGAATACGAGGAGATTTATTTAGCTATTAAAGATGAAATTTATAACACCTTCTTTCAAAGAAAATCAATTCAAGTTCTAGTCAAATTAAATCAACTTGCTTTACTTGTTGTAAATATAGAAAAGGAAGAAATAGTGCAATGGACAAGCTAAATAACTATCGTCAAATCATTAAAAGCATATTAACTGAGCATGATCATCTTGCTAATCGCTCATCTAGAAAAAAACATCAAACTTGCTTGATTTTTGATGAAGTCCATAATCATTTTCTATGGATGTCGATAGACTGGGTTAAACAGAAGAGAATCAATAATACTCATGTTCATATTAGTATTAAAAATGAGAAAGTTTATATTGAAGAGGATTGGACTGAGGAGGGAGTTGCTAATGAGTTGCTAACGGAAGGTATCCCTAAGTCTGATATTGTTTTAGCTTTTCATGATCCTGAGACTCGGAAGTTAACTGACTTTGCAGTAGCTTAGCGTAATTTATTTTGTGGTGTTCCCTAACTCTAGATACTAATGTATTCTCCAAACTCTCATTCCATTATCAGTTCCAGTGAGTAAAAATTGACCATCAGGAGTGAAATAAAGAAAATTATTACTACTTGGAGCATCTATAAAAGATTTGTAAATTTTTCCTGTTCCTAAATCATAGATATCAATGCTGGAAGTATTATCTTCCTTACGAACAGCAAGCATTTTATTATCAGGACTAAAAATTACATTTGTCACGTTATCACATGATTTAGTTAAGGTATGAATGATTTCTCCATTGTTTAAATTATAAATTTTAATTTCGTGACCAAAACCACAAGTCACAAAAGAACTACCATTTGGGCTTATTGTTGTAAAGTCATTCTGATTATTTAACTTATTAAATTTCTGAATAACACGAATTAATTTCCCAGTATCAAGTTGCTTAATTTCGAGCGCATATGAGGTAGAATCATAAGTTAGTAAGATATTCTTATCAAAATTTTTATCAAAATATTTGTCATAAGAATAATAACTACCAATTACAATAAATGATGGAAAGTTTGAGTCTATTGACCAACGAAGTGATGAGTCTTTTGACAAATAATCTTTTATTATGTTTTCGCGATTGGTTGCTGAATGAATTAATTTTCTATTTTTAATGTCAAAAACTAGAGACCGATATTTATCACTATAGTTATTATATCTATCCTTTCTATAATTAATTATGACATAATCAGAATTCTCTTCTACTAAAATCCTTTCTATATCCTCTGTATTTATAGTTTCAATTAACTGATTATCATCTATATTCCAAAACCTAACTTCGGTGTCATGACGACTTATTAAATAGTTAAAGTCTGAGTTAACAGCAATAATCTCATCCTTTTTAGAAGTTGGAGGACGAAGATTCTTTACAGAAAAAGATTTAAGTTTTGTCCCACTACGAAAATCCCAAAGTTCAACTTCACTTTTATCATAGTTCCGAACAGTAAAAATAGATCCATCCTTACTAAACGTAATTGAACGTCTATATGTAGGAACTATTATATTTCTTTCTAAAAAAGAGCTATTAGGAATTCGCTGAATAAGCAATGCTAAATTTAAAAAGGGGAAATCTTTATATTTATTATATGTATATATTTGAGGAATTATGAAAACAGTGGTAATAGTACCAATTATCAAAATCCGTTTATTTTTATTTAGCCAAGATTTTATCTTTGAAAATAAATTGATTCTAATTTCTATCGGCTCTACTATTGGTTTATCTTCAGAAATATGTGTATCATAAGACTCATTTTTGTACACATTGGTTGTTTTTTTGTTAGTATGATCAGAATCCAAATACTTGATTATTATTTCGTATGCTAAATTAATTGCTTTCAACTCAGATTCCGCTTTTCTTTGTAAGCGAAAATTATGAGCATAGCGATCTGGATGCCAAACTTGAACTAAATCTTTATAAGCTTGCTTAATCTCATTAACAGAAGCATCACGGGAAACACCTAAAACCTCATAAGACTGTTCTAAATTATCCATAGCAACTCCCTTTTACTGATTTGTAATCAAGACAACGCCGATTCAAGGACGAAATGCAACGGGTTATGATGAAGCAAAGAATACTTCGTATGGGGTACGATAGTCAAGAGATTTTCTCGATCACTGGTTATGGGGATGAATAGGCGATCGCCATTGACATTTTCTCATTAGCCTAAGATATTTGGGAAGAGATAAGAGTGATGGAGGAAAATGCGATCGCTTTTACTACTTGTGAGACTTACCGATAGAATAAGGAGACTAAAACGAAGAGAAACAACATGGAAAAAG
>JBAXTW010000112.1:0-15605 GCA_037129985.1 Pseudanabaena sp. ELA645 | reverse complement strand
AGAAAGAGTAAAACCCGTTCTGTACTTTACTTTTATTTCCCAACAGGTCTAATCATCGATCTCATCTAAAGACGTATCACCATTAATACATTTTTCGATAAACGAGCTATTCATAATATTTCTTCAGTTTTAACCAGTGGCACGATCGCGGTAATCAAGAAGTTTTTGAATATGAGTTAGAAAATGGCGATCGCATTAAAGCTACCAAGGATCATAAGTTTATGACTACTGATGGTGAGATGTTGGCGATCGATAAGATTTTTGAGCGTGGGTTAGATTTAGCGATCTCAAAACAAACTTGAAAGGCGATCGTTATACTAAAGGAATGTAATCTTTGGGAGCGAAAACTAATGGTTAATGTTCTGCAAATAGGAAATGTTGGCACAGAGTTACTTGTTTAGGACTACCCAAAAATTGTTTCAAAAATTGTTTTATTAATTTCTTAGGCTTTAATTCAGCGCAAAACAATGTAAATTAGGAGCCTATGCCCCGTATTCCTCAATTAACCTACGATCGCGGAACCTTGATTCTACACCCACCACCCAAGGGCAAGTCATGGATCGAATTTGCCACTTGGGACGATCGCATTGAAAAATTTCGGATTCCTGCCAATCACTATCGGGAGTTAATTTTGACTTTGCGATCTGAGGGGATTGCGATCGAAGATAAATCACGCGGTTATAGTGAAATAAAGCTAACTTCCCATTCGCAAATGCAGCCCTATCCCCATCAAAGCGAAGCCCTTACCGCATGGCAGCGAGTCGGGAAACAAGGGGTAGTCGTTTTGCCAACCGCCGCAGGTAAGACTTATCTGGCGCAGTTAGCGATGGAGGTAACTAATCGCAGTACTTTAGTAGTTGTGCCGACTTTGGACTTGATGCATCAATGGTATGCCCATTTACTGGCGGCTTTTCCTGATGTGGAGATTGGACTCTTGGGAGGAGGCTCTCGCGATCGCACGGCAATTTTAGTGGCAACCTATGACAGCGCCGCGATTCAGGCGGAAGCCTTGGGAAATCTGTATGGCTTGATTGTGTTTGATGAATGCCATCATTTACCAACGGATTTTTTTCGGGTGATTGCGGAATATGCGATCGCGCCATACCGTTTAGGCTTAACCGCAACACCCGAACGGAGCGATGGTAAACATGCGGATTTAGAGATTCTCATCGGTGAAGAAGTCTATCGCAAGTCGGCGGAAGAATTAGCAGGAAAAGCCCTTGCCGAACATACAATTGTGCAGATTAAAGTTTCTCTCTCACAACAGGAGCGCGATCGCTATGATGCTCTAATCCAAAGTCGCAATCATTTTTTGAAGGAAGCAAAAATCTCTTTGGGAAGTTTGGAAGGGTGGCAAAAATTTGTGCAGGCCAGTGCGCGATCGCAAGCGGGACGCAGAGCAATGCTAGCCCATCGCGAATCCAAGGAACTATCGTTAGGTACGGAATCAAAATTACGAGTTTTAGCAGATTTACTTGCCCAACATTTTCCCGAACGCATTTTAATTTTTACCAATGACAATGCTACGGTTTATCGCATTTCTCAAGATTTGTTAATTCCTGCCTTGACCCATCAAACCCCTGTAAAGGAACGTCACGAAATATTAACTTTCTTTCGGGAAGGCAAGTATAAAGCTTTGGTGACATCCCATGTGTTGAATGAAGGCGTGGATGTGCCTGATGCGCGGATTGCCATCTTGCTATCAGGCACAGGCTCGGCGCGTGAATATATTCAGCGTTTAGGGCGCGTGTTACGGCGTGGCAGTGAAGCTAATAAACAGGCGATTTTGTATGAGGTCGTAACCGAGGCTACTAGCGAAGAGCGGACTTCAGAGCGGCGTAGAGGGATTGAGCGATCGCGTCCACAGCCTGAACCGCAGCCAGACAAAGTGGTGCAGATCGGCATTAAATATGACAGAGATATTTCTAAAAAATGCCCGATTGCGGCTGACAGTCCCAATGACTATGTACCTTAAAAAGAATGTACATTTTTTGTCACCAAAAGCCAGAAAAAATCGTTTAAAATAAGATAGGTAGCAATCATTTGGTGGCGACTGTGGAATTTGCAGCCTTTGTCTACAATGCTTGGGCATACGAACAAGCCAATCAAAAATCTCCAGATGGGGATCTGACTTTTTGCGGCGAGTTTTGTTCCGATAAATCTCAGGTAGATCAACTTGCCTGTGCTTTAGCTCCGATCAAAAAGCTAACTTATTTAGTTTCTGTCCTATCCGCGATCGCCGTTACGGGTCTGGGTAATTTTGGTGGAAATTTACAACCTGCGATCGCCGCCAACCAATTACTTGAGACAGCCGTAAATGTTGCGCCTTGGTGTGACAATTTATATCTTTGCAAGACCAGTTATGTTTTAGAAGTACAAACCCTGTTAGTGAAGAAAGGTTTTGACGTTGGAGAATTAGATGGAGTCTATGGTCGCTACACCAAGCAAGCCGTAATTGACTTTCAGAAATCCCAGAAAAATTTGGTTGTCGATGGTATTCCAGGCGAAAAGACTTTGGCTTTGTTGAGAAATTCTTCAGGAGTTGCATCCACAACATTGAAGTCAGCAGAACAAAATACTCCAAATAATAGTCAAATTAATAGTCAACCAATTAATAGTCAACCTAGTAATCAGAATAATAATCAAACTAATAGTAACGGCAGCGATCGCAATGAACAAAGAGTAAAAGAGCCCGTAATTGTTACAAATAATAATCCTCAAATCACCGAATCAGGGGATATGGGAAACTTACAAATGTTGCTAAAACAAAGGGGATTTTATCAAGGTGAAATCGATGGGCAGAAAGGACAATCGACCACAGATGCAATTTCAAAAGCGCAACGCGCCTATGGGTTAACCGCCGATGGATTTGCGGGACCTTTGACAATTAGGGCTTTACTCGCAGGTGGTAATGATATAGCGCTTACTCAACCGATGTTTCCGCGATCGCCCAAAAATGAAGATGTACTGGAAATCCAAAAACTACTCAAAGAGCGCGGTTTCTACGATCAAGCACTAAACGGTTTATCCAATCTTCAGACAAAAGCAAGCATCTTTCAGGCGCAACTTGCCTATGCCCAGCCAGCAACGGGAGAGTCAAGTCCCGAATTAATTACCGCCCTAAAGGCTCAAAATCTTGATCAAGAGGTTGCCCCAAATGCTTTACCAAATGATTCCACAAATAATGAACAATCCAATGTTCAAAACAATCAAAACAATCAGGATATTCGTCCTAGTCCCAATAATTCTCAAGCTCCTAGCTCTGGACAGAATGCCCCAGTACCGCCGCAAAAAAGTTCTAACTCTTCATAGTTAGGACTTACGGAAAGGTAGGGGCAATTCATGAATTGCCCCTACAGAGAAATAAGGCTTTAAGGTCTCTTTGCGTAAGCCTTAATCTTAATTCAGCATTTTTTCAAGTCTGCAATCACTCTTTAAAAAATTCCAGTTCAAATAATCCCCAAAAGGTCTAATCATGGAACTCTTAGCATATATCCAAGAAGAATTTATTCCCACTGATGACGCGATCGCTAATGACAGCGATCAATCCATCAATCTGGAATCAGCTTTCCTAGGTTGGTTGAAAAAATTAACAACTAAGTCGGCAAAACTCAGCTTGAATGTGATTCTGGCTGGTACGACTGTTTTGATTGGTTTAGGTTCGACGCTCAGTGCCTTAGCCCAAGTTGCGCCAGAGCAATCAGTACCCATAGCCGTTGCGCCATCTGCTGACGTGAAATATGTGCAGTCACTCCTAGCCAGAAATGGCTTCGACCCTGGGGGGATCGATGGTGTCGCAGGAGCCTCCACTAAAAATGCAATTATTCGCGCTCAACAAACTTTTGGTCTAACTCCCGATGGCGTTGCAGGAAGTCAGACCATCTCGGCATTAGAAAATGGTGGTACATCGAAGCCTAGTAGCAAAACTGATGCTTCTCAGTCGGAAGCCACGCTTCCTAGTTCATCAACAGTGATGAACCTTCAGAAACTACTCGCCGATCGCGGTTTTTACAATGGCGCTGTTGATGGAATCATGGGTAATCAAACCCGTGCAGCAATTGTGTCAGCCCAAAGAACCTATAACCTCACTGCCGATGGGGTTGCGGGGAATCAGACTCTAGCGGCGTTAGAATCTGATGGTAATAAAGGTGTGGTTTCTAGTACTACTACCAGTACCAATATTAGTATCAGTACTAGCACCGTTAAAAGTGCTGAAGTTGCAAGTCTACAAGAATTACTCAGAAAGCGTGGATTTTATAATGGCAGCGTCGATGGGCTGATGGGAACACAGACTCGTTTGGCGATCGCAGAAGCACAAAAGAACTATGGCTTAGCCACCGATGGCATTCCAGGTACTCAAACGATCACCGCCTTGGAATCAGGAAGTAGCAGAGTCAACATTGCCGACAAGAATTCCACAGCCACAATCACGGACAACACCAAGAATGCAGATACCTCTAATACCCCTTATAAATCTGTGATGGCTCTGCAAGATTTGTTAGCCAAGCGTGGTTTTTACAATGGTGTTGTTGATGGGATTAAAGGAACGAGGACTAGTGGAGCGATCATTGCTGCTCAAAAAGCCTATGGCTTAACACCTGATGGTATTGCTGGCGCTCAAACTTTAGCAGCCTTAGAAAAAGATGCCGTAAAAGTAGCGATCGCGAAATCATCCAGTAGTCCAAGCAATAATCCATCCGCTAATCAAACCACTAGACCAGCAGCATCAGTCAACGACGACGGAGTCGCCAATTTACAAAACCTGCTCGCTGATCGCGGATTTTATAAAGGCCCGGTCACAGGCGTTCTTGGGACTAGAACGAAAGAAGCGATTATCGCTGCACAGAAGGCTTATGGCTTAAATGCGGATGGAGTGGCTGGCTCTCGCACGATCGCCGCATTGGAGTCTGGTGCGCCCCGTCAACAAAATGAGATCAACAATTCTGCTCCTGCGGTGACACCAACTATTCGGGTAATCCCAACACCACAAGCGCCAATACAGCCAATTACACGACCAATTGCACAGCCAACGCTACAACCACAAATTCGAGTCCAGCCCCAAGCGGTTGTTACTCCTCAACCGACTGTCAGCGTTCAACCAACACCGCAGGTTCAAGTTAAAACCCAAGAGACTGCTAAACCTCAAATTCAACAGCCCCAAGTCCAGCCTCAAGTTCAGCCAACTACTGCCGCCGCCACTCCAAAACCCGCCGCGACATCTGTAGCCGTAGCCACACCTAAACCCGTTCCTCAAGCTACTAATCAAGCCAATGTGAGTGATGCTCAGGTTTTGGAGTTGCAAAATCTTTTGGCTAAGAGAGGTTTTTACAACGGCAAAATTGACGGCGCATTGAGCGGCGAAACCCGTAATGCGATCATCAGGGCGCAAAACTTCTATACGATTAGTCCTGCTGATGGCTCTCCTAGTAATAAACTAGCTGATAGTCTGAGCAAAGATACATTTATTTCTGAAGGCAATTAGTTCATATGTGGTTCATATGTGGTTCCGTACTTTAGCTATTCATGTTGGGGCGATCGCTGTTTTTGGGGCGATCGCTCTCAGTTTGCAGTTCCCTAAATTAAATCAACGTCTGAGTGGACAAACCTTAGAAGAAACTCGCAAAGCCGTTAGAGACGAAGAATCAAGACTGAAGTTGATTCGGCAATTACCACCAAGGGGACTGGGCTTCAATAACATGATTGCCGATTTTACTTTTTTGCAGTTTTTGCAATATTTTGGTGATGATAATTCGCGTAATACTCTACAAACAGGGTATACCCTCAGTCCCCGCTACTTTGAAAATATCATTGAGCGCGATCCTCGATTTATCAGTAGCTATATATATCTGTCAACTAGTGTATCTATGTATGCGGGTTCGCCTAGTGAGGCAAATTCCATATATGCCAAAGGACTTCAATTGCTCGATCCACAAAAACAATCAAAAGCTTATACGGTATGGCGTTACAAAGCGACCGATCAACTATTGTTCTTAGGGGATGCCCAAGGAGCGCGGGAGTCCTATCTCAAAGGAGCCGAATGGGCTGAACAAAGCAAACCTTCTTCAGACAAAGACATTGCTGATCCCAAGGTGGCTGCCAAATTATTTCGTGAGTCAGCAAAATGGCTAGAAGAAAATCGTGATCTCAGCAAAGCTCAGATATCGGCTTGGTCAGATGTTTTACAAAAAGCTGTGGACAAGAAAACCGTGCAGATTGTCGCTCAGGAACTGGATAAACTGGGTATGAAAATTGAAATTAAAGATGATCGACCAGTTGTCGTTCCGAAATAATCACGGATTTCTAGATAAATCGAGAATAATGAATCGAGAATATTGCCGATCGCTAGAAATTGCCAATTATCCAGTTGCTGGTGTTGATGAAGTGGGGCGCGGTTGTCTATTTGGCGACGTGGTGGCAGCGGCGGTAATTTTGCCTAGCGATCGCTTAGTGCAACTAGAACAACTTGGTGTCACTGACAGCAAAAAACTATCACCAAAACGCCGTGAACAACTTGATCTAATCATTCGGGAGGTGGCGGTCGCCTATGCCATCGGTCATGCTTCGGCGAAGGAAATTGATGAGATGAATATTCTCGCAGCAAGTTTACTGGCAATGGAGAGGGCGATCGCGCAGTTGCAACCCCAACCAAATCATTGTTTGATCGATGGCAATCAACTCCTGAGATTTAAATTAATTGCACCGATTCCGCAAACGACGGTGGTTAAGGGGGATTCTCTATCTGTTTCGATCGCGGCGGCGAGTATTGTGGCGAAGGTATGGCGCGATCGCCAGATGGTAGAACTTGCGGAAATATACAAGGGATATGATCTAGCGACAAATAAGGGCTATGGTACGCCTAAACATCGAGAGGCGATCGCCAAACTAGGCTACAGCGATCTACATCGAAAATCCTTTAAAATTACAGCCAAGGTTTAAAAGCGCAAAGCGCTGTATTCTGAAATTAATAGATTATCAATTAAAAAAATGAAAATTTTAGTAATGGGCGGCACAAGATTTATTGGTGTGTCCTTAGTTAGATTGTTAGTATCTCAAGGGCATGAAGTAACTCTGTTTAATCGCGGCAAAAAACCTTCGCCTGTGGCAGGACTGCGGACAATAATTGGCGATCGCACCGATCCACAGCAATTGCAGGACAAACTTAGTGGCGAAAGCTTTGATGCAGTTTTTGACAATAATGGTCGTGAACTCAGCGATACTCAGCCCCTAGTCGAAATCTTTCGCGATCGCCTCCAGCATTTTGTGTATATGAGTTCCGCAGGCGTTTATCTGGACAGCGACATTCTGCCCTATTACGAATCTGACGCGACCGATCCTAAAAGTCGTCATAAGGGCAAGCTTGACACTGAGGCATATTTGCAACAAGTTCGCGCTGAAAATGGATTTCCCTTTACTTCCATTCGTCCGACCTATATCTATGGACCGAAAAACTATAATGATGTGGAAGCTTGGTTTTTTGATCGGATTGTTCGCGATCGCCCAATTCCCATTCCTAGTAATGGCAAATTTATCACTCAACTCGGTCATGTGGAAGATTTAGCCAGTGCGATGGCAGCAGTTTTAGGAAATGAGAAGGCGATCGGTGAGATTTATAATGTCTCTGATTCGCGTTATGTCACTTTTATTGGACTTGCTAAACAATGCGCGATCGCCGCAGGTAAAGATCCAGCTAAACTCAACTTTGTCTATTACAATCCCAAGGATTTTGACTTTGGTAAAAAGAAAGCGTTCCCATTCCGTTTGCAACACTTTTTTGCATCTGTCACTAAAGCGGAGCAAGATCTTAACTGGCAGGTCAAGTACGATTTATTATCTGGTTTAAAAACTTCCTTTGATTTGGACTATATCCCAAGCGATCGCGCCCAAGCCGATATCGATTTCTCAACCGATGATCAAATTTTGCAGAAAATCAATGTTGACCAAAATTAAATATGGGTACACCATTTTTTAATTTTAAAAACCTTACTGTTTTTTTTTATTCACGAAAGTGTTGTCACACTTTCGTGAATTGGTATAGATATTGATAGCGATTTTCATCACAATCTAGAAAGCGGCGACATAAATCCGCAGTTAGTCAAGCCATAATTTTACGATCGCCGATCGCCACATCTACAATGCGATCCTAATGCACAATTAGAACTTGAGGAAGCAACTTCATACTATGACAGCATTAATCGTAAACTTGGCAATACTTTTGTTGATGCAGTCGAGCGGACAATCAATCGCATTGTTCAGTTTCCTGACGCATGGAAATCAATGATTGCAAGTACAAGACGTTGTCACATTGACGGATTTCCCTACGGCGTTGTGTATAGAGTTTGTGATGATCGCATCCAAATTTTAGCTGTAATGCACTTGCAGCGTAAACCGCGATATTGGGAAAACAGAATTTAAGAATAAATTTTTGAGTTTTGAAATTAGAGGAGATCGCGGTTATTGTGATTGAGTTGAGTGCGATCGCTTTTTGATTGGTGTTTTAGGCGATCGCGGGTTGTTGAGATTGAGTTGAGGTAGTCAGATTCATATAAGGATTTTCTAGCAATTGTCTGAGTCATTGATTGGTAACTCCTTTAATAAATCAGACACTAACATTATCGTACATAAGACAATTTAGCGATCGCTTTCTGATTGGTTATTTTTTAGGCGGCGGCTGAGGCTTTTGGTGGTTGTTACACCGTAACTCAACTAGAGGCTATGGTTGATCGCACCAGAATTATTGATGAAGCGATCGCTTTGGTCTTAAATTAAATCAACAAGATTAAGAGGGGCGGCGCAAAGCGCCGCCAACGCCAATTTATTCTTCAATCTTGATCGAGATGATTTTGTCGCCGCGACGGATGGCTTGAGCGACTTCAGTATCTGCGGTATAGCCAAAAGCGGCATATTGACCATCTAAAAATGATGCGTCACCAAGGGTGATGAAAAATTGGCTAGTGGCACTGTTGGGATCGTTAGTACGCGCCATCGAGAATACGCCAGCTTTGTTATGCTTAAGCACAGGCTTTTTGCCGCCAGTTAAGACTTGACCGACAGTTGCGGCGGTGTCGCCCTCAGCAAAAATTTCTAACTTGATGCGATCGCCCGATCCACCAGTGCCATTACCAAGAGGATCGCCGCCTTGAATCACAAATCCTGGTTCGACACGGTGAAAGGTTAGCCCGTCATAGAAACCATGCTTAGCGAGGTCAACGAAGTTTTTGACAGTAATGGGAGCATGTTCGTCATCAAACTCAGCACGCATAGTTCCCTTGGCGGTTTCGATTACAGCACGGATCATAAATAAATTTACCTGAAATTTTTTGAGTGTTAAGGCAGCTTAAAGTATAGCAACCGCTAAGGTCGTTAAGATGCAAAACTCGAAAAGTAAGGGTAATTCATGAACTGCCCTTACTTTTTGGGAGCGTAGTATCATTAAGTGTATAGATCGGTTTTATAGATCGCCTTTGAGGATCGTAGATATTTATGGATAGCAATAATTTGCTGAAGCAATTACTCATGCTTGGCGTGGGTACGACTTCGATTGTGTTAGAAAAAATCAAAGAAGCTAGTGAAGATTGGGTTAAAGATGGCAAGATCGATCCCGATCAGGCTTCAGAAATTCTCAATGACATTGCTAGTCGCCTTAAATCCGAACAAGGGAATTTGGAGGCTTTAATCCAGCGTCAGATTAAGAACGTGATGCAGGATTTGGGTGTACCGCGTCAAAATGAGATGGACGAATTGCGCGGGCGGATCGATCGCCTTGAGCGGCAGATGCGTGACTTAGAAAATAAACAATGGCGTTAATTAATGGATGATGCAGGGATTCTCTATTTGGTGGGAACACCGATCGGTAATTTGGAGGATATGACTTTTAGAGCGATCGCTACTTTAAAACAGGTAGACTTAATCGCGGCGGAAGATACCAGACATACAGGCAAGCTATTACATCATTTCGGGATTGATACGCCCCAAACCAGTTACCACGAGCATAATGCCTTTAAGCGTGTACCTGAATTGGTGGAGAAGTTACAACAAGGACTGGCGATCGCTTTAGTCACCGATGCAGGAATGCCCGCGATTTCCGATCCTGGGGTGGAACTGGTGCAGGGTTGTATCGCGGCGGGGATTCGGGTTGTGCCGATTCCTGTTGTCACCGCAGGGATTGCCGCTTTGACCGCTTCGGGTTTTGCCACGCAGCATTTTGGCTTTGACGGATTTTTGCCAACGGATAAAAAAGAAAAACGCGATCGCCTCGAAATTTTGCGATTAGAAACTCGCACGATGATTCTCTATGAGTCACCCCATCGGTTGTTGCGGACTCTTGAGGATTTAGCTGAGAGTTTGGGTAAAGAACGTCAAATAGCGATCGCAAGGGAACTCACGAAACTCCATGAAGAATTTTGGCGCGGCTCAATTGAAGATGCGATCGCCTATTTTACAGTTCAGGCTCCGCGTGGCGAATTCACTTTGGTATTAGAAGGAGCGCAGCCAAAGGAAAAAACTGTCTGGACAGAAGATATAATTTTGCAAGAGTTACAGAATTTGATAGATTCGGGAATTTCGCGATCGGATGCAAGCCGTCAATTAGCCGAACTCGCCGATTTACCCCGCCGTCAAATTTATCAGTTAGCTCTGACTTTACAGGAATAAATTTATTTCCTGCGGCGTAAAAACACTAATAACTTCTCAAAGCCTTCGGGCAGAGGTGCGATATTTTCAATGACTGCACCTGAAATGGGATGTGTAAATGTGAGTCGCCATGCATGAAGTGCTTGTCCTGATAGATATTGCGAAACTTCCTTATTGGGATATCCATAGACGGGATCGCCAGCGATCGCCCAGCCCATATAGGCGGAATGAACGCGAATTTGATGGGTACGTCCTGTTTCGAGATCGAATTTAACTAAGGTGTAATGTCCCAAACGCTCCTTGATTTGCCAATGGGTAATCGCTTTCCGTCCATCTTCAATCACAGCCATTTTTTTGCGATCGCTTTTGTGTCGGGCGATCGGCGCATTAATTACTCCCGATTCACACCCTAATTGAACTTTTGGGACTCCGCGCACAATTCCTAAATATTCTCGCCTCGCTGTTTTTGCTTGAATTTGAGCTTGCAAATTTTGATGGGCGCGATCGCTTTTTGCTACGACCATCGCGCCGCTAGTATCCTTATCCAAACGATGCACGATTCCTGGTCGTTGAGTTCCATTTATGCCTGAAAGTTCTTGACAATGGGCTAAGAGAGCATTTACTAAAGTTCCATCACTATGTCCTGCCGCAGGATGGACGACTAGTCCCGCAGGCTTGTTGATTACAATTAAATGTTCGTCTTCATAGAGAATATCTAAGGGAATCTCTTGGGCGATCAAATCTAATGGTGTGGCAATTGGTGTGGTTAACTGAATGCGATCGCCTGCTTTAATTAAATTTTTTTTGTTACTACAAATAACGTCATTAACGGTGACATAACCTTCGTCAATTAATGTTTGAATACGCGATCGGGATAGCTCGGTGAGGCGCTCTGCTAAAAAACGATCAATTCGCTCAGGTGTATCTAACTCTGCTATAACTTCAATCAAATTATTACTACTTTCTATAGGGCTTATTTCTATATTTATCGTATTTAAAGTCATCGTAATTCAATTCGTGATTCTCACTAAGTTATCCCGATGAATTACCGTTTCTTCACCATCGAAACCCAATAAGCGGGGAATATCCTCCGATTGCGATCCGAGAATCCGAACGATGTCACTGCTGCCATAATTTGTAATTCCTCTAGCAATTTCCTTCCCATTGCGATCGCATAAACTCACTGATTCATTCGACTCAAACTTCCCTTCTACTTGCATAATTCCCGCAGGTAAGAGCGATCGCCCTTGAAGAATGACCGCATTCACCGCACCATCATCCAAAAACAATTTACCCAGAGGAACCATACCATAGGCAATCCACCGTTTACGCGCATTGACGGTTTTTGGTTGTGCGGCAAATTGTGTACCGAAGTTCTCACCATTAAGAATCGCGGATAATCGTTCGGGAAAAGCACCTCTAGTAATCACAGTCCGCACCCCTGCCGCCGAGGCAATTCTGGCTGCATCAAGTTTGGTGGTCATTCCCCCAGTTCCCCATTGTGTACCGCCGCCCTGCGCTCCTAAAGACTGTTTCTCGCTGATCGCTTGGCGTAGTCCTTGTAATTCCTCATATTCGACAAACTCGACGGGCTTTGCGTCAGGATTTTGACGTGGATCATCGGTATAGAGGTGATCGACATCGGTTAAGAGAAATAGCCAATCAGCTTCGATGAGGCTTGCCACTAGAGCCGATAAGGTATCATTATCGCCAAATTTCAACTCTTCTACCGCGACCGTATCATTCTCATTCACAATTGGAACGACCCCAAGTTCCAATAACTCATGGAAAGTCGCGTGAACGTTCATGTAATGTTGTCGCTGAATGAGATTACCTCTGGTTAATAGAACTTGAGCGACTGGCTGTTGTAGTGAGCCAAAAAAATCATCATAAATTCGCATCAAGCGCCCTTGCCCCACGGCGGCGACAGCTTGTTTCTGAGAAATTTTGCTTGGGCGCTGTTTTAATCCTAATCGACCGCAGCCAATCCCCACCGCCCCCGAAGACACTAGCACTACGCTATGCCCATCCCGCCGCAGATGCACGATCGCTTCTACTAGTTTAGCGATCGTGGCTAGCTGCAAATCTCCTGATTCGGGATGAGTAAGGCTAGATGTACCAATTTTAATGACTATAATTTGCGACTGCATTTGCAACTTTAAAATCCAATAATATCTTTTCCATAGTTCTTATTCCCGAACTATCTTATCAATACCACCATAGCACAATGCGCTGTTTGTGATAAACTATCTTCCCATGAAAACCGATACTCTATTTTATCAACTATTCCAAACATTCCATACACTTCTATTTGAGCTAATCGATCGCCCTGTTTCCGAAGCGGAAGGCTATGAGTTTCAGTCAGTAGAGATCAAGGAAAAAGCCTTTAGATTTGATGGGATTTTAGTGCCTAAGCAAAAGGATAAACCAATCTTTCTGCTCGAAGTCCAATTTCAAGCAAAACAAAACTTTTACTGGGAATTTCTCGCTGAGATCTATTTATATCTCAACCAAACTCGTCCAGAGCAAAACTGGCAAGCCGTAGCCATATTTGCTAAGCATAGTTTCGAGCCGAAAATATCAGATCATGTCCGTGAACTAATTGATTTAAATCGCATTATTCGAGTTTATCTAGACCAATACTACGGACAAAGTTGGTCAGAAATAGAACCGTAGGAGCAAAGCTTGTGGAAATTAGGGTGAGATAGCATACTTACAGATCGTCACTGTCAGGATCGATACTCAAAGCCAGCAATCGCTTCGCGAGACATTAGCGCGTCCATCGATCGCATCTAAAAATCGTAAACCTCTCCCTTGCTTATAAACCATTAGCGATCGCAAAGAACGCCAACCAGCAATGAAGATGATTGATGATTGAACTCTTTTGAACCAATTAGAATTATCCGCCACCAGCAGCAATTTTTGGGTTTAAATACTTCATTGCTTTTGATATGGAGATATTGGCAACTCGATCGCAAAACTAGTACCTTTACCTAGAACCGAATCAAACGATAGTTTACCGCCATGTTTTTCGGTCACAACCTTATAACTAATTGATAAACCGAGTCCCGTTCCCTTACCCACAATCTTAGTCGTAAAGAATGGATCGAACAGGCGCGATCGCACTTCTTCGGGAATGCCTGCACCATTATCGGCGATCGTAATCTGCACAGAATCTGATGTGGTTTTGGTAGTAGCGATCGAGATTCTATTCGGATTGTTCTCAATCTCTTGCAAACTTCGCCCTTGATTTCGCTCTTCCAAAGCATCGATCGCGTTTGCCAACAGATTCATAAATACTTGATTAAGTTGTCCAGCACAACATTCGACTAAAGGTAGATCGCCGTATTCCTTCACAATTTCAATTTCTGGACGTTTTGCCGTAGCTTTGAGGCGATATTGCAAAATCATTAAGGTGTTATCAATCCCTTCATGAATGTCAACTGGCTTAAAGTCTAATTCATCCAAACGCGAAAAATTACGCAATGAAAGCACAATATCTCGAATGCGATCGGAACCCATTCTCATAGATTGTAGAATCTTTGTCAGATCCATTGTTAGAAAATCTAAATCTACTTCTTCTAGATCGTCTTGAATCGATTGAGGAGGTTGAGGATAGTGAGTTTGATAGGCTGTCAATAATCGTATCAAGTCTTGGCAATATTGATTGACATAAGTTAGGTTTCCGTGGATAAAGTTAACTGGATTATTGATCTCGTGGGCAACACCAGCCACCAACTGTCCTAGTGAAGACATCTTCTCGGTTTGAACCAGTTGTAATTGAGCATCTTTGAGTTGTTCAAGGGTTATTTGGAGATCGATATTTTTTTGTTGAATCTCTTCCGTTCGATTTTCTACTTGTTCTTCGAGGGTTTGACTATAGATTTCTAACTGTTCTTTGCTTTCTTGCTGCTCGATCAGAAGTTGCCGCACCTGATGGATTAACTGGTTTATGGAAACGGCAACAATACCAACCTCATCTTGAGTAAGTACGGGAACTTGCAAATTAAAGTTAGCGTCTCGAGTTATCTCTCTAGCAACTTGACAGACTACTTTTAAGGGGCGCGTAATTGCCCGTGAAGTTAAGATCCCAACGATAGTGACAATAATTGCCTCAAACAAAAACACCAAGCCAAACCGCAACCACAGAAAACTTTTGGCGGAATCTAGTTCCGCAATTGGAGATAACACGGCGATCGAAATAGACTGACCTGCAGCAGTATAAGATATATTTTTAGCTAAATATTGCTGATTCTCAATGGTAACTTTGGTGATGGAGGGATTGGTAAGATTTAATGAAGTTAATTGGGAAGTTAATTGGGGAGAAGCGGAAAGGGTTGTGGCTACAATTTTTTCATTTCTCATAGCCAACAAATGTTTGGAAGATCCTGCGATAAATTTTTGTAATAGGCGATCATCTAATAATTTCGCGATCTCCAGCCCTCCCAATATTCCCTTTGAAGATTTGATGGGATATATAAATGACTGAAGGGTTCGTTGTCCCCCTTCGACATCAACTAGTTCCGCAAACGCAGCGCCATTAATGGCATTGTTAATAATGTCGCTATCTAATAACTTAGCATCAGCCAGTTGAGACGATCGCAAATCCAATAAGACATTACCTTGGGCATCAATTACCTTAATCAAATCTAGGCTCAAAACAGTTCTGAGTGGTAGTAGTGTTTTCAGCAGTTCACCCCGCTTTTGTTCTTCAATTGCTAGGCGAATAGCTTCTCGATCAACTATCAGCTTAATCTGATTTTCTAAATCTTTTTCCAAATCACGAAAATCTTCGTAAACTCGTTCGGCAAAAATTTCTACTTCCTGATTTAGGTTCTGCTCTAGGTTATTTGCAAACAGATGTCCTGTAACAAATAATCCAAACAGCAGAACGCTAAGACATGCAGCAAGAAAAGGGAAAACGTGACTGCTTAGGTGTAGATTTAATACATTTTAGAGTAAGAATGATAAAGATA
>JBAXTW010000111.1:0-15622 GCA_037129985.1 Pseudanabaena sp. ELA645 | reverse complement strand
TAGAAAGAGTAAAACCCGTTCTGTACTTTACTTTTATTTCCCAACAGGTCTAATAAAGAAGCTAACGAACATCAGGATTACAAACTCCATCTCAAAACGCTGCAAAGTCAGTTTGTGGAACGGTTGAACAAAGCAACGGGACAAGCGACAGGATTTGTGGAGGAACTCGATGGCGATCGTGCCGCGCTATTAAGTCTTACGGGCGCACAGGGCGCGATTATTTGCGATGGCGATCGCCTGATTGCGATTGGTGAGACTCCCGATGATGATGTCGTGAAATCTTTGCTGAACTGGCTACAGGATCGTTTCGATCTCGATCTTTTTGTCACCGATGCTTTGTCTAGTCTCTATCCTGAAATGGCGGAATATCAAGCGATCGCCAGTGGCTTGATGGCGATGGTAATTTCTAAAATTCAGCACCGCTATGTTCTCTGGTTTCGTCCCGAACAATTGCAAACCGTAACTTGGGCTGGACATCTCGATAAAACCGAGCGCGTTACCGAAGATGGGACTGTCCTCCTCGTTCCGCGTCAATCCTTTGAAGCTTGGAAAGAAATCGTGCGCGGTAAGTCTAACCCTTGGTTGCCCTGTGAAGTGGAGAGTGCGATCGCATTGCGACAGGTGAGCGTGGATATTGCCTTGCGTCAAGCCCATGAACTGTCCGTGTTTAACGCCAGTCAACTGATTAATGCCAATCAACTCAAGCGATCGCAAGAACAGGAACTTCTAATTGCCCAAATTGCAATATATATTCGACAATATCTAGGTATAGAAGAAATTCTTAATGCGATCGTTCAGAAAATACGCACCTTTTTAAAAGCCGATCGCACGATTATTTATAAGTTCAATCCCAATATGAGTGGTGGAGTCGTAGCTGAATCGATTTTGCCACCTTGGGACGGTTGTATGCACCGACAGTTCAGCGATGAACTGTTTCCTGAAAACATGGGGGGAGAGTATTGCAATGGCAGAATTTTTGTCGCGCCTGATGTGCGTGAGGCAAATCTCAGCGAATGCCATCTGCAAATGCTAGAAGATTTTCCCACAAGGGCAAGCCTAATCGTACCGATCATCCGCCCCAATGACCAAGATAATTCTCTATGGGGTTTGCTATGTACCTATCAATGTTTTGAACCGCGTATTTGGGAAGATTCAGATATTCGTTTACTTCAGCAATTATCCGTACAGTTAGCGATCGCCCTCCAACAAGCGGAACTCTATCGCGATCTCCAGATCAACAATGCCGAATTAGAAAATCGAGTTGCGGAGCGCACTGCCGAACTTTTTAAACGCCAACAGGAATTTGTGGCTCTTGTCGAAAATTCCCCCAATGTGATCTTACGTCTCGATCTCCAAATGCGTCACCTCTATATCAATCCAGTTGCCGAATCGATATCGGGCGTTCCTCTCGCCGCCTTTTTAGGTAAAACATTCCGTGAATTGGGATTTCCTGAAAAGAATGTGGATATGGAAGAAACTGCTTTCAAGGAGTTATTGGCAACAGGACAAAAGCAACAGTATGAAACTGAATATCTATCACCCACAGGATATGTCTATTACCAAGTAGAAGCCATTCCTGAATATGATCTTGATGGTAAAATTGCCACCGTACTGATGGTATATACCGACATTACCGCTAAGAAACTCAATGAAATCGCCCTGACCGAAGCAAACCGTCGTTGGCAATCATTACTGGATAATGTTCGCTTAATCGTTGTGGGACTGACCCGTGAGGGCATCGTGGAATATGTCAATCCCTTTTTTCTCGAATCTACAGGCTATGAATTACACGAAGCGATCGGCAAACACTGGTTCTCTCATTTTTTATCGCAGATTGAACAAGAGAAGGTAATAGGAGACTTCTCAGACTCATTACTTAATCCCGATCTCTTCGACAAATATTATCAAAACTCTATTGTCACTAAGACTGGCGAAGAAAGAATAATCGCTTGGAACAATACAATCCTTCGCAATCAAAATGATGAAATTATTGGCACTATGAGCATTGGTGAAGATATTACGGAAAAGTTGAAGGTTGAGCGTATCAAAAGTGAATTCATTTCCATTGCTAGTCATGAACTCAGAACTCCCTTGGCTTCGATTCGCGGTGCATTAGGATTACTTGCTTCAGGAGTATTAGATAATAAACCCGAAATTGCTAAGAATATGCTGAATATTGCCTCATCGGACACCGAAAGGTTAGTGCGTTTAGTCAATGACATTCTCGATTTAGAACGTTTAGAATCCAATAATGTTACGCTCAATCGTCAATGGACTGATGTAGCCGATCTATGTCAACAGGCGATGAATACAATGCAGTCGCTTGCCGCCGAAAGTCAGATCGAGATTCGATGCAATGTGCGATCGCAACAACTTTTTGTAGATCGCGATCGGCTGCTCCAAACCCTAGTCAATTTAATCAGTAACGCGATTAAGTTCTCACCCCCTGATAGTGAAGTAAAAATCGCAACGGAAACTTTTTCTGACAAGGTAATTTTTCGAGTGTGCGATCGCGGTCGTGGTATTCCCGAAAGCAATCTCGAAAGTATTTTCGAGCGCTTCAATCAAGTTGATGCTTCCGACTCTCGCCAAAAAGGAGGTACAGGTTTAGGCTTAGCCATCTGTCGCAGCATTGTCCAACAACATGGCGGCAAAATCTGGGTTGAGAGTGTCTTAACAGAAGGCAGCACCGTTTCATTCACAATTCCCTATCGCATTACCTAAAAACCAATCTTAAAAAACAATTATGTCCACCAAAACGATTTTACTGATTGATGATGAACCAAATCTAGCGGAAGTTATTTCTATCTGTCTGTCAAGCTTTAAAGGCTGGAATGTAAAAGTAGCGAACTCTGGCAAAATAGGGCTTAGCATTGTGCAGACAGTCCAACCCGATGCCATTCTCCTCGATGTGATGATGCCTGAAATGGACGGGCTTGCTGTCTATCAAGCCTTACAAAAGAATCCAGAGACTCAAAATATTCCCGTAATTTTCTTGACAGCGAAGGTACAAGCAAGCGATCTCAAAAAATTCGCTGAACTAGGCGTACTTGGCACTATTGCCAAGCCCTTTGAACCGCTCGTAATTGCCGATCAAATTACGCAACTCTTGAATTGGTAACTATACTCTCTTGTCCTCAGATTATCCTCATTTTTATTATTTATACTATATCCAAATTTCCAAATAAGTAGCTGGTTGTAATTAAATATAAATGTGTGTGGAACGGGCATCTTGCCCGTCAACAGGCTAGAAGCCTGTTTCACTATCTGACAATTAATTATGCCTACCTACTTATACAGCAAGAAGAAAAACTCAAATTCTAACCAAAATGAAAAACGAATCTTCAAAAACAATCTTATTAATCGATGATGAGGAATATATTTGTCAAGTTGTACAGTCTTGTGTAGAAATGTTTAGCAATTGGCAAATTACAACTACTAGATCGGGAGAAGAGGGATTAGCGGCGAGTGCTATAGCCAAACCTGATGCGATCGTGCTAGATATGCTGATGCCAAATATGGATGGTTTTGCGGTTCTCAAAGAACTACAAGCCAATCCTGAACTTGCTGATATTCCTGTAGTTCTATTGACTGCTCGCGTCGATCTAACCGAACCTCAAAAGCTTACTCAGTTAGGAGTCCAAGGTGCGATCGTCAAACCATTCCATCCAACCAAGATTGTTGATGAAATCACTAAAATGTTAGATTGGTAATTGGTTAAAAATTACCGTTTACCGAGAAATATAAGCCTGAATCTTGGAGATTAGTGCCAGAGTTATTGGCATTTACAAGGGGCAGCCCATAATCTAAACGCAAGGTTAAATTGCGAAATGGTTGGTATTGAGCGCCTAGCCCGATGCTCAATAGGGTTTGAGGATCGGGATTACCTGTGCGATTATTCCAAACTGTTCCCGCTTCCACAAACGGCAACAGCTTCACGATCGCTTCACCATCGTCATTGCGTAAGACAGGAAGCTGCAACTCAACCGAGCCTTGAATACCCGCATCCCCAGTATTTTGATTTTGCCGATAGCCGCGTATTGACTGAGCGCCGCCGACACTAAAACGATTTAGCGACAAGAGGCGATCGCCTGTTAGCTGCATATTCAACCGAAAAAATGCAAGGGTATCGCGATCATTACCTAAACGTTGCACTCGCAAAGCTTGCCCAGTCCAATACAAAAATCGACCATCGGGAGAGCCATCATTGCGGATCGTAGCTCCTAATAAATTTAATCCCGCGTTAAAGGCGGAACGAAAAGCCCATGCACCTGTTGTATCGCGGTTAATATATTCTTGTGTCAGTCGCAATACTCGCGCCTGCGATCGCCCATCGGTATTATTTGGGTCTGAGCCTTGAAAATTAAAGGAATTCCCATTAATCGAAGAACTACTATTTTCAAAGGAAACTCCAATCCCTAGTGCTAACTCTTCGCGGGGCGATCGCACGATCGGCTGACGATAGCTAAGATCATAGATTTGGGAATCTGTCGCGATATTTAAGTTAGCGAATTCAGGTTGACTGACGCGACTATCGCCAAGCGAAGCACCAAAACTTAATGTGCCGCCCATAGGATTAAGCGGGTATTGGTAGCCCAAACTATAGGCGTTAGAACTTTGCGATCGCACATAGCTAACCGAAGCTAAATCGCCAATCCCCGTGAGATTTGCCTCTTGCAAAGTTGCGCCAGCCCGATATATTCCTGATGAGACATTGCCATAATTGTCGGTAAACAGGCGCGTACTGAAGGTTTTTGCTTCAGTAAAAGTGATTTTCAAGACACTCTGATCGGGTTTAGTGCCTGAAATCAAGTTAGCTCTGATGTCAGAGAGTAAAGGATCAGAGCGTAAAAGTTGTAACTGATCTTCAAGGTTTGTAAAGTTTAGTGGTGGAGCCGTGGCGATCGCTACCCGACTTCTTAGATAGTCATCATTTAATCGACCACGCTCATTCCCTGTTCGTTTGATCTCGATCCGTTCCAGCGATCCTTCCAGTACCTTGATCGTGACGATGCCATTTTTGATGTCTTGAGTTTCAATAATCGCCCGCGATGTGATGTAATTCCGCTCTTGATAAATCTGTGTAACCTGATCGGCAACTTCCCGCAACTGATTAAAAGTTAATGACTTATTAATATGTGGCTTAGTAATTTGGTCAATTTCGGCTGTGGTCAAAATCGAACTGCCAACAACGAGAATCTGTTTGACGGGAATCAGGACTTCAGAAGGAGCGGGTGATGTTTGCTTGTTTTTTTCAGTAAGCTGGGCTTGAGACTGCTTGCTTGAAATAATCGGATTTGCTGAAAGGCTTTGGACGGATGTGGCGATCGCGGCGGCAAAAATGCAGCTAGAAAAGAAGATCTTTAAATGAGGAGCAGCAGTTAGATTAATAATTAAATTAATGGCTAAATTATTATTTGATTTTTCCAATCGACCCTTCAAACGACTCATTTTCATATCCTCACATATTTATTTCGTCAGGTTATCACAAATTTAATCAACGACATCAAGCAATGTAAGTAGTTAGGCGCAGTTAAATATAAAACCCAAAGAAGCTGATTCGCCCGCTTCGCGGGCGAATCAGCTTCTTTGGGTTCTGGTTTTTATTAAGCCGAGGTACTTAGTTTAAGCTAAAATCAAGAACATATTAATCGATTAAATGGCGCAAACCCCAAGGAAGTCTGTATGACATTGCAACAATCCGTAACACCTTTGCACCGATTCTATAGTTGCTTGCCTTATTTACTGCCGATGGCGGCTGGGGTGATTTATGGGACTGATTTATTTCAACAGATTCCTGCCACTATTTTTCCTTTCATTCCGTTGATTTGGCTATATGCAAACGTCTTAGCATTTCCACTAGTTCCTGTATTGGGGCTTACGGGTGAATTTTTTCTGTTTATAGGCTTGTATTTTTTGGTGGTCAAAGATGCGCGTGTACCACATTTTATTCGCTTTAATACCATGCAAGCCCTATTAATACAAATTGTATTGTTTATCGCTCAACTATTTCTCCAATTGCTTGCTCAGTTGTCAAGTAATTATTTACCAACGCCAATTGCGGCAATCTTTAGCAATACAATATTTATTGGTACGATGTTATTAGCTGGCTACGCTATTTTTCAAACCATCAAGGGTGAATATTCAGACATTCCCACTCTTTCTCAAGCTGCAACATTTCAATGTGATCAATAAGCAAAATTTATTCAGTTTGACAATGGTACAAAGCACTGTAATTCGAGAAACTAATTTAAAAGCATAAAACAACTTATGGTAAGACGCGGTTCGGTTAACTACTTAGATAGGCTATATGCCAGTTTAAATTATCTGCTACCTATTACAGCAGTACTTATGTTTGGAACATTTTTATTCACTCAGTTCCCAATATTGGCGCTTATATTTTTCCCAGTTTTTAAAGTAAATCAAATTCTATTAATTCCGATTATAGATTTTATTTCTGTTCGGTTTGTGGCTTGGTTTTGTGTATTTATTTTTGTGATTAGAAACTATAAAGTCAATCACTTTGTTAGATTTAATGCGATGCAAGCTTTATTATTAGATATTATTGTTGCTCTTGTTAGTGCGATCGCCCAAATTTTAATTGTGATTTTGGGACAACTTACAGTTTTAGAATTTGTACTACAAATTATTTCAAGCGTTACTTTTTTAGGTATAACGGCTGCATTTTTGTATACAGTTTTTGAATGTATACGCGGTAAATATCCTGACAAAATCCCTGTAATCTCTGATGTCGCATACTATCAAGTCCGCTAGTTTTTAACTTAACTAGATCTAATCAGTTAAGTACCTCGGCTTAATAAAAACCAGAACCCCAAGAAGCTGATTTGCCCGCTTCGCGGGCGAATCAGCTTCTTGGGGTTTTATATTTAATTGCGCCTAGCTACTTACTAGGAGAAGAATAAATGATTGAAAAATGGACAGATGAGAGGTTAGACCCTTTTGCATCCAGCGTTGAAATTCCTGTGAATTCTATTCTTACTGACTCACAGGTCTATTAACTTTTTATAAATCGGGAAACTTGCATGAAATTTAGAGATGTCTCCTATGATGCAATTATTTATCTCCTGATCTTATTTCTAGGTTATACAGTTGGGGGCTATCTCCTTGCGGCCTATGATGTCAATCGGTTTATCCTCATTGGAACAGCCTTAATTACTTTGCGATTAGCACAGACAGGAACAGCCTCAATTGCCTTAGCGATCGCATGGATATGTTTATGTTTTTGGGGTAGTGTCTTTTTGTGGTCTAAACCAATTAGTTTAGATAAAATCACACCACAAACTGTAGCGTCATTATTGCTACTATGTTGGACTTTATCTATTACTATTGTATTTCTATTAGCATTTGCTCACAAAAGTATGCACAAACTAAAGCTGGATGGAAAGAAATCAACCTATGGATTGTTAACTATTGTGTGGGGAGCAATGATCTTGGGATGGAGTGTATATCAATACACAACGATTAAATAATTAAATGTCTATGGAATCAACATAAATAATGAATACAAACTATCCCAATTATACAAACTACAATAATAGAAATGCTGACTATTATATGGGTCAAATTCCGTTAAATGTACTAGATAAATTAACCGAAGAAGATAAGAATTCTATTAAATCTACAATTGATTTAGCAATTCCTCGTCCATCACCCAAATTAATCGATTTACGGTTTCTTGTGGATTTGATAGTTGTGCGTTACTTTGTAGTGTTATTAGTTGGCAAAGATAATCGTAGGAAACAAAGAGAATATTCCTCCAGTGGAATTACTAAATTTGCTAATGTGGTTGTGGCAATATTATTAGTTATTGCGATGAGTTTATTGATTAGTGCCGTTACAATTTTAGTTGCATATCTGATTAAATCGGCACTGGGTATAGATCTATTTTCTGGTCATATTACTGAAGTTTTTTCCAAATTCCTTAAATAGTTTTCTAGATGTTTTTTGAATATTTTTATAAATACACTTATTTTAACAGTTGTCTTTGTGCAGAGATAAATCTCTCAATTCCTGCATAATCTTGATGGATGTGGATATTGGTGTAGTTGTCATTGGCTATTAATAGCGATCGCACTATTTCTGCTTGACCTGCCATTATTTCGATAATCCAAAAACCGCCTGAGATTAAATATGTTGGTGCGATATTTACCAATTCATGAATCGCATTCAGTCCATCATTACCCCCATCAAGAGCTAAATGTGGCTCATGGTTAGTCACTTCTGGCTGTAAGTTTAAAACTTCGATGCTGGGAATATAAGGAGGATTAGAAACTAACCCTGTGAGCTTATTTTCTAAGTTAAGTTTAGCTAATGGCTCAAACCAATTACCATGATGAAAATCGATTTTTTGATTGTTATTAACGGCGTTAAGTTTAGCAATTTCTAGGGCGGCTAGGCTGCAATCAATTGCGAGGATTTTGGATTTTGTCGCGGCAAAATGTTGAGCTAAAGCGATCGCGATCGCACCACTACCAGTACCTAAATCAACCCAAATTCCTTGCTGATAAATAGGAGCTTGGCAATTTTCGGCAACAATATCAATAATTAACTCGGTTTCAGGTCTAGGAATTAAGACCGCAGGCGTAACTTGTAACTCTAAATCGCGCCAGATCACCGATCCTGTTAAATACTGGACAGGAATGCGATCGCGGATTCTTTTTTGCCAGAGTTGATCGAGGTTAATTAGTATTTCGGGTGAGATTTTTTGTGCGATATATGGCGATCGCAATCTTAAATCTAGCTTATCTAAATTAGTTGTACGCAAAATTAGCCAATCGAGTTCATATACCGACACATCGTTTTGATTAGCTGCGACAAGTTGGTGATCGTACCATTCCCAAAAATTCATAAATTGCTTCTCCCAAAGAAAAGGCTCGCAATGCGAGCCTTTTCTTTATTTTGGTCTACGGCTGTTCAAGTCTTCCAAATAAGCCTTTTGGTAATTCAGAAAGCTACTATGCCATTCTTGAAAACGGCGATCGCCATCGCGTACTAACATTTGACGATACTTCTCCGAAGAAACATACTGCTTTGAAATTGACATATAGTTTTCGCCTTTTTTGAGCATTTGGTTGAGTCGTCACGTTGGTTAACGATCGTAACTTCCCAGACTCTATAACATTCTGTCATATTTTTTAGCCAACTACCCTCGCGCCGTTCTTTATGAGGCTATTTTGTTAACATCCCAAATGCAAAACTTAATAAATTTTCATTCCTTACGAGATGGTAGTTTTGGCAAAATCTCTTTAATCGATTCGCGTATATCCCCTTTGTCTGAGTCTTTTTTATCCTGTGCTTTCGGTTCAGATTTCTTCTCATCTTGGTTGAAATCAGATTTTCCCCTTCGCTCTAGCCTTTCTCTAATCTCTGGACGCTCCAATTTTTTGAGATCATTTTTTCTTTCAAGAACTGGTGGTTTAGCATTCGGAAATAACACCTGAAACTTGGCTTTAACTTTTCCGAGACTTGGTAGATCTCGTTTATAGCCTTTTACAAGTGGACTGATTAACAAAGTCTCGTACTCTGACGATGAAATTTTTTGAAGTACTGCTTTTTTCTCTTTCCTGAAATTACGAAATCTTTCACCACTCTTTACAACTTGTATCTGCGGTGTTGATTCATCATTGCGAGTAACCGCAACTTCACCCTCTAAAACTTGAATCAGGTCGTTACCGTCTTCATCAATTTCTAGTAAATAAGTTGTGCCACGCACTGCTGCACTTATTGAAGATGTACAGGCAGAAACTGCACCATTGATTAATAAACTGCCTTTCTGTAGTTGTGCGCCACAATTATCCCCCAGTGTTAGTAGAGAATTCTTACTCATTCTGGCGATCGCATTATTGCTAAATTCAATCTCGGCACTTGATTCACCAGTTCTCAATCGCTCTTGTGATTTAGCAACATCATTAATAGCCGCCTTACGTTCTTGAATGAATACCTGATCGCCATCTAAAATTTCGGAAACCTTAGCGGAATTACTATCAACATTTGGCTGAGTTGTGGCAATAGATGTGTTTGTCACCTTAGCGGATTGATTATTACCATTTGATGGCTTAGTTGTGGCAATAGATGTATTTGAGGCAGTGATATTTGTTGGAGAAGGTGAAATTAGCGAATTTGGCGATGATTCGTTGTTGCTACAGCTAGCGAGTAGTGAAATAAAAATTAGAAGAAATATTTTTTTCATGTACCCATCTTAGAATGGCAAACAATCTCGAGCGTAGCGATCGCCTAATTAATCGTCAAAATAAAAAAGGGCGCTTTGCGCCCCTTTTTTATTTATAGCTTTACAACAAAAGCATCGGTTACGCCTTGAATATGAATGATTTCATCCACTAAACCAGTAGGTAAGGGATCATCAATATTCAACACCATCACTGCTTCACCGCGTACCATCCGACGACCGACTTGCATACTGGCAATATTCACATTGAAATTACCAAGCAGTGAGCCGATTCTACCGATGATGCCTGGCATATCGCGGTGCAATGTTAAGAGCATGTAATGCGTAGGCGCAACGTTGATTGGGAAACCATTGATGCTGGTAATTCTGATTTCCGATTTGCCAAGCAATGCACCCGTTACCGACTGCTCGCCTTGACTACCGTGGGCGGTCAGGTGAATCGAGCCACTGTAATCTTCAACGGAGGGATCGCGAGTTTCGGTAACATGAATACCACGCTCTTTCGCTTCGATGCTGGCATTAACAAAGTTAACCCGTTCGCGCAAAGCAGGAGAGAGCAAACCTTTGAGCGAAGCAACCACAATTGGTTGACTTTCACTGTTAGCAATTTCGCCTTGGAGCTTGACATTGAGGTTATCAACACGACCACCCGCCAATTGTCCAACCAGATTGCCTAACATTTCTGCAAGTTGCAAATAGGGCTTGAGTTTTTGCCAAACGTCAGGACGCAGCCCAGGAATATTCACCGCCGATCGCGCTGGTAAGCCTAACAACACATCCCGAATTTGTTCCGCAACATCTACCGCCACATTGGTTTGTGCTTCTTCAGTCGATGCGCCGAGGTGGGGGGTCAAGATGACATTTGCGCCCAATTCGCGTAAACCTGATGCATCTTCAAGGGGTTCATTTTCAAATACATCAAGGGCGATCCCTGCAATTTTGCCACTTTTAATTGCGTCGGCGATCGCTACTTCATCAATGATCCCGCCTCTAGCGCAGTTGATAATTCTCACGCCGTCTTTCATGATCGCAATGCGATCGGCATTGATCAGGTGATAGGTATCCTTGGTTTTGGGCAAATGCAAGGTGATGTAATCAGCTTCACGCAATAAAATTTCTAGCTCAACTAGATGTACGCCCAATTTCTCAGCACGCTCCGCCGTCAAAAATGGATCGTAAGCGAGAATCCGCATTCCTAAAGCTTTAGCAACTGTAGCAACGTGAGAGCCAATTTTGCCCAAGCCAAGAATACCAAGGGTTTTCTTATAAACTTCAACCCCAGTAAAGCTTTTACGATCCCACTTACCACCCTTTAGTGATGCGTTTGCCGCAGGGATAAAACGCGACAAGGACATCATCATCGCGAGGGTATGCTCAGCCGCCGCGATCGTGTTGCCTTCAGGCGAGTTGACCACGACAATACCCATACGGGTTGCGGTGGGAACATCTACGTTATCGACCCCAACACCAGCGCGACCGATGATCTTGAGGTTTTTGCCAGCTTCGATCGCTTCTTTGGTGAGTTTTGTACCAGAGCGAATCATGATCGCATCATATTCAGGCAGAACTTTGAGCAGTTCTTCTGGACTGAGAGTCGTTTTTACGTCAACGGTGGCGACTTGAGAGAGGATATCGATACCAACTTGATCGATGGGGTCAGAAACGAGAACTTTTGGCATAACGATTAAAATATGTACCAGTGCCTATAGTGGAGGGTTTGCGGCTGCATTCTAACTTTTAAACACGAGATCTAATGCAGCTTAGACACACCAAGACCATAATGAATTGCTTACATTCTTAATATTAGGGCAAATTGACAAGACTCTGGAAATATGTGCCAAAAAATTACATGCAAAAAATTACATTTTGACTAGCTCCGAGCCATTGATTGATTTACGCACATGGATTTGAGTGGGTAAGCGATCTGCTAAGGATTGAATATGGGTAATCACACCGATGAGCCGATCGCTTTGACGTAGAGATTCGAGAATTTGGGTGACAGATTCGAGGGTTTCACTGTCGAGCATACCAAAACCCTCATCGAGAAAGATGCTCCCCAGTTCAATGCCCATCGACAATTTTTCGGATAATGCTAGCGCCATCGATAGAGAAGCTGCAAAAGTCTCACCACCTGAGAGGGTGCGAACCCGCCGCTTTTCGCTTCCGTTCCAATTGTCAAACACCCA
The DNA here is from genome assembly GCA_037129985.1 of Pseudanabaena sp. ELA645. GTDB lineage: Bacteria > Cyanobacteriota > Cyanobacteriia > Pseudanabaenales > Pseudanabaenaceae > Pseudanabaena. Next base: position 3,229 of record JBAXTW010000111.1, on the reverse strand, counting down.
ATAATCGCCGTTTTCGATTTGGAGGATATAGCGATCGTCGGAAAGTTGTTGTAATAGAACTGAAGCACGGTTAGCGAGTTCCTGTTGCAAACTATCGAGAATATATTCTTGAAATTTATTGGATTGCAGATCCTGAGCGAGGGTGTGATAGATTTGCTCTTGAGATAATAAAGAATTTTTGCGTTCTTCTAATTCTTGGGATTCTTGACGTTTTTGTTGGGCTTGTTCTAGCCATGCTTTGATCGAGGCTCGATTTTCGCTAGTTTGCTGTAGTTTCTGTTCTATTTGTTGTAAATCTGCGCGTAATTTGGCGATCGCCTCTTCGTCAGTAGATTGATCAGCGATCGCTTCGGTAATAATTTGTAAACGGGTGGTTAAATCTTGCTCTTGACGCTGATAGTTGGCAATTTGTTGTTGCCATGACTCTAGTTGCGATCGCGAAGTTTGATAACTCAAAAATTCTAATTCAGTAAAATTCAATGTTTCTAGTTCCATCTTCCAATTAGCTTCCTGTTGCGTCAGTTCAGACATCGCTAAATCATGATTTTCGGAAGCTTTAGCCGCCGATTCTTCTCGTTTGACAACGTTTTCACGGGCAGTTTGATAGGATTTTTCTATAGTTTGTAAGCGATCGCTCAGTTCTGATTTGGCTTGCAAGATGTCTCGTTGCAATGTTTCATAGCTTTTGCCTGCGGTGATTTTCTCTAATCCTTGCGAAATTTCTTGCAGTTGTGATTCCCGCAGCGATCGCTCCTGCTCAGCTTTTTGAAATTCTGTTTGTGCTAATTGGAAGTTTTCTTGATTAGTAGTTAGTTTGATGGCAATATTTCCAGAGGCGATCGCCACTTCTTTTTGTTCCGTCACTAGCTTTTGATAGGCTAACTTTTGCTTTTCTAATGCTTGGCGATCGCGAATAAGCGTGTCAGCTTCCCATGAAGTTTGTAGAATGCGATCAATGATTTCTCGAAATTCCGTAATCTGAGCTTCTAGATCGATAATTTCTTGAGATTGTGATTGATGTTGTTGTTGAGATGTTTCTAGATTAGTCTCAATTTTCAGCTTGTCATCGCGTAGTTTTGTGAGACTTCTTTCTGCGATATCACGCTGGTTTAACAAAGTTTTTGTATCGATTAATTCTATTTCTATAAGCGCAGTCAATCCATCAATAGAATAGAGATTATTGCAAACGGGACAATTATCGCCATCATGCAATTGAGCGCGTAAAGCATTAACATGATTACTTTGTAATGTTTGTAAATTTGTAGATTCAACTTGCAAAAGAACGCTATTCGCCGTTTGCAATTCGTTTTCAGCATGAATAACTAAACCTTGACAGTTCTCTAACTGTTGCGATCGCTTCTGGATTTCTGTTTGAAGTTGATGCGCCTTTTCTTGTTGTTTTGTAAGATTAGTTTGCAGAATTTGCCATTGGGTTAAAGGTTCAGCAATCTTACGCAAATTGTCGAGATACTCTGGATTGTGGGAAAAATTAGCGATCGCAGTTTGAATGTTTTGTAATTGTTCGGTGTTAGTTTGCCGATCTAATTCAGCTTGAGATAGAGCTTTAATTGCTTTTTCGAGAGCTTGCGATCGCTCTAGGGCATTCTTATTAGCTCGATTCAATTCAGCTTCACCTTGCTGTTGCTGCCTATGGAGGGATTCTGCTAAGGCAAGATTTCGTTCTTGAGATTCAATTTGAATTTGGGCTTCACCAATGGCTGTGCGAGATTCGTCTAAAGCGAGCTGTTGCTTTTCTAATTCTATTTTCGCTACTTCCAAATTTTGATTAGTATTAGCCAGATCAGCGATCGCCGTTGCTAATCTTTGGCGATTTGCTTGCAAGATCGTCCAAGTTCCTGCTACCGAATTCGCTAACTGAGCATTCCGAAACTGAATCTCTAAAGATTGAATTGTTGCAGCATCCTGTTGTAATTTGGCTAGTTTTTCCGAAATTTCTTGATGTTGTTGGATTTGAATAAATAATCTTTCTTCTGCTTCTAGTAACTTACGGCTTTGTTTAGATTGCATCTCTAAAGTAGGAATCACGATCTCTAGCTTTGCTAATTCCGTCTGTTGAGCGAGCATCTCTTCATTAGTTGGCGCTTGCATTGCGACGAGAACCTTTTCCAGCCCTTCCCGTTCAGCTTTCAATCCACTAGTGCGATCGCTTGCGGCTTTCCGCATCTGTTCAAAAATCTGAAATCCCGCCAACTGGCGTAAAATCTCTCGTCGCTTACTTGCCTCACCTTTGAGAAATTCGTCAAATTGTCCCTGTGGCAAGATAATTACACGAGTAAAAGTCTCGAAGTCCATCCCAATGATGTCTTCCACTTTTTGAGTGCGATCGCATCTTTCCCATTCACCGTTAACTAATTGATCAAATAGAAACTTCTTTTCATCGGTTTTTCCACGATTGCGCCAAGTTCTCAGAACCCGATATTCCGTTTGACGCATCACAAATCGAAATTCCACTTTTAATTGCGTTGCGCCTTGGCTAACTAGCTCGCGTGATGAGTTAGGCTTTTGCGCCACCTTGTCATAGAGTGCAAAGGTAATCGCATCTAGTAGGGAAGTTTTTCCCGCACCCGTCGCGCCCGTAATCGCAAACAAATCAAGGCTAGCAAAATCTAGAACCTGACGAGTCCGAAAACTTGTAAATCCTTCAACAATTAATTCAAGAGGACGCATCGCAGTAATTCTTAATCATATTTGCTATATTTATCTTGACTGAAATCTTGGCTTAAATCTTGACTCAGCCACTCAAAAGCTTCTCCAAAAGTACTCGAATTTGCCCTTGTTGAACATCAAGCCGTTCATTAATTTCTCTAATTTCCTGCTGTACCTCCTTAATTTCCTGTTGCACCTCCCGCATTTCCTGACGTGACAATTCCATCTCCTCTTGTCTTTGCCTTTCAGCTTGCTGGTGCTGAGCCGCAACCTGTAATAAAGCCTGAGTCGTTAGTCGCATCCCATCGATACTATCATTCGTCTCAGCAATACCCTCACGCATTCCAATTACATCATTCCGCAAACTAATTGCATTATCGCGCAATTCCTGAATGCTCAATCTCTGCTGGGTTGAAGACTCGCGCAAATCCTGAATGCTAAGTCTCTGCTGATTTGAGGACTCATGCAAATCCTGAATGCTAAGTCTCTGCTGATTTGAGGACTCACGCAAATCCTGAATGCTAAGTCTCTGCTGATTTGAGGACTCACGCAAATCCTGAAT
>JBAXTW010000110.1:0-15746 GCA_037129985.1 Pseudanabaena sp. ELA645 | reverse complement strand
TATGTGGTCTTTACTCATTTAGATGCTCTCTTACCCTTTCTTGAAACAGCCCTGCGCAGGAGAAGGGGAGCAGAACCCATGTTATTTTCTTGTTCCCCTCTCCCGTGGGAGCCGTGGGAGAGGGACTAGGGGTGAGGGCTTTACCGACTTGCGCGTAACACCACTAATTAACATATACACAGAATTAGGGCAGCGCCTCGCGCAGCCTTAAATCTAGATTGCGGATAGCAAAGCCTCTCCCATAGCAATACAACCCAATCTTTCGCAGCCATCAGCCATAATGTCACCCGTACGCTTGCCCGAATCAAGGACTTTATTCACCGCCAATTCGATCGCATCGGCAGCATCTCCCTCATTAAAGGCATAGCGCAACATCATCGCCGCACTAAGGACTTGAGCCAAGGGATTCGCGAGATCTTTGCCCGCAATATCGGGAGCGGAACCATGTACAGGCTCAAATACCCCAGGTTTACCCGCCGCACCAAGGCTTGCTGATGGCAACATACCGATGCTACCCGTCAACATCGCAGCCGCATCCGAAAGAATGTCACCAAAGAGATTACTGGTGAGAATGACATCGAATTGTTTGGGATTGCGAATAATCTGCATGGCAGCGTTATCCACATACATGTGAGATAGTTTCACATCAGGATATTCTTGGGAAATATTAGTCACGCGATCGCGCCATAATTGGGACACTTCCAACACATTTGACTTATCAACCGAACAAACTTGACCGCGACGTTTTTGAGCAGCCTCAAAGCCAACTTTAGCAATGCGATCTATTTCAGTTTCCGTATAGACCATCGTATTAAACCCGCGCCGCACACCATTTTCATCGGTGACAATACCTTTAGGTTTACCGAAATAAATCCCGCCTGTAAGTTCGCGCACTACCAAAATATCAACACCTTCGATAACTTCCCGCTTCAAGGTAGAAGCATCGATTAATTGAGGCAAAATTTGAGCAGGGCGTAAATTGGCGAATAAGCCCATGCCCCCCCGCAAACCTAGTAATGCTTGTTCAGGTCGTAAATTGGCTGGCATATTGTCCCATTTTTCACCACCGACCGCAGCCAGTAAAACTGCATCACTACTTTGGCAAAGTTGCAATGTTTCATCGGGGAGCGGATGTCCTGTCGCATCGATCGCTGCACCACCGACTAGAGCCGTCTCAAAAGCAAAGCTAATTCCAAATTTAGGGGCGATCACCTGTAGTACCGCTACCGCTACCTTCATGATTTCTGGACCAATACCATCACCTGGTAGCAGCGTAACCTTATAATTTTTAGACATTACAAAATCAAGTATTTATAAAGAGAGATTTTCTAAAATAGCATTTAAGCTTCAACATCTTAAAGCTAAGAAAATAGCTAAGAAAATTAAGGGAATTATGACAACCAGCAAAATTTATTTAAAGGGCGTAAGAGCCTATGGGTATGTAGGATATTTACCTGAAGAAAATGTATTAGGACAGTGGTTTGAGGTGGATGCAACCTTATGGGTTGACTTTGAGAAATCAACCTATAGCGATGATCTTGAGGATACAGTTAACTATATTTCTTGCATTCGCAAAATCGAAAATCTAATTCAAACTGAAAAATATAAGTTGATCGAGCGTTTAGCTGGGGCGATCGCTGACAGCATTCTCGAAGATCCGAAGATCTCGCAAATTGAATTGCGCGTGATTAAGCATCCCCCTATTCCTCATTTTCAAGGCTCTGTTGCTGTAGAAATTACGCGATCGCGTCCTACGGAAACAGTCGTAGCTCCAAAAGAAACCCTTTCTAACGCAAAATCGCCTACAAAATCAGAAAGCCTTGTTGCAAAAACTGCACCCATTTCCGCAATTTCTAGTTCATCCGAAGACGCAAAAATTATTAGCATCCACACTGATGGGGCTTGTTCTAAAAATCCAGGACCTGGGGGATGGGGCGTAGTCATTCATTTTTCTGATGGCAGTATCAAAGAACTCGGTGGTGGTATTCGCGAGACAACTAACAATCAAATGGAACTACAAGGGGCGATCGCGGCTTTAGAATTTCTGGCTACGCACAAACAGTCAACACCTGTGGATCTTTATACCGATAGTAAATATGTCCTTGATGGCATTACCAAATGGATTAAAGGTTGGAAAAAGAATGGTTGGAAGACTAAAGATAATAAACCAGTCAAAAATCAAGAATTTTGGCAACAACTCGATCCGCTCAATACTTCTAATATCCGATGGCATTGGGTAGAGGGGCATTCGGGCGATCCTGATAATGAGCGCTGTGATGCGATCGCCCGTAGCTACACCGCCAAATACGCTTAAATGTCAATGTTTTCAACAAATTTTTATTTCTGCGATCGCTGAGGGTTAAGTCAACTGGCGATCGCTATAATCGATGAGTTGAGCAGTTTAATTAACGCGGTCTACGTTCGATTTACAAAGACTAAGAAGTTACTGAAACATGGATAAAAAGCAGTTTTCTGAGCGTGATATTTGCACCAAATACATCACTCCTGCTCTGGAGCGATCGGGATGGGATATTGCGACACAGATCCGCGAAGAATTTGGATTGACTAATGGGCGTGTGGTGGTGCGGGGGAATTTACATACCCGTGCTAAAAACAAGCGTGCTGATTATGTCCTGTTTTATAAGCCGAATATCCCGATCGCCATCATCGAAGCCAAGGATAATAACCATGCGATCGCAGATGGAATGCAGCAGGGGCTAGGCTACGGGAAAATTTCATATTTCATGTTGCTGACGAAGGTATGAAATAAAATTATTTAGAGAACTGAGGCTCAAACAAATTTAACTGCTGCAAACTATCTTGATAATTAGCTTTTAACAAGCTTTCATTCGTTGGAATAACAAATGTGTCATTTCCACGCTCTTCAAGTAATTTTGCAACCCACATTCCGCTCTTATTTTACTGAAAAAAATATTTAGAAAGGAAATGCTTATACAGTCAGTGTTTTGAGGCTTAATCACACAAAAATCACTATTTTAATATTGTCAATAAGGACGCACTAATAGGATTTATTATCATTAATTTCTTTTGAAATCGCTGAAACCCTGATTGTCTCGTTGTAAATATTTTTAGGCTTCCATTACGAGCGGAATGTGGGTTGCAAACAATAGCCAAGAAATAATTCTGGATCTATAGTCACTCTTACTTTTATTTTTAGTAAACTCACTACGAGAATATATATTTGCAATAATTTCTTGTAAGCGCCATTTTGTTATAGCTTTATCTCTCTCTATTTCTCTATATATTTGCTGTACGATAGCAAGATCTTTTAATTCAATTGACAAATAACTAGAAATATCACTTTCTCCAGTATCTAATAAATTGGGATCGATTTCCACCTTGTCTCTATACGATAGAGCCATGCCAAATCTTTCTAAATCCCAAATCACACTTCTAGTAGTAGTCTCAGATGAACCTAGCTTAGTAGCGAACTCTTGTTTTGTTAGACCCCGAAATCCTGCTGTTTTGAGTATTGCTAGAGCTTTTTTTATTATAGGCATTCTATTTCTAATCATATATTTTGATGGATCTTTATCCTCTACAAATGGAAAAGATAATTGATGATTTTGTTGATAAAATAGAAATGGAGTATTACTACAGGCTGTAAAGGAATTCTCTAATTTGTAGATTTGTATAAATTTTTCTACTGACCAAACAGGTAAATTATTCCCAATATATATATCAGGTAATATGGTAACAATTGCATTTATACCTAATTCAAGACAGCATTCTAGATCAATTGCTTCATAAATTTCTGAAACTCGATGGCGTGCATTTTCAAATATCTTGGGCGAAACTTCACAAATAGTAAATAGAAACTCAAGATGAGAGACTAAAGCATCAGCACCTTTAACCGAATTAGCTATGCTAGTCAAGCTATGAATCATGTCTAAGCTAGTTCTAGTTAGGTGAAATTGTGCAGGTGAAGGGCTAAAAATTATATCGCAAAGCATCTGCGAGTATGGAGAGTTAGATGTACTTCTATTGAGGAAAATATCTACAATCAGTTTTGAGCCAAGGAGTATTTTCACTAATTCAACTCTTCTAAATGTTCACATTTATTATTTGAGCTTGTTACAACAACATTAGCTTGCTTTTCTGTACCCATAAGCTTGCGTAGATCATCTATTGATTTTACCTCTTTCTTGTCTACGCTGGATTGTGGGTTAAATTCCTCTGGAATATGACTGATCGCACTAGCAACAGCATCAAGATAAGCATCCAAATCCATACGATGCGCCTTAGCAAACAACCTCAGCGTATCAACCTTTGTACTACCATCACCCTGCTCAATCCGCCGTACCTGACGATCACTTAAACCAATAATATCCGACTGACGTAGTTTATGTTGCTTGCGTAAAGTGGCGATTGCCTTACCAAAAACTTGATTATGCTCCGACTTAAGAGAATCAAACTTCTGCTTCCATGCAGGATCGGTGGCATAACGAAAAGAATCAAGATCGAGATGAATATCAGCACTTTCCCAATATAGACAGCTACCATCATCATCAATCGTAAAATTACTACGGTCATTGATAGAAATACGTTTTAATGCTGGTAACGAATCAAAAGGAACCTCCAACTTTTCCATCGCACAGCTAAGAACTAATAAGCGATCACCGATCACTGTTGCATCAGCAATTAGTTGTTCTTGCGCTCCCATAGTCCAAGCATTCATAACCCTTTTAGGTATAATGGAATTAGTATGAACAAGTGTATTTCGCATCACTCGGAGGTTGGCGCGATCAAACATTTGAGGCAACCAATTGGGATCGCTATCTTCTCTAATAAATAGCACCCGCAAGTGATGTTTCTGATTTGCCGATCGCACAATATCCGCAATCTCTGGTAAACCAGTAGCAGAAGCGAGTACAAACAAATTTAGGGCTGATTCTAAGCCCTGAGAGTCAGATGGTTGTAAAACTTGCACTGACTTAGAATGGGTCACAAGATGTTTGTTCTCGCTATCTTGAACAAGAACAGTCATTGTCTGTTGGCTGGACATTACTGATCCTCCTTAATACATACTTTTTGCTCCCATTCGATGAGAAGCTTAGACCGATTTTCTAAAACAAGTTTTAAAATTTTATTTTTCTCTTTGCTTGATATTTGCGCGTTAGGTGGATATTTAATATCACAGACTAATTCTTTACCCTTACTACAAAGCAAGAAGTAAACACGAATCTCCCATGCACCTGACTTACGAACATGAAAGTGTTCTGGTCTATGATCGTTAGAGTTAAAAAATAGATCTAAGCCATCTATTTTAAAGGATTGAAGCTTACCCAAGTCCTGACCTAACTTTGATTTTGCAAGACAACTAAATATGAATATAAACCATGTCAGACATTTTGTCAATCATTCACGAATATATAATGTCCGAAAATTTATGGGTATAGATTGGCGATCGCCATTTGTTTAATGACATCTACGAAAAGATTTTGGCGGATCTACAATCGGCGGGAAATGCGGGGGAATATTACACACCTCGCGCTGTTACGCAGTTTATGGTGGATATTGGGAGAGTTAGATTTGACTGCGGTGAAACTTTGGTTAAGCTAAGCTGTATATGTACATATTTCTGTACAATAGATTCAAGGAAAAACCCATGCAAGACAAAGCCGAGCAGCTATGAATGCAGTTACCTATACCCATGTCCGCAATAACCTAGCCAAAACGATGGATCAGGTTTGTGCTGACCATATGCCTGTGATCGTGACGCGCCAAAATCAGCAACCTGTGATCATGCTGTCTTTAGAAGACTATGAATCTCTGGTAGAAACTGCCTATTTGTTGCGTAGCCCTAAGAATGCGGAGAGATTAACTAGGGCGATCGCTCGACTAAATGCTGGTGAGGGACAGGTGCGGGAGTTGATCGAGTGAAGGTTATTTTTGATGATGATGCTTGGGAAGATTATCTCTATTGGCAGCGTACCGATCCAAAAGTTTTAAAACGGATTAATGCTTTGATTAAGGAGATTCAGCGCAATCCCTATGAGGGTGTCGGGAAGCCTGAGCCTCTGAAATATAACTTTGCTGGCTATTGGTCAAGGCGGATCAATGATGAGCATCGGCTTGTTTATCAGGTGAATGAAGATGCTGTGCTGATTGCTCAACTTCGATATCACTATTAGCGGATTTTGATGAATACAGGCGAACTTTTAGAAAAATATTTTGATGTTGCTTTTGCCAAAACTAGACGCGATGCCGTGCGCGATGGTTCTGTACAGACTATTGCAGGAGATGATGCCCTAGCTCAAATAAAATTCACTGTAGTCGAGAAGTTAGATATTGGAAAAACAGAAAAAAGTAACTCATTAGTACTTCATTAGAGAGCAACAGACCAAGCCAAATCCCAAACTTGACCATGCTTTGCGCGATCGCTTCAGTTGCGAATTATCGGAAAGGTGCGATCGGACTTTTAAACTAGCCATAAGGACGTGGATAGGGCTTGAGCATCGGTGAAGCACGATAAACAGGAAAAATCTGTACCGTCTGCCCACCACGCTTAAGCGGAACATCGGCAATCTTTTCGAGAGACTGGAAGTAACCTTTATATTTATCCAACGGTTGCGGATAGCGATCGTCCTTCAAAAATAGTTCGGAAGTAATGTAAATCGAAGACTTACCAACAAAATCTTCCGCCTTACTCCAATAAGCAAACCCGCGTAAATCTTCATCAAAGCAAGTCACCTTTTTTCCTAAAGGCTCGATCGCCATGCCGACTTGACCCGCCACAAAAAAGCTATTACTAAATACAAAATCTGCTTTCTCTAATTCTGCCTTGAGCATTGGTGAATCAACAAAGGCTTGACGTAACTGCACAATATCGATCATTTGTGTCGATGGATCATCTTTTGATTCCCAAAAACCACCCGCGATCGCTGCATCGCCGTCCTTCTGGACAATCCCCAAATGCACATGTAATAAGCCCACAATCAACAAAGGTAAAATCACCATTCCCGAACCCCAAAGCCAATTACGAATATATTTAGGTCGATGTAATTGGATCTGAGCCGCCCTTTCACCCAGTAACAGCGTTGCCCCAAAGAACCCTGGCATATGCCATGAGGGGAGAATTTGGATAAATCCGCCCATGAATGTAAAGCCAAAGAAAATCGGCATGGATAGACAAGCAATCAATAGCTGTTTACTGCGATATAAACTTTTCGCAATTGCCTCTTCACCATCAATGCCAAGATTACGATCTTGCCATAACCCTCCCACGGTGCGAAAACTAGTCCACCAAATCGGAATTCCAAAAGTAGGAAAAAGATATCCGAGAGCTACTAAAATCGTCACTAGCAGACGCTCTAGGTTGTAACCCTCTGATGGGATAGCCCGATTACCTTGGAATCGAAATGAGGCGAATTCATGTTGATAATTCCAAAATAAGACAGGCGATATGGCGATCGCAAATAAAGCCAGTGATGCTAATGTCCAAGGCGAGAACAATGCGGCTCGGTGACGGGAACTGAGTAAGCAAAATAAAATTAGTCCGCCACCAAGTAACGCACCATGATATTTACCTAAAAAAGCGAGTCCGACTAATAAGCCAATGATGGCAAGACGATAGGTAGGTTGATAGGCTCGGCTTTGCTCTGACGGAAAAAACTCAACCGCCGCCACATATATACAAGCTGCCCAAAAGAACATGAGGGCGTTATCAGGCAGAGTGAGAATGCCAAAGGCAATCTGAAAAATCGGAATTGTTGTCAAAATCCCTAAAGTTAAAGTCGCGGTGCGATCGCCAAATAATTTTCTACTTGCTAGATAGGAAAATAGTAATGTCCCTGTGTAAAGCAAAACACCACCAATCCGAATTGTAAATGGTGTAACGGCTCCCGTCAGCCACACCCCAATTCCTGTTGTCAGCGCAACTAGCGGCGGATGATCGAAATAGCTCCAGTGGAGATTTTGGGTATAGAGATAGTAATAAGCTTCATCAAAGCCTGTATTCAGAAAGAAAGCACTCGTAACTCTAAACACAAAACCCCAGAACAATATCGCGATCGCCCACTTATGAATTTTCACATTAGATTCCTAATTAAGACAACACAACAAATATAGCTTTACAAATAGCCCAGACCCAAATATTTTAAGGCGGCGCGATGCGCCGCCTTAAAATATTTGGGTTTTACAAGAAAAATTATTTTTCGCTTGTCAAAAATGCACAGTATGTTATGATTAGATTCGCGAGTTAAGGGCTTGTAGCTCAGTGGACTAGAGCACGTGGCTACGGACCACGGTGTCGGGGGTTCGAATCCCTCCTGGCCCGTCCAAAATAAATAAAAAGCAGCGCATAGCGCTGCTTTTTTTATGGAATATCCAAAAATAAATAAAAAACCGTACAATACGCTTCTTCTTTTATGCAGTAGGTTTAAATTTTTTTGCGATCGCTTACTCAACTTGATCAAAATAATGAAAAACAGCGCTTTGCGCTGTTTTTTTATTTAGTTTTAAATTTTCCTGCGATCGCTTCGTCAACCTGATCGGGGTTAACCATCCAATAGCTATAGCGAAACTCGTTTAGTTCACTGGGACGACCTTTAAGGCTATTGGTTACGATATTTTCAGGTTTTAAACTAACGCTAAAAGTGGCGATCGCCACCATCTCATCAAAACTGAGACTGGAATCAATATGTTTTTGCATAACACCAATGATTTCGGGAAAACGAAATACAATAACAGGATTAGCAATCTTGCTTTTAATCGCTTTCAACACAATTTGTTGACGTTGAATGCGACCGATATCCCCTTCTTCGTCATTACGAAATCTCGCAAAACCCTCAGCCTGTTCGCCATTGAGGGTTTGTTTTCCCGCATAGAGATCAATATTCAGCTTTTGGGTTTTGTCTACATACTTCATGCGCTTTGGTACATCCACCTCAACACCGCCGATCACATCAACTAAAGCCGATAATCCAGAGGTATCTACACGAAGATATTTATCTATTTGTACCCCGTTGAGTTTATTGGAGACAACCTCTTGGGCGAGAGCCGCGCCACCATAGACATTAGCAGCATTAATCTTGGTAACACCATAGTTGGGGATTGGCACTTGAGTATCGCGAGGGATTGAGAGTATATGCACCGTGCGATCGCTAGGATCAAGACGAATCAGCAACATGCTATCACTGCGACCGTTAAAGGATGCTGGCGAACCCATAGGTGCTTCCAGTACCCGATCTACACCCATCACCAAAATTTGATAAGGCTGTTCTAATTTTCTTCCTAGTCCTTCCATGAGGACTTCTTCGGGCTTGCGTCCTGTTAATAAGCCGCCCCAATCTAAAGCGTTAATCGGGACGATGCGACTTAAAGCTGCGCCCACGCCAACCGAGAGCAATAGAAATAAAGTAAAACTGATTTTGGCAAAGGAAATACCCTTAGTTTTGAGCATAGTCGGTTGAACTGCATCTGCTTGCATTGGCGAATTAGTCGATAAATCAGCACTAGTTGAAGGATCTGCTGAGCGAACTTTTGATGCAGTAATCGGGCTATTGGTCACGCGCCACTCCATAATCCTATAATGCTCATGAATAACATATACCGCAACTCAACAACTCTATGCAAGCCGTAATTATTGCTGGTGGTAAAGGAACAAGACTCAGACCCTTGACCTATGGCTGTCCTAAGCCGATGCTGCCCTTGGTCGATCGCCCATTTTTAGAATGGATGATTAATCGTTGTCATGAAGCTAGTGTGTGCGATATTTTGCTAAACGTGCAGTATCAAGCGCGACAAGTCATCGATTATTTTGGGGACGGCGATCGCTTTGGCGTAAAAATTCGTTATATCGAAGAGTCCACGCCCTTGGATACCGCAGGGGCGATCAAGCTTGCCGAGCCATATTTCACAGGTGAGTCATTGATTGTATTCAATGCTGATATCCTCACTAATTTAGACTTGTTAGAGCTAATTAAGTTTCATAAAGAGACACAAGCCGATGCGACCTTGACCTTGACACGGGTTGACGATATTAAGCCTTTTGGTTTAGTCGAGATTAATGCTGAAAATCAAGTGCAAGCTTTTCGTGAGAAACCAAATGCCGAGCAAGCATTGGAATTTCTCGCTCAGGGTATTGACACGATCAATGCAGGAACCTATGTTTTAGAACCAAAGATTTTTGATATTTATCCGATTGGCGAGCCTTTAAGCTTTGAGCGCAAAGTATTCCCCAATGTATTAGAGCGCGGCTTAAAGATGATGGGTTTTGTGTGGGATGGCTATTGGATGGATATGGGAACGCCTGAAAAGTATTATCAAGCCCAAATTGATGTTTTGGAAGGGAAGGTTGCCTATGATTATGGCGATCGCCTTAACCAAATTCGTGAGGGAGTTTGGGTTGATAAGTCAGCAACGATCGCCGAGGGCGCAGTTTTAGATTCGCCTTGTTTTATCGGTGCATCAGCTTCCATTGGTAAAGATGCTCATATTCCATCACAAACTTTAATTGGTGCAAATTCGCTTGTTAATAAGGCGATCGCATCAGGAATGTATGCAGCAGGAACGATGTTGGTTTAAACATGGTATTTAAACATGGGTAAGGGCAATTCATAAATTGCCCTTACCCATGACTATTAAAAGAAATCAGCCGTGATCTTTACTACAGCAGTGCAACTGGAATTAGGTGCAAGCACTGTCAAATATTCTTTTGTATTGAGAGAATTGCGAGTCGCACTCCAAGGCTCTAGACAATAGAAGTCCTTCCCCTTGACTGTCCAAAATACGAGATAGGTATAGAAATCATCGTAATCGATCGCAATTTTTAGATTGCGGCTATTGTCGATAATCGAAGTTGAGCGATCGCTAAGCTTCCCAAATACCGCATCAATCTCATCTTGATCAAAATCAAATTTGCCATCAAAAGCAAAATTTTCTTTGGTGCGATTATCTTGATAGCTGACCGAAGGGATGTTGGCTTCGATTTGATTTTTGTCGCCACATAGAAAATAGGGATGGAAGCCAGAAGAGAAAGGCATTGGTGTCGCTGAGAGATTTTTGTACTCTTGACGAATCTCTAAAGTATTACCTTGTAGGGAATAGGTAAAAGCCAAATGGAAGTCAAAAGGATAGACAGCTTTAGTTGCTTCATTACTAACTAGCTCAACGGTCACACTTGCCGCACCATCATTGTTTTGGGCAGTGGCAGTCCAAGGCAACTCACGCGCAAATCCATGCTGTTTGATTTGATAAGCTTTGTCTTCAACATTGTAAGTATTGTCAGGCAAATTACCACAGAGCGGAAACAGGATCGGATTGCCTCCTCTAACACTCAAATCAGGATGGGTAAAGCGCTCTGCATCAAGATAGAAAACCTCTTGACCATTGATTTTCCAGCTAGTAACAATCCCACCACGTTCGGGAACAACTTCTATTTGAGAACCACTACTCTCATCAGACAAAGTATAGGTGTTGTATTGCTTCTGCTCAGAAGAGACTTTGTACATAGATTTTGCCTTGTTTTATTTTGTGCGGTTTCGCACTTTTGCAGAAATGATTATATATCTATAGAGGTTTGCATAAAACGATTTTGGGTTTTAAAAATTATTTATTACGACTTACGCAAAAATGAATTGAAACCCTCATTTAAATGTAGGGGCAATTCATGAATTGCCCCTACATTTCGTTCTTTTGCATAAGCCCTATTTGTTTCTAATTTTAATTTCTATTTTTGGTTGTGCAGGTTGAGTCGGTGTTGGTGATGGAGTTTGAATAGGAGAAGTGGGTGATGTTCCCGATGGTGGTGAGGCTAATGGCGAAGCTGATGGTGAGACTAATGGCGAAGCTGATGGTGAGACTAATGGCGAAGCTGATACGCTGGGAGTTGCCGTATCCTTCAAACCCAATTTTATTTGATAGCGAAGTGGCTCTGCACTCGTAATCCCTCTAAGTTGAACGGTATATGAACCATCTACAGGAATTGGAATATCGGCGATCGCTACATTTGCAGCATTTGGTAAAGCGATCGCTTGGGGATTCAGCACCGTCATTAATACTCCATTTCCCGTAATCGCAGCAGTAAGTATTTGTCCAGACTTGGCTTGAATTGTATAAGTATGAACTGCACTTCCCAATATTTTATTAGGAATTGTCAATGCTTCTTTGTTTGCTTCTAAAGCGATCGGCTGATTAATTGACTCACCAGAAACTACTGTAGGACTAGGATTAGCTTCAGTCGTAGGTGGTTTGGGAGCATTAGCAATGGGAGGATTATTAACAATAATTGGTGTTTGATTATTTCGTACCATTGACGGAACTGCAAAAGCGGCGATTACAGCGACTACAGCCAATAGACCACCAAATAGAAATAGAACTCCTGAGTTAGAGCTAGCAGGTGCAGATATAGGCACAGATCGGCGGGTTGCCTCGCGATCGGCTTTGGACATCGCCGCCGCATTAGTTGTCGCTAGACTGCCTGTAGTCGTTAAGATTGTCGATCTGACAATCTTACTGGTGGTGGCTTGACGCTCAACTTCGGTCATGGTTGCGAAGGTGGTAATGCCTTGATTGACCTCACGCACAGACTGGTAACGCTGCGTATAGTGATAGCGCACCATGCGCGTTAGTACCATCGCTAAACCATTACTAACTTTGGCTTTGTCTCGCCAAACCAATTCACCTGTAGCGGGATCGGTGGGTAAATCAGTGGGGCTATGTCCCGTCAGCGCCTTAATCGCCACCATACCCAATGAATAAATATCACTACTGTAGTTTGGTCGCCCTGCACATTGCTCACTCGACATATACCCAGGCGTACCGATGCTAACCGTAAGTCGGGATTCTCCCTTTTCATCAGCAGCCAATTTAGTGTTAGGGTCTTGCACCGCCTTGACTGCGCCGAAATCAATTAACACGATTTTGCGATCTTTTTTACGCCGAATCAAGTTGTCAGGCTTGATATCACGGTGAATCACACCTTCTGAATGCACAAATTCCAACACTTGGAGAACATCTTTCAAGATCTGGATTACTTCAACTTCATCAAGTTGTTTGTCTCGAACGGGTTGATCAATATGTTCGAGTTGCTCGATCAAACGATCCTGGGGTTCATTGTCTAAGTCGGATACTTCGGGAAAAGGAGCTTGTAATTCTGCATAAAGCGATCGCCCTTCGACAAATTCTTGCACCAAAAAAAACTGTTTATCTTCTTCAAAATAAGCCAGCAACTGAGGGATTTGGTCATGGCTACCCAATTTTTCTAATGTCTCCGCTTCGGTATTAAATAAGCGTCTTGCCTCACGAATAAAATTGGGATCGTCGCTGGCGGGTTTGAGTTGCTTCACCACGCAGGGAGGTGAGCCAGGGCGACGCATATCCCTTGCAATAAATGTATGCCCAAATCCGCCCGCACCAATCTGTTTGATTAGTTTGTAACGTCCATCCAGTACTTTGGCTGCCATGGCGATCGCCCCTCTAGTTATCGGTTATAAAAATTGTAAATTACATCAGCTCATAGAACGACTCTTTTCCTAAATGAGCGCCATAGGTTTGCACTAATTTTTTGAGATCGGTTGAATTATTTAGCGGAATCCAACCATCGATAAAGCCACGAAAACACCATCTTTCTACAGTAAATTCCCTTGTTTCCACGTCTTCTAGGACAAACTGCATCATTGGACTGTAATTCAAGCCAAAGAGAAACGGCTCTTTGGTTCTGACAAAATCTGGAATATTAGCAAAGGTTATTATTTCCATTGTCATTATTTCCGTTGCTTTCATCATATTGTCAATATTTTGATCGCAAAGGTAAATAATGATATTTTTGCCCTTCACATCAAGAAGGAAATCGATGGGTTTAAGGTATTTTTGAAGCCAAAATTTGACTATCTCAATCTCTTCGGGCAAGATAATTTGCACAGGAATTTTCCGCAAAAACACCTGTGCATTTGGATTCTCATAGATCTCATAACCATCAGGAATAGACTCTACTGAGGTTATCTCCGTTTTCACCGATGTTTTCATTGAGAAGAAATACTTGGGCTTCCCAGTTTTGGTCTTGCCTTCATATAGATAGTAAGTCTGTCTGGATCGATTTTTATATTCAATCATGATTCACCTAGCCTTGCTTCAAGTTCAGCAATGCGCTTTTCGAGTTTACGAACTGTATGCAGTAAATCAGGAAGTTGCCGCTCCGCGATAACAATCCGTTTCCAATCCTTTTCGGGAACCACAGGATAGCCCATCATCGTCTTACCTGCGGGTACATTACTAGGAATTCCCGATTTTGCGCCAATAATTGCGCCATCGCCAATATGAATATGATTAGCCGCGCCGACCTGTCCTGCCATAACCACATGATGCCCAAGCGTCACACCACCCGCCAAGCCAACCTGTGAGGCAAGCACAGAATGCGCTCCCACTTCCACGCCATGACCGATTTGGACAAAGTTATCGAGTTTTGAACCCTTGCGAATAATGGTAATACCCACCGCAGGACGATCCACGGCACAGGAACAACCAAGTTCCACATTATCTTCAATAATCACATGACCGATTTGCGGCACTTTGTACCAAGTTCCATTCGGAGCTAACTCAAAGCCAAAACCATCGCCACCGAGGACAGTATTAGGATGCAAAATGCAATTAGCGCCGATCGCTGTGCGATCGCTAATCACACAACCAGCATGAATAGTTGTATTCGCGCCAATTTCCACATCGTTGTAGATAGTGACATGGGGATAAATCGTGACATTATCACCAATTTTGACGCGATCGCTAATTACCACATAGGGGGCGATCGCCACATTTTCACCGAGTTGTACGCCTTCACCTAAAATTGCCGTGGGATGAATACCAACTGGCGGGATAGGCGGCTGATAAAACTTTTCGAGAACCTTGGCAAAAAGGATGCGTGGGTTGGCTGTACGAATACAGGGTAATGTCGATGGTGTTTTCAGATCGAGGATGACAGCGCTGGCGGCGGTATCCTTGAGATGGGCGATAAATTTAGAAGAGGAAACAAAGGTAATTTCGCCAGCTTGCGCCTTATCGATCGCCGCCACACCAGTAATTACGGGATCATCACCATTGGACTCAAATTGGCAATCGGTTAACGAGGCGACAAGCTCAGCCGCAAGTTCGGAGAGTTTGAAAGAAATTTTAGCTGTTTCTGTTTGAGTCATGAGCTAGATGATTTTTTTTGAGTAATGGCGATCGCCTAAAGCATAGCCATCATAGCTTGTCTCTCGTTACTTGTCTTGCTCTTAACTAACGGTTTTCAAATGTAGTGGCAATTCATGAATTGCCACTACATTTTGCGGTGTCTTAAACTTCGGGTGGATTTAGTCTTGCCATTACCCATGTCACATAAGTTCCAATCGGACTCCATAGCAAATATGGCATTAGCAGCCATCCCGCTAAACTAGAAATTTGCCAAACTTGAGTTGTTAAGATTACCCCAAACACAAAGCCGATCGCGCCTGCGAACGCCCCAGCGCGAACATTTCGTAAGCGGGTTAAAATTGGGGTATAGGCTAAAATTGTGATTTCGACAACGCCATAACCGCCCATGAGTAACCATGTATTCATGATGTTGGGCTGGGCTTCCCATAGGACGGCTGCGGAAGTAATCCCACAAATAAAGATTGATATCCAAATAAACGGAATTGCCCTCTCAAAAGTCAACCATCGGGGGCGGCGCAATTGCATAAACCACTTGTAATCGGCAGGAAACAGTTTGTTTAGGGCAAAGCCAAGCACAAATGAGATGATCGCGATCG
>JBAXTW010000011.1:0-58841 GCA_037129985.1 Pseudanabaena sp. ELA645 | reverse complement strand
CAGCTATATTCGTAACTCATTATACATTAATCCCCTCAAACCCAGAAGAGCCTTTGCGTCATCGATTAGATGGGTTAAGTTTAGGCTCAGCATAGCGTTCGTCGCTTATAGATTTCGATACAATATTACCAATTTCTTCCTTTGGCTCACCTCCCCGAAACACCTATTGAGCCTTCATGAATTGCTCCTACAGTGAAATTAGTGGTTTCAAAGTAATTTTGCGTAATTCCTAAACTAGTCAAAATATTTTAAACGAGTAACGAAATATGCGTGTTTGTGTCATTGGAACGGGTTATGTCGGTTTGGTAACGGGTGCTTGTCTTGCCTATATTGGTCATGATGTCATCTGTGTCGATAACAATGAAGAAAAAGTCAAATTGATGAAGTCGGGGCAGTCGCCCATCCATGAGCCAGGTCTACCTGAAGTGATTTTGGAGTCGATTCGTCAGGGGAAAATCGAATTTACCACTGATATTGCCGCAGGGGTCAATCATGGCGAAATTCTGTTTATTGCTGTAGGAACACCTTCGCTTCCTGATGGTCGCAGCGATATGCGTTATGTCGAAGCGGTGGCGCGGAGTATTGGTGAAAGTTTGACCGAAGGCTATCGGGTGATTGTCAACAAATCAACAGTGCCAATTGGCTCTGGGGATTGGGTACGCATGATCATGACCGATGGCATGGCAGGAAAGAGCAATGTTGATCAAATTCAATTTGATGTGGTTAGCAATCCCGAATTTTTGCGCGAAGGGGTCGCGGTTTACGACACGTTCAATCCCGATCGCATTGTTGTCGGTAGCAGTAGCGATCGCGCTCTAAAGATGATGCAAGAACTATATGCACCAATTATTGATCGCTCATTCGCTGCGGATAAAACTTTGCCACCCGTGCCTGTAGTTGTCACAGATTTGAATTCTGCCGAGATGATCAAATATGCCGCCAATGCTTTTCTGGCTACCAAAATTAGTTTTATCAATGAAGTCGCCAATATTTGCGATCGCGTTGGTGCTGATGTCAAGGAGGTTGCCAAAGGAATTGGGTTGGATTCGCGCATTGGCTCTAAGTTTTTGCAAGCAGGGATCGGCTGGGGTGGCTCTTGTTTTGGCAAGGATGTCTCGGCGCTGATCTATACGGCTGAGGATTATGGCTATTCCACGGAAATCTTGAAAGCCTGTGTGCGCGTCAACGATCTTCAGCGCACTCTTGTGGTGGAGAAGTTGCAGCAAGCATTGAAGATCCTTAAGGGTAAGACCATTGGTTTATTGGGGATGACCTTTAAGCCCGACACCGATGATATGCGTGATGCCCCTGCATTAACTTTGATCGAACAACTTAGCCGTTTGGGAGCCAGAGTTAAGGCTTATGATCCGCTAGTTTCACAATCAGGACTACGCGAAGGATTTTCCAATGTGATTGTCGAGACTGATTTGGAGCGTCTTGCCGATGGCTGTGATGCGGTGGTTTTAGTGACGGATTGGCAAGAGTTCTTGGCGATCGATTATGCCAAAATGTTACCGCTCATGGCGCAGCCAGTCATCATTGATGCGCGTAATTTCCTTGATGGTAAAGCACTCAAAGCTTTGGGTTACAAGTACGTTGGGATCGGGCGCTAAGTATAAGCAACCCAAAAAAATGTAGGGGCAATTCATGAATTGCCCCTACATTTTTTTGGGTTTATACAGGGAGCATTGGTAAAACGCGGTTTTGTCTCTAATAATTTACAGAAGTTTATCGATTTTTTGGGCTAATTCAAAATCGAGGGCGCTGATACCATCAGCATCATGGGTGGTGAGATCAATTTTGACTTGGTTATAGACGTTGAACAATTCAGGATGGTGATCCATTTTTTCGGCAATGATCGCCACTTTGCTCATAAAACCAAAAGCTTCGACAAAATTGCGAAACTTAAAGTTTTTGTGTAATTTCTGATTAACTAAGCTCCAGCCTGCTAGTTGAGCGATCGCCGAGGAAATTTCTACTTCTGATAATTTCTTAATAGTCATGATTTCAATAAGAGCATTGATTGCATTTACAAGATTATAATCGAGGATGACCTGATTTATTCATCGAAAAGTCATAAAAGTCTTAACTATCAAATAAAAAGTAGAGGGCGCTTTGCGCCCTCTACTTTTTATTTGATAGGTTGATCTCGATACCACCAAGACAAGATCTGTACCCAATTCCAGCCATTTTCAGCCATTTGTTGAGTCATTTCTTGATCGAGATGCTGTCCATCGGAAACAGGCATATAGCCACCGCCCCAACTAATCCAGTTACGCGGTAAGCGAGCGCGATAATAGCCTTTAAAACCAGGTCTAAGCATATAACCTGCGGTCGAGGCAACTGCCTGATCACTCCGACTATGGATTAAAGCGATCGCTTGTCCTGTCTGTGGATCAAAGCGATAAAACCCTTTATATACCTGATCGCGAGTATCACTAACTAAATCATAGGGAGCCTCGCCCCATTTACGTTGGCGCTGCGTATTTACCGCATAGCTACGAGCGGCGACTGCTTGCGCCATTAATGCATCCATGTGCCAACTGGCGGGCATTTCGCTAGGGACGACACTGCGTAGATATTCTTCAAGGGAGAGAACATTAACCGCGATCGCCTTGTTATTCCAAGCGCGTAATTCGATTTCACCTGGGTAAAGATTACTGCCGACTTGCACCAATCCATTATTACTAGGGGTAATCCGATATGCAGATGTTAATGGCAATGTGTACCACTGACCTGGATCGAGACGGCGGCTAGATTGTCCTGAAGTTTGTAGGGTTGATGGCTGTGTAACGGCTACAGCCATTTGAGAGCCACCGTCTTCTTTAACCAAAACCCTCAACAGGTTAGCCGCCGCAGCTTGGGAGACTCCTGCCACAATTACCAAAACCAAGGACAAAAATAGCGTGTACATCCCTTTGGAGAAGTGTTTCATCATTTAGTTAGTCACTCACACCTATGAGCAGAGAATGTAAAGTTTTTTGTTTTATTGTTTTTTGATGTATTCTGACGCATTCTGAATTTTCCCAGAATAGAAATGTCAAGAATTGGAATGTATTTTAGCAAAACAATTTGAGTTTAATAAACATTATTTACTCTTGATTTGTAATGTTTTTGCATGAATTATATCTAAACGATTCAGCGATCGCACTATAGCACCCTAAATCATTTATGAGAAAAACAGGGCTTCGACTTCGCTCAGCCAGCGTATATCCTTGGCTGAGCGAAGTCGAAGCCTCTTAGAATTCATTTAGAATTGCTATATAAATCGTATTAAAAACTATTAAAAACAGAAAAGGGACGCATTACGTCCCTTTCTAAATCAAACGGTTTATGGTTTTAGGTTTTGCCATTAAGCTTTGACAGCAGTTTTACGGATACCTGATATTTTAGAGCTATTGTATTTAATTTCTTCTTCAGTCAGAGGCACAATGTCAATGTGATTAAATAAAGTTGTGACAAAGGTAAATAGCAAAAACGGTAAAGATGTGACTACGATTAGTCCAACTGCACCAAAGGAATAAACTGGTTTGCTCATGAGTGAGAGCGCCGCCGCCAAAGCTGCAAAAATTACGCCTAACCAAACAATTACCTGACCCAAAATATCGCTGAGGGTAAGGGTGCAAACAAAGCGATACTTACCGATGTCGTTCATCATGTTTCACCTATTGGGATAATTTTAAAAGTTTTTGTGTAAATCAATTTCTTGTATTAATTCACAGTATACGAACCGTTTTTAAAATTTAGGGTTACGTTTTATTGAGAGAACTTTTACAGGAGCGAAGTAGCTTAGGATCGCAATTAAATAACATATAAGCTTACGGTTCGCTGATTTTTGAAATAGGTCAAAACATTTGACGGGACAATAAGGATCTCAGGCTTTATGAACTTTTTTTACGAAGTTATTGATTTTCACCTTCTTGTATGCATTACAAATAAATTAAAGCAATAATGACCTTTATTAGTATTAATTATCAATAGTAATGCCAAAAAGTGCAAATTAATGAATGTCATTTGCATTAAGAAAATCAGCGAACGGTAAGTATAAGAGTAGGGGCGGGTTTAGTCGATAATTTGACCATATACCGTAGGGTTATCTGTAAAACCCGCCCCTACAGTAGGTGACGATCTTATTAAATTCTCAATCTTTAGGGATCGAAATTCGGATAAAAATCATGTGGGATGAAATTACTCTTGCCATTTCGCAAACAACAGGCGAAAAGTTTATAAGCGATCGCCGTCAAGCGCTATCGGGCGGATGTATCAATCAAACAACCAATCTATCTGACGGTAAACGTAGTTTTTTTGTTAAGACAAATATTGCTAATCGTTTAGATATGTTTATTGCCGAGGCGATCGCACTGGAACAAATCTATGCAACCCAAACAATCCGTGTTCCGCAACCAATATGTTGGGGGATCGCAGGTGAAGCTGCTTATTTAGTGATGGCAAGTCTTGATTTGGGGGGTAGTCAAGATTGGGAGGCGATGGGTAAAAATCTGGCGGCGTTGCATCAAGTGAAGAGCGATCGCGGATTTGGTTGGGAGCGAAATAACACGATTGGTTCAACGCCACAAATTAACGATTGGACAGAGGATTGGCTGACATTCTGGCGATCGCATCGACTTGGCTTCCAAATTCGCTTAGCAAAACGCAAGGGTTGGAATTGCCGTATTTCTGAAGAGCAGATTCATGATGCTTTACCGAAATTTTTTCACGATTATCAACCCCAACCCGCAATGGTACATGGCGATCTCTGGGGTGGCAATGCTGGTTTTGTAAATGGGGAGCCTGTAATTTTTGATCCTGCCCTATATTTCGGCGATCGCGAAGTTGATCTAGCCATGACAGAATTATTTGGCGGATTTCCGACACTGTTTTATCGCGCTTATAATGCAGCCTATCCATTAGATTCAGGCTATCAACAACGGAAAACTCTCTACAATCTCTATCACATTCTCAATCACTTTAACCTATTTGGTGGTGGGTACGGCGCACAGGCTGCTCAGATGCTCGAAAGCATTTGTAATTAATATCGCGATAAAAAGTCAAGCAGTAATTCCTCTTCCGATAACTCCTGTGGTTGCATGAGTTTACTTGGACCTTCCAAAAAGTCCTTGATGGTGATGCGGCGATCGCGAAAATCAGATACAAATTGCTGCACTTGTTCAACAACTCCAATTTGCGCCTCGACCTGACTCAGGGCAACTTCAATGGGATCGATACCATATTTTTTCATCCGCTTAAACTCAGATGTCATCGCCCCTTGCTCCGTTTTCTTGGTTGAGCGCAGTTGTTGTTTTAAATTTTCTAGTTGATTTTTCAGGAATGAATTTTCAGATTCCACCTTGGCACATCGGCGCGTTATATCGTCTGAGCTATCACGATTGATGATCTCCCCCATCTCTTGTTGCTTTTCGATCGCTAGCAGCTTCGCCAAATCACCACTTTGATAGGCCTCATTAATTTCTTTCATTACCTCTGTGCAGTATTCTCGATCCGCTTCATCGGCGACCTTATCAGGATGAAAAGTCTCCGCAAGTTTTAAGTAGAGTTGGCGAATTTTTTTTAATTCATCGCGGTTTGGTTGAGGAGCCTCTTTTTTGCCAAATCCCCGCGATTGCTCTCCCTGCTCTCTAGGATCGCCCCAATCCTCCGTTTCCACATTGTCAAAGTCAAATTCATCAAATATATCTTTTACTTGGGTAAAGGGACTCAGCCTAGGCGAGATGATTCCACTGGCTTGCAGGCTGTAATAAACAGATTCAATATCTTTGCGTGACTTTTTTCCCAACTTTCTACCCGTAAAGATTTCTGTAAATAACTCATGGATTTTGTTATCAATTTCCATAATTTTTTGCATCAAAGGGGCCGTACGCTGAGTGATCTGACGACCAATTTCTTGAATACTCTCATTCAGATTATTTAACTCGCTACGATTTTTCTCAATTTGTTTGAGTAGTTTTTCGTTTTCTTTCTCTAGAAAATTTAAGCGGAGACGCAGATCGGAAAGCCCAAGATCAGTAGACTTCGTAGATACAGAAGATTTCGTTGAAGTTGTAGATTTTGGAGAAGATTTTTTGGGTTGCCGAGCCATGATGTATTTAGATTGGGAGTCAGTGGAGTATTTAATCTAATCAAAGTGATAACTTTAATATTTTAAGCTAATCTTTCTTGCTTAGGACGATTTAGCTGCAAAGCAAACTTAACATTTTTTAATAAATTTGTCATAATATAGGAATTAATCAAGTAAATTAAGCTTTTCACTCTAAATCTATGTTGGAATCTTCTCCTATCACAACCTCAGATTCTGCCTTTCAAGACGACTTAAGAGTTCCAGCCTTAGCGAATAAACCGTTGCTCAAGGACTATTTGGGAGAATGTCTTAGTGATGAAGCTTCTGCTCCGACAGATAGTTTTGTCCGTCGGCATATTGGTGCGAGTTCTACCGAGATTCAGGAAATGTTAGGGGCGATCGCTTGTGATTCCCTAGATGAAATGATTGATAAGACTGTACCTGCGGCGATCAGGATTAAGCAGCCATTGCAATTGGGAGAAGCGCGGGGGGAATATGAACTGTTGCAAGAATTAAAGGCGATCGCCTCGAAAAACCAAGTATGGCGATCTTATATCGGTACAGGCTATTACAACTGCATCACACCACCGATTATCCAGCGCAATATCCTCGAAAACCCAGGATGGTATACGCAGTACACGCCTTATCAAGCCGAGATCGCTCAGGGACGATTGGAGGCGCTGCTGAATTTTCAAACCATGATTATTGATTTAACGGGTTTAGAAATTGCTAATGCTTCGCTTTTGGATGAGGGGACGGCGGCGGCGGAAGCGATGACGATGGCGGCAGGATTGGCTAAAAACAAGGGAAATAAGTTTTTTGTATCTAGTGATTGTCATCCACAGACGATCGCTGTTGTCAAAACCCGTGCGATTCCTTTGGGGATTGAAGTAGTAATTGCCAAACATGATGAATTTCAATTTGACAAAAATTACTTTGGCGCTCTGTTGCAATATCCAGCTAGCGATGGCGCAATTTATGACTACACCGATGTGATTGCTCAGATTCATGCTCAAGGTGGTTTAGCGATTGTTGCCGCCGATTTACTCGCCCTCACACTGATTAAATCTCCTGCTGAATTTGGTGCGGATATAGCGATCGGTTCTGCCCAGAGATTTGGAGTTCCCTTTGGTTATGGAGGACCTCACGCCGCCTATATGGCAACCAAAGACGCTTACAAGCGCCAAATGCCAGGGCGGATGATTGGCGTTTCTAAGGATGTGCATGGTCGTCCCGCTTTACGTCTGGCTCTACAAACCCGCGAGCAGCATATTCGCCGAGACAAGGCAACTAGTAATATTTGTACGGCTCAAGTTCTCTTGGCAATTATGGCAAGTATGTATGCGGTTTATCATGGTGCGTCAGGACTAAAGAAAATCGCTGAGCGAGTACATCTCTTAACCTCGACCCTTGCCCAAGCGATCGCCAATCTTGGTCATACAATTACACATCAAGCCTTCTTCGATACAATTCGCATTGAGCTAAAGGGAATCTCTATCGATGAGATTAAAGCTAGAGCCGCCGCTAAGCAGATTAATTTAAGATATTTAGAAGATAATGCGATCGCTATCAGCCTTGATGAAACTGTCTCTAAGCAAGATTTGCTCGATCTAATTTCCATATTTTCCGAAGATAAATTACGAATTACGAATTACGAATTACGAGTTCTTGATTCTCAATTCGTAATTCGTAATTCTCTAATTCGTAATTCCTCCTATCTCACCCACCCCGTCTTCAATTCCTACCATTCTGAATCAGAACTACTTCGCTATATCTATCGTTTGCAATCAAAGGATCTATCTCTAACCACATCGATGATTCCCCTTGGTTCCTGCACGATGAAGCTCAACGCGACCTCCGAAATGCTTCCCGTCACATGGGCTGAGTTTGGTAATATTCATCCATTTGCACCATTGTCACAAACCCAAGGTTATCAAATTCTTTTTAGTCAATTAGAAACTTGGTTAGCAGAAATCACTGGGTTTGCTGGCGTATCATTACAGCCCAATGCTGGGTCACAGGGAGAATATGCAGGATTGCTCACGATTCGCGAATATCATCAACATCGCGGTCAAACCAATCGCCATATTTGTTTAATTCCCACATCAGCACATGGCACAAATCCCGCTAGTGCAGTCATGGCTGGAATGAAGGTGGTGACTGTAAATTGCGACAATGAGGGCAATATTGATATAGAAGATCTCAAAGCAAAGGCAGAGAAACATCAACATGAACTCGCCGCTCTCATGGTGACATATCCCTCCACTCATGGAGTATTTGAAGAAGCAATCAAAGATATTTGCGATATTATCCATTACTACGGCGGACAGGTTTACATGGATGGTGCAAACATGAATGCTCAAGTCGGGCTTTGTCGTCCAGGAGATTTTGGTGCAGATGTCTGCCATTTGAATTTACACAAAACATTCTGCATCCCTCACGGTGGCGGTGGACCTGGCATGGGACCAATTTGCGTTGCACCGCAACTAGTTCCATTTTTGCCAAATCATCCTTTTACTAATGAGGGTGAACCAAGCACAATCTCGGCAGCTCCTTGGGGCAGTGCTAGCATTCTCACGATTTCATGGGTGTATATTGCCTTAATGGGAGCGAAGGGTTTAAAACTAGCAACGGAAGTCGCCATCTTGAATGCGAATTATATGGCACATCGTCTTGCGCCGCATTATCCGATTCTCTATACTGGCAAAAATGGTTTAGTTGCCCATGAATGCATTATCGATCTTCATGATTGCAAAGCGATCGCTGGTATTGAAGTCGATGATGTGGCGAAACGTTTAATGGATTACGGGTTCCATGCACCAACCATGTCTTGGCCAGTGGCGGGAACGATGATGATCGAGCCAACGGAGAGCGAATCAAAGGCGGAACTCGATCGCTTTTGTGATGCGATGATTGCGATTAAACAGGAAGTAAATGCGATCGCCTCTGGTGATCTCGACAAACTAGATAATCCTCTCAAAAATGCGCCCCACACTGCCGAAACCTTACTGGCTGATGATTGGAATCATGCCTATACGCGCCATCAAGCCGCCTATCCTGCACCTTGGCTGAAAGAGCATAAATTCTGGACAAGTGTAGGACGGATCGATAATGCCTTTGGCGATCGCAATTTTGTCTGCTCTTGTTTACCCATCGAAGCTTACGAATCTTAAACACAGGGCTTTACGAGGTTTAAAAGTGCCGCGAAGCGGCACTTTTAAACTAAACTATTGCTTTAAACCGAGAAAGAAGTCAGCTTGGAACCGATCGCTAGTTTCAGAATAGACAAACACAGCACCACCCAATTTATCAATCTGCTTTTGGATTGGCTCAGGTATCTCCGTATTAATCGGTGACTTAGGCGTTTCGGGATTGTAGATTGAAGTTGCAACTACATAAAACTTAGCTACCTGTTGGGCGATCGCGTTCACATTCAAATAAAAATAGCCAAAGTTTGGTTGTGGCATATCGGCGATCGCCTCACGAAACATTTCTGATTCTGCCAAAGATGGCTTAGCTGTAGGGACAAAAGCCGAAGCAATCGCTGAACCCGAAACCAGCATTAAAGTTTGGCGATCGCGCCAACCATAGGCAAAAAAGCTTGGAGTGCCTCGCCAGTCTTCATGGTCGGGAAACTCAAAGCTGGTCATTAACACTGAGCCAACTTGCCGCTTTTTCACTTGGATAAAATCTTTACTCAATCTACTAATATATTTAGTCAACTTATCAAGTGTTGCATTAGCAACTTCAGGTTTCGATGTGCGAATCAACATTCCCAGCGCCAAATCCATGCCAGCATCCTTGAAGGGAGAGAGAGCGCTAGGAAAAGCCACAAATGCATATTCGCCATCCATCCACGAAATTACATCCTTCTCAATATCAAGATCTAGTCCTGCCCCAACGATCAAAGGTTTAATCATTCTCAAACCTTCAACAAAAATTTTGTAAGTTGATTGTACTTTTGACTCTTCTACAAACCATTGCCATTGACGGTTAAGATTTCGGCTAGTAATCGCGCCATAAATGTTGGATGGTAGATAGGAGAGCAGGCGATCGCGGGGTTCTTGATCCTTGGGTAAAGGCGATCGCACTTCCGAGAAATAACTATTACTTTGGCTTCTAACCCCTTGAGGTGTAAGCCACGCAAATAGATCAAAACTGTTGTATTGACTCAAGGTATATTTCAAACTCTGGATATATTCGGCACGGCTAAATCCAGGAATTTCTGATGTTTCGGGCAGATCGGCGGCTAAATATTCTGAGAGTTGACCAATCCCTTTAAAATCACCATAACCCGCTAGCAATGAACGATTCCATAACGGATTATTTAGCGATCTCAAAAAGAGAGGTTGTTCGGCTAAAGATGGTAATGGCTGCGGAGAATTAGCATCTTTAGGATTAGAATTCGCAACAGATAGATCAATCATCTTCTGGATAGCTTGACGATCGGTCGCAATTACAGCATAGCCACTCGGTAACTTAGCGATCGCCAAACGCTTAAAGCCGAAATTGGGGAAATTCGGTTCAGTGATCTCAGTCGGTGGCATTTCTTCAGCAGGAGCATCAGGAATTGGTTTAGTACTGGGTTTCGGCTGTGGTTTATAGGTTATGGCTGGTGGCTCTTTTGCCTCAGTTGATGGCATCTCGCCACAATTAGGTTGATTGGGTTTAGATGGTTTCGCCTGTTTGAGGAGTGATAATTCGGTATTACACAAACTTAGTTTGTTGACAGATTCTTGTTTAGTTTCGCCTTCGCCATCTTGTAACTGCCATTCTAAAATCTGTACTCCTTGGTATAGTATTTCGGTAGGTTTTCTAGGATAGATATCGGGTAGCTTTTTGGCAAAAATCTCAAATTGCTTGTCATCATTGATAGGAGCTAAAGCCGCAACCATCACTCCTTCTTTGGGATTGGGATTAATGGAAACAGCGATCGCCACTTCTGTACCTAACCAAAGTGGGATTTCCTTGGCGATCGCATACTGCGATGAGGATAAAAAGCTAAGCAATTTGTTAATTGCTAATAATCGATTGGATGTCTCGGCTGAGAATGTTGCAGAGATTTGCCAAGAGAGCGGATTAACATTAAACACCAATAAGCCGATCGCCTCTGCGGGAATTTGTTTTGCGATTTTTAGAGAACCCTGTGCGAAAAGACTACCTGCATTTGCACTTGTTGCTTGTGTCGGTTTAACATTTAGAGCTAACTTTGTTTCAGTTAACGTTCCAGTTAATTCATTGACTGTACCTTGACTAATCGAAGATGCACCATAATCATTAGCATTTGCGATCGCAGGTAATGTTAAAGTCCCAGTACTAATCGCTAAAAGCGTAGCTAACAAACTCCTCATTAAAAATCTCCTCAAGTTGGTTACAGCTAACAAGGGGCTTAAGCCCCTTGCCTATTCAATTTGTTATGGTAAATCGCAGCTAGCGATTTTGGCTAGAAGACTAGCATACTGAGATTGAAGCTCTTTTGCCTTACTATCTTTGGATTGATGCCAAGCCGCCAACCAAAGTGGAGTCGGAAAATGTCCATCGGGTGCGGGCTGGGTTTGTACTGCATTGGAGGCAATCCAAGTACCATTTTGTCGCCAACCGATGCGATCGCTAAATGCCTGCCAGCCTTTAACGGCCTTATCCTCTTCGATTACTGCGCCAAATATTTTACTGACCTCATCAGCAGAGGCGATACTCATCGCGTTAGCCTCTGCTTTGGCAGATTTAGCAGATTCCATTTTGTTTATGAAATCAACAGGAAGCAATTGCAACAATTGTGGCGACACCTTAATTTCACGCGCTCTTTGTGCAAGAACATGCTCTTGAGACTGTTTGATCTCTTTAATCAAAACTGGCGCAAGTGCGCGAAATGGATTGTTCGGATTACCTACGGCTGCTTTTACTGATTGAATCATCGTTGACCATTGCTCAAGACCAAAGCGATCGCCAATTTCCTGTAATTGAGTGCAGATGCCTTCGAGATTTTGACGACTGCGGGGACTATCAGGCTGTTTAAATAACTCCAACATATTTCGCAACCGTTGCGGAACCTCCGATTGAAAAACACTCAAAAGCTCTTTGATATCACCTTTAGGTGCAATCTTTGGCTCAGATTTAAGGGTGATTCTCGATGTTGTTGTAATCGCTTCGTCCGCCCCCTTACCTGAAATCAAATTTTGCAAATGTGTCTTTAGGTTCGCAAAAATCTGATCCGAGCCTGACATAATTACATCCACAGCATCCTTTGTCAGTCCGTAAGGACTTTGAAGAAGTTCCACTAATTCTTGCAACTTATCAAAAGCTTGCAGAAAGAGGGTCTGGAGATGTTGATCGACTTTGAGGGTACTATTTTCACGCATAATCTTGAAATAATCTTCAAAATTGTGCGAAACATGTTGAATACTACTAAACCCCAACATAGCTGCCCCACCCTTAATCGAATGTGCGGCGCGAAATATTTCATTAACCGCTTCCGTATCAGACATTAGTGTTTGCAAATTCAGCAAACCTGACTCAATAGTTTGTAAGTGTTCCTTTGCCTCCTCAATAAAATATCCCGTAATCTGCTTTTGCTTGTCCTGATCCATGATGTTAACCCCTTATATTTTTATATACATAAATTCTTTAGCCGAGAATGGATGACATATAGATTTGGTTTTGAGTGCTAAATCCATAACGACCTTGACTATACTGTTTCCAAAGACTATCAATTATCTTCAAATCATCACAGGCTATTTGTTTAATGTCCTCGGCAGACAGGACAGAGCCAGCATTTTTACGCGCGGCCTGACACATTACATTCCATGTCTCTTGATTCGCTTCTTGCCATTTACTAGCCGACAGCAAAGCTCGTAGTTTTGTATAGTCACCCCCCGTATTGGATAGGAGAGCCTGCCCAGTAGTATCAGAATTAGTAGCTACTGGTGATGTATTGGGGCGGCGAAATCGTAAAGTCATGCTCCCGTGGCTTTGACCATCGCCCAAGAGAATTGCTTCACCTGATTCTGTGAGCTTAATGGAGATTTCTACTTCATCCAGAAGCAGTCCATTATTGGGCAGTCCATCATTGGAGCTTTGCACACTTTCAGTCGCTAACTGCTGTACCAATCCAGTAAGTTGTTGAATGCTCTCTTTGATTTTAGTGGTGTTAACTGATTTAAGCGAGGCAATATTCGCCCGATCGCCATTAGCCACAAATTCAATTAGTATTTCTTCGTTGTTCATGACATCCTTGATTTGGGGATTTACGGGACTAATTCCTTGTTTGAATTATCGTTTGAATTAATTTTTAAATTACTATCTAAATTATTATCTAAATTATTGTCCTTATCACCAGCATTATTGCTAGAACTACTTTTGCCAGAAGTGCTACTAGAGTTTTTTGTCTGATAATTGTCTTCTTTATGATGACCATTACCAGTGTCGTTATTAGTAGTTATGGCTACAGCATTCACTGTGATTGAGGGGACGTTAGCGGCACTAATAGCTGCTGTTGTTTTAATCGCTGTCATTCTAGCAGCGATCGCCCTTTTTGTTAGCGCCGTGTTATAGGCGGTGGTAATTGCAAGGCGATCGACCATGCCGATTACCCGTTTAGGTTGGTTGCGATCGACCACGGGCATTTGACGCAAATCCCTAGTTGCCATGCGTTTGAGAGCCTCCGCTAGGGACTCATCGACATAGGTGCATAGTACTTGACTTGTGCAAATATTTTCTACAGTTAGTTCTTCTATGGGGCGATCGCTTGCGGGGGCGGATAACAAACGCTTAATGTCTTGGGTTGTCAAAATTCCCTGTAAGTGATTGATATCATCCAATACTAAGGCGCTGTGATGATAGCCACTGGTTATAAATTGAGCAGCTTGGAGCAAGGGCATTGAGTACTTGATCGAAGCAGGATTTAGGGTCATCACCTCCGCAATCCTAATTTTTTCCAGAACTTCAATGTCAGCAGGTAAGTTTGACAACTGCACGACCATCGGATTAGTGGGTTTCGAGGTATCGATTTGATCGAGTACCCATGCACACAACCCGACCGCCGCCATCAATGGCAAGACAATGCGGTAATCGCGAGTCATTTCAAAGAGCAATAAAACTGATGTCAATGGGGCGCGAACAGTTCCTGCTAAGACAGCCGCCATTCCGACTAGCGCATAGGCGGGAGAGGCAGCGATCGGAATCGTCGCGGGTAAAAGACTAGCGATCGCCTGTCCATATAAACTACCAAGGACAGCCCCCAAAAAAATTGATGGGGCGAAAATCCCGCCCACAAAGCCGCTAGCGGAACTAATTGCGGTTAATAAAAGCTTGACTACTAATAAAATCGCCAGTAGCGGAATAGTGAAAGGCGTATCTTGCAAGATCGATTCCACTGTTTCATAGCCGATACCGATCGCTTCAGGAAATTTCAAGGCAACTAGTCCCACGCAGAGTCCACCAAAGAGGAGTTTGATCGGCATCGGTAGCGTTTGCATAAATGGCGCGATCGCCCATTCCCCTGCAAAAAATCTTTTAGCTTGCTTGATCGCACGGGTAAACAGTAGGGCGACGACACTGGCAAGAACCCCCAGCCCTAGATATAGAGGCAATTCCCAATAACTACGCACCTCATAAACAGGCAAACTAAAGGCGGGGCGCTCACCTAAGCTAATTTGCGAAACTAACGCTGAAATTACGGAGGCGATGACCACCACGCTGACATCAGAATTGGGACTGGATTTATCAGTGCGATAGGAATCACGCAACAGTACCTCAAGGGCAAAAAATACACCTGAGATCGGCGCATTAAAACCTGCGGCTAAACCCGCCGCCCCCCCTGCACCAATTAACAGGCGAATACGTTCGCTGGAAAATTGCATCATCTGCCCTAACGTTGAGCCAATGTTGCTCCCTAACTCAACGCTCGGACCTTCTGGACCTAGCGAAGCTCCCGCCCCAAGAGAAAGCGCGGCGGCGATCGTTTTTAGAGGAATATGTGCATAGGAAATCTGCCCCACATCACGAGATGCAGGTAACTTTCCTGTTGCTACGGATTCAACTTGATCGAGTTTTAGGCGCACGAGACTAACGACGATCGCACCCAGCATCGGAATAAACACGATCAACCAAGATAACTTCTGGCTGAGAGCCACTGCTAGATCATGCCAATAGATTTCTTGAGTGAGTAGGATTAGTTTGCGAAACAGTGTTACCCCAGTACCACTGATCAATCCGACCGCGATCGCCGACACGAGCATGACCGTCTCCGCAGATGGCTGAAGACGGTTTAAGACAGTCACCAATAAGCGGGAAAGCGACATGGTGGAGACTCGAAGGAATAAATAAAAAACTGAAACTGTGGCTCGATCAGGGGCGTAAGCCCTAGCCAAGTAGGGGCAATTCATGAATTACCCCTACTTGGTTTGTTTGACTGAAAGTTGTTGTAAGCAAACGCTACTATTCTATAGTTTCTGGGTTGTCTTCTTCAAAATTTTCCACTTCAGGTTGTGATTCCGAAGCGGATAAGTTGCGATCGCCTTCAGGTGTAACAACCGCTACTAAATCAATTTGTTGACGATAGTAATCGACACCCTTTACCTGTACCTCAACGCGATCGCCCAAAGAATATTGACGACCACTGCGACGACCGACCAAAAGTGTCGAAGCCCTAGCCCGACCTTTGCCATTGATTAATGGGAACTCATACCAGTCATCTTTCAATGAACTAACATGAACCAACCCTTCTACCAATAGAGATTCGATTTCGACAAAAAATCCATAGGACTGGACACTGGTAATTATCCCGTGGAAATTTTCACCCGTATGCGATCGCATAAACTCGGCTTTGCGAAGTCCATCAAGATCAGAAATTGATCGATGATATAGCGCATCCGCCTGATTAAGTCTTGGCAAAACTGCTTCCAAATCTTCAATCAATTGCCGCTCGGTATCGGGGGGTAAAACACTCCAATTTACTTGTCCATGAGCGCTAGAACTTCGCAGATTTACACCATCTTTGATTCTGATACTACGGCGATCGCGACCTTCCTCAAACACAGTATGCAAAGTGCGCTGAATTAGTAAATCTGCGTAATGATTTTGAGGACATACGCCGTGGGCGTAGGGTTGATCAATTAATCCCAATCCAAAATGCAGTGCAGGAGCTAGAACATGTTCGTTAGTTTTGAACATGGACAGTAGTAAATATTTCAGAATATCGCGACTAGCATCCTGTTCAATCTGATTCAGTTGCTCCAGAATACGATGCAAATCGGTGATTTGAATCTGCTCAGGATTTTCGATCTGAGCGGCAATTCCCATGCTTTCCAATAACTTTAACCAGTCATCAACTTTGCCTTGGTCGGGCGCAATCTGGCGCAGATAAATTGCAGGAATTGCTAAACACTGTAAATGAGAAGCGATCGCTCTATTCGCTAAAATCATCACTTCCGTAACCGTGCCAGCGATCGGCAAAGTAAATGGAACTACGGTTAAACCGCGCACACCTTCATCAGCCTCTTGTGAAGGTGCTTGAGGTAATACGAGTCTGATGGCATTGGAACATCCTTGCAAGAGCGTACCGACCTTCGCAATCAAATGCACCAATTCTTCAACTTCCGTGTCAATTTCTTGACTAGGGGCATCCTGATCAACGGCAACTTTACCATCCAGAATTTGTTGCGCTCTTTGATAACTCAAATTAGCCCGCACTAAAATCGCTGAGGGTTGAATCTCAAAGGAAAGCATATTTCCTACTTGATCCAATTTAATCAACACTGACATCGCCAGATATTCAGGTTGATTAAAGACATTCATTTCAGGCAACATCGGCAAAATCGTATCGCCTAGGAAAAATGACCGCAGACGCTTTTGCGCTTCTAGATCTAAAGGTGAACCACTGGTCACATAGGTAGCTACATCGGGAATATGAACTCCCAAATCCCAACCTGTTTCCGACTGTGCTATGGAAATGGCAGCCGCATTACCGATTCTCACAGTAAGAGTTTTGCGTAAATCTAGACGATGTTTGAGATCCGCTTTTCTGACTCCCCTTGGCAAGCTTGCTGCTGCTGTCAAAGCCTTAGCACTAAATCGCCTTGGTAAATTATGTTTGCAGCAGACCAAATCAATATCGTTAGTTGATTCTGCATCATCACCTAAAACCTGCAAAATTCTCCCAATCGGTAAGTGATTACCTAGAGAAAATCGCACCATTTCCAAATGCACTAGTTTACCTTCGGCAACACTGAGATCGGGATTCTCCTCGTCTGGTAATAGCTCTACTTCAAACAATAGGCGATCGTCAAGCGGCACTGCACGGTAACTATCATCCGTGAGTTTCACAGTTGACAACAAAGTTGGATTTGATCGCTCAAGGATCAACCGCACTTCACCTTCAGGCGATCGCCGCCTCACGCCATCCTTAGTTACACGCACCAATACGCGATCGCCATTCCAAGCATTGCTTAAACGGCTCTCGCGCACATATATATCTTCAGCATCTTCGACATCTTGGATTGCGAAGCAAAAACCTTTACTTGAACAGCGCAAGCGACCTTCCACCAGCCCTTCTTCATGAATGCGGCGGTAGCGTCCTTTATCTTTTTCAAGGATGCCAATTTTTTCGAGAGCATCAAGGGCGACTTGGAGCCTGCGGACGCTCTTATTGTCGTCCCCAATTCCAAGTTTTTTTTCAATCGCTTTAGGCGTAACTAGCTTGTCATCAGAGAAGTTGTCTAACAGTTGGGTAATCGAGAATTCCATGAGGCGAGGGTCGAACGATTGTTTAAGGTGAGCAAATTAGGGCAAACGAGAGGGAGAACAAAATAGCAGCCTAGAAAACAAACTACAAACTCAAACCATAAAAAGACAGACTAGAAGCAGAGGCTCAACATTCTATAGCGGCGAGGCTGCCTCCAATTTAGTCGTAATGTTTAGTGAGATAGGTTACGAATTTGCAGAGTCAGCTTATACAAGTGTTCCCCACGCTGGAATTATTTTAGCTCAATTACTGCTTCAAATATTTTTATAAACAGAAAAATATCTACCATAAGACATGTTTCGGCAAACTATAGGGCTGATGTGTCAAACAACACTTAACTTTTTGCTGCAATTGTTGATACATTTATCTAGGAATAGATGTACAATCGTTACATTGTGAGGAATATAAATTTATATGTCTAATTTTTCTAAGAAAAATTACAGCTTAGCAGTTTCCGTGGCTGTAGCCGCATCTGCACTTATTAGTGGTGCTGCTAATGCTCAGGCTTCTAAAGCTTCTGAAACTGTTCGTGCTGCAAGTGCTGATACCCTTGTCGAACAAGTTCAATTGCGTCCTAGTGCTGTTGCTCAGAATGTAACTTCAGTATCTCAGCTTAGTGATGTTAAGCCTACTGATTGGGCTTTCAACGCTTTGCAGTCCTTGGTAGATCGTTATAGTTGCATCGGTGGATATCCTGACCGCACTTTCCGTGGCAAACAAGCAACTAGCCGTTACGAGTTCGCTGCCACCTTGAATTCTTGTTTAGACAAGATCAATGAAATTATTTCCGCAGGTTTGGCTGACAAGGTTGGCAAAGAAGATCTCGCTACGTTACAAAAGCTTCAAGAAGAGTTTGCTGCTGAACTAGCAACCCTTCGCGGTCGTGTAGATGCTCTCGATGCTAAGACCGCTAAGCTCGAAGATCAACAGTTCTCCACTACCACCAAGCTACGCGGCGAAGCTGTCATGGGTCTAGCTGCTGCTTCTGATGGTACTCCATCTGGGGGTCCTGCTGATAAGACCAACACAACTTTTAGCTACCGTGTCCGCTTGAACCTTGACACCAGCTTCACTGGTAAGGATTTGCTAAGAACTCGCTTAGAAGCTGGCAACAACCCTAACATTGGTGAAGCATTAGGTGCAGGTGCTTCCCCTCGTCTATCTTTCGACACAAACACTAGCAACGTATTTCAAGTTGGTCGTTTATTCTACCGTTTCCCCATTGGTGAAAGCATTACTGCTTACCTTGCACCAATCGGCGCTCCTGAAGATGTAATTAGCCCACTGAACCCTCTAGAAAGTGATTCTCAAGGAACAATTTCTCGCTTCGGTCGTTTCAATCCTTTAATCCGTATCGCTTCTAGTGGCGGCACAGGTTTGGCTGTTGCTGGTTTGAATTTCAAGTTCACCAACCAAGCAAATCTTGAACTAGCCTATACTGCTGCAAACTCTCCAGATGCAACAGGGGCTGGTGGTTTAACTGGTGGTGCTACGAAATTGGCTGCTCAGTTGGTTTACAAGCCATCTAGTGCTTTGACATTGGGCGTTGGTTATGCGAATGCTTACGTTCCAGGTTCTAATTTAGGTTCTGGCTTGAATGTGGATTCAGTTGTTACTGTTCCTGCTGGTATTGGCACAAAGTCTAATACTGTTGTAGGTAGCTTAGTTTGGGATATTACTAAGAAGTTCACCTTCAATACTTGGGGATCTTATACCTTTGCTGATCGCATCAATGCTGCTGGTACAACAACTGGCTCCACCACATTTACTAGCTGGATGGCTGCTTTGTCTGCTAAGGACTTATTCAGAGATGGCGATCTAGCTGCGGTATTGTTCGGTCAACCATTATTCCGTAGCAGCGTAAGCAACGCAACTGGTTCACCCGATACCCCATATCACTTGGAAGCTCTCTACCGTTTCAATGTTTCCAAGAATATCAGCATCACTCCTGGTGTATTCTTCGTATTCAACCAAGGTAGCGCAAGTGCTAACGGTACTGCAACTGTTGGGGTAATCCGTACCACTTTCTCCTTCTAGGATTTAGTTGATCTCGGTTTCATTTAACATCTAAAAAAAGTAGTGGTAATTCATGAATTACCACTACTTTTTTATTATGGAAAATAATATATAGTAAGCGTTATGAGTCTTAGTTGGAGTTGTGGCGATGACTGTGCTATATGAGCAAGATTATGGACTCTGGGCTGAACAGATGGCTGACCTGTTATCAGAGGGGCGATTTGCAGAGTTGGATATCGAGAATTTAGTGGATGAGGTGCGCGATTTGTCCAAGCGAGAACGCGATCGCCTATTGAGTAGTGTGCGTCTAATTTTGCATCATTTACTTAAATGGGACTATCAACCTGAACGGCGATCGCGGAGTTGGCAAATAACTATTCAGCGTGAACGGGCGCATATTGTTCGGTATTTAAAAGATAGCCCCAGCCTAAAGCGCTATCTAACGAGTGAATGGTTAGATGAAACTTATGCGATCGCCAATTTAAATGCCGAAAAAGAGACTGGGTTAGAATTCCCAGCCGATTGTCCCTATTCGATCAGCGATGTATTGGAAAGAGATGTGATTTTAGCGCAATAATTTATGTCTGCAATTTTATGGATTTAGCGATCGCTTAGCCCTTGGCGACTTGGTATTTTTTGTAGACTCTAAAGCCGATTTTTGTAATTTTTCAACTTGCTTGGCAGTCAATCGCGTAAACTGAGCAACCAAATCGACAGACATACCAGAGCGCAACATTTTCAGAGCGATTTGCTTTCTTTCCTCAGCTTTACCCTCAGCCTTGCCCTCAGCCTTACCTTCAGCCTTGCCCTCAGCTTTACCCTCGGCTCTGCCC
Source organism: Pseudanabaena sp. ELA645 (assembly GCA_037129985.1). GTDB lineage: Bacteria > Cyanobacteriota > Cyanobacteriia > Pseudanabaenales > Pseudanabaenaceae > Pseudanabaena. The sequence goes on along the minus strand of JBAXTW010000011.1, from coordinate 38,176 downwards.
TTGACTCTACCCTCAAGTAAAATATCTTGATAAATCACTGATTCTTTCATGACATCGCTCCTCAATAAATGTTGAATCACGTCCTTATTTAATGTTAAGCCAGAAATAATTGCAGTTGCGGCAGTGACATTATTTTTTACCTGACTGTCTTGAATATTATCGATTATTTTTGCTGTCTCTCTTAGAGTTTCAATGGGATCATCAGTTTTACTTAAAACGGATAGAGGCAATAATCCTAAATAACTTTGCAAAATATCAGTTGGTTGCTCCCACAAACGTATCACATTAAATTCGTGATTTAATTTTTGAGAACTAAAACTGGTTTGATAAACCAAGGGCGAACTAGTCGGCTTTAAATAAATTACAATTTGGTGAATTTCTTTGTTGGGGTATTTCCCGTAAAGTCTTAACCAATAATTTGCCATTCGATACGCCATTAACTCATCAGGTCTAGTCTGGAATTCCAAGTGCAGAATAACTTCTGCTGATTCTAGAAATATCACTGAGTCAGCGCGAATTGGTTCCAAAGACAGTTCCGATGGTTCCAGTTTGGTTAAAGGGATTCGTTTACCCAATAACCAACTAGCAAAATCTGCTGGAAATGTTTCGGCTAAAAATTTACAGGTATTGTCGTAACTTCTCATAGGAGAGATCGCGTAGCTTCTGCAACTTGGGTGACGGGATCATTAGCTAGCTTTTCTAAAGCGGATTTAGCTTCATCGCCACCGAGTTGACTGAGAGATTGGGAAACACGATGACGGATTTGCCAATCGGGATCTTCGGTTAGGGGTAACAACAGCGCAACGGCTTCAGGATTACCGAGATCGCCTAGAGAACCGATCGCTGCAATCTTGACTAATTCATTAGGGCTTTGTAAGGCTTCGGCTAACAAAGCAAAACCTTGGGGATCTCCTAATTCGCCGATCGCCGCCACGATGCTAAATTGAAACATCCAATCATTAGTGGATTCATAGGCGGTTTTTAGCAGCCCGAACGCTTGGGTAAGTTGTAGCGATCCCAGCGAGGCGGCGGCGGCGGCGCGGACATCAATTTCATTATCAGTATTTAGGCGATGGCTTAAAATTTCTAAAGACTTGGCTAAATCAAAAGTGCCAACCGTGCCAATTTGACTGACAGCATCGTAACGAATACGCGCATAGGGATCGCTCGTAGCGATCGCCACCAGAGAAAATCTTTCCGACAAAGCAAGAGAGCGACTAGCGTGGAGGGCTTTCATCCGAACACCCATATCATCCGCAGCCAGTTGCTCTTTTAGAGAATCAAATATTTCGCTCACAAGACAAATCTCGCAATTAATACGCTAACGTCTCTAGTGTCTCACGCAAGTAACTACGCACGAGATCATCAAGGACACTTTCTTGGATTTGCGTATCTCTTGAGAAATTATCTTGGGGATCGCCATGCCGAGAACTCTGCCATTTATCAAATCCTGAACTTGTGGAGATCGCTTGTTTGAGATCGCTCCAGACTTTCGGATCTTTTGCGGCTTCATGCAAGGGGAGCGCCAAATCATTAATTGTTGAGGATAAGTTCATAGCCGTTTCCTATCTGTTTTCTAAGCTGATGTAAAAATTATAGTAGCTTCGCAAAGACTCAGTGATTTGAGAATGAAGTAAAGCATAATATTGACTTAATCACATTTATTCTATCACTCCAACAAAGGAGCCATAGATTTAAAATTAAATGTATATCTATAGATAGAAATCAATTATTTAAATGATTATGACTACTTCAAATCCTTTTGCAAATCCAAATAATGCATCGCAGAATACAGAACTAAATCCCAACTATGCAATTCCTTCCGTACTTGTGTTGGCAGGAATACCGCTTATTTGGGTGCAACCGATTGCTGCGGGTGTGGTAGCAATTTTTGGATTGTTTTTAGTATATCAAGCGGCGACAATCCGTTTAGTATTTACGACAACAGATTTAGAAGTTTATCGATCGCAAGAAAAGTTCCGTACTTTCCCTTATCAGGATTGGCAAGATTGGCAAGTTTTTTGGTTTGCTTTTCCCGTATTGTTCTACTTTAAAGAAGTAAAAAGTATTCATTTTTTACCAGTTTTATTTGATGCTCAAATGCTCAAAACTTGTTTGGAAAAGCATATTCCTTTGCAAAAATCTCGACCATAAAGGGTAGGGCGCAGCCCTACCTTCTATCTTGTGAATTTAAAAATTAGCGATGAATTATTTTCTAGGGATTGATTTTGGGACTTCGGGGGTAAGGGCGATCGCCATTGATGTAAATGGTGAGATTGTTGCGCTCTCTCGACTTGACTATGCTATTCGTGATTGTGAAAGCTGGAAAATTACGCTTTATGAAATAATCGCTAGTTTGCCGATCAATATCAGACAAAACATCAAAAAAATAGTCATTGACGGGACTTCCGCAACGGTTGTAATGTGCGATCGCAATGGCAAAGTCATCTCGTTACCCATGATTTATAGCGATGCTTGTGGTGCTGACATTCTAGAGCAGGTAAAGGCGATCGCGCCGCCGCAACATTTAGTTTGCAGTCCAACTTCGAGTTTTGCCAAATTGATTTCGATGGTACAGACAGACAGATCAAAACAAGAAACTTATTTCATGCATCAGGCGGACTGGCTAAGTTATTTGCTGCATGGCAAGTTAGGCATAAGCGATTATCACAATGCGCTCAAGTTAGGTTACGATCCTGAACTTTTAAGATATCCCGATTGGTTAAAAGCTTGGGCTTTAAAAAATCCCCAATTAGTTTTACCAGAGATATTTGCGCCCAGTACCTGCGTGGGAATTATTCAGGAAGCGATCGCCTCAAAATTAAATTTGCCCCTAGATTGTGCGATCGCGGCGGGGACAACCGATAGTAATGCTGCATTTTTAGCGGCGGTTGGTACGCCCGAAATCGGTACTGCTGTTACATCCCTCGGCTCGACAATGGTTTTGAAAATATTAAGCGATCGCCCTGTCAATAATTCACAATATGGGATTTATAGCCATCGATTCGATCATCCAAATATGGGCTGTTTATGGCTAGTGGGAGGCGCGTCAAATGTTGGCGGGGCGGTTTTACGCCAGTTTTTTAATGATCACGAATTACAAGTGCTGAGCGATCGCATTGATCCGAATATATCAAGTCCCCTTGATTATTATCCTTTACCAAAAATCGGCGATCGCTTTCCCATTAACGATCCCCATCTCATACCGAGATTAGAGCCACGCCCTAATGATCCCGTCGAATTTTTGCATGGCTTATTAGAGAGTATGGCGAGAATCGAGGCGCAGGGCTACAGGCTTTTGCAAGAATTGGGCGCTTCACCGATTCAAAAAATTTATACGGCGGGAGGTGGAGCCAAAAATCAGGTATGGACAAAAATCCGCGATCGCCATTTGAATAATGATTTAAATCGAGTACGGATGCAAGATGCGATTCAAACTGAAGCAGCTTATGGGGCTGCATTATTAGCTAAAATATCTCCATGATTACACCACTCAAACGCAGAAACTTTGACGAACTGATCCCAGCTGTTCCCACCTCAGAGCAGTATCAATATTATTGGGGTGATGGGCAGAGTGTATTTCGGCGCGTTGCCATCTCGATCGCCAGTGTAATTGTTTTTACGCTGTTATATAACCGCGTTAGTGAAAATAATCCCAGTAGTTTTGCGGCGGTATCGATGTTTGTTTGTGCGGCGTTGGGGGGACTGTATTGGATGCTAGAACCAGTAATTCAAGCGAGTATTCGTAATGCTAAGTTACGCAGGTTTGCTTATTGTGGATTTTGGCAGGCGGAAGTTTTAGATGTATATGTTTCTCAAGAAGTATTGGCACGTGCCGAGAAGGTCGATTCACGGGGGAGAATGGATGTTAGTTATGATGCGGAAAGTTTTTTGAATATTGAGCTTGGGGATGAAACTGAGTTTGTGACGACTTTGCGATTGCCACTAAAGCGGGAACTGAAACGGATTAAACCTCAACAAACCGTTTATATGTTGCTATTTTCTAACGATCGCCGTTTTGGTCGAGTTAGTCGTCAAACTTCTGATGCTTATATTCCCCAGTACAATTTTTGGATTGGCGATTATCCCTATTTGCGCCGCGATGCTTTTGTTGATCTCACTAAATTTATGGTCAAGCGATCGCAAAAAGTGTCTAACTAAAATAAACAAACTGAGTTTGCTTATTTCAGTTTGTTGATCTCACTAAATTTATGGTCAAGCGATCCCAAAAATCTCAAAACAAAAGGCGGCACTTCGTGCCGCCTTTTTAGTTCCAATTCAAATAGCGATCCCAAAGATTAAGAAACTTGGAATATGTGTGCTATGTCACTGATAGTCATGGGACGATCCCGTAATCTGGGATCACGAGTTGACAAAGTTAGCGTTTGTACACAGGTTTTAAAAAATGTTTAATATTCAGTCGCGTAAGATTAATTCCAAAAGTTTAGAAAATCAGTTTAATCAATTAACCTGTATGTATCGTAACGAAAGCGAATTTATCCAAATAATTCGGATATCCCAATCCAAATCTCAATCTGCTTTCTTTGAAAGAACTGTATTACCTAATCAGTGCATTCAATTTTCGGCTGCGGGGGATGCATTGCTGGAGATTTATGAAAGTTTCATGTGCAGCGCTGTTTATGCTGATACAATTCCCTGCGATCGCTTGGCTATAAGCAGCATGGATAAGGGGCGAGGTCTTTCAAATATTAACCCTAATCACAGAGAGCAAGTTTTAGCAGCTTGATACATCTTGATACATTAAGAAGAGTCGGCGCAAAGCGCCGACTCTTCTTGTTTTATCCAATTGGTTTAATTAATTCAACACCATCACGACCATCCCCCGCCGCGCTTAAAAATACTTTTACTTGCTCATCCTTAGAAGTTGGCAAAGTCCGCCCTACATAATCAGGATGAATCGGTAACTCGCGATGACCGCGATCGATCAAAACCATCAATCGTAAAACCTTGGGACGACCATAATCATTTACCGCGCTTAGAGCCGCCCCAATCGTGCGCCCACTATAAATCACATCATCCACCAAAATCACGGTTTTGCCATTTAGGTCGGCAGGAATCTCAGTTTTACTGGGTGTTCTCAGCCCAATCCGATCCAAATCATCGCGATAAAATGTAATATCTAACGCTCCCGCAGGAACCACAACACCTTCAAGCACCTCGATCTGCTTAGCGATCGCTACACTCAATGGCACACCACGAGTGTAAATACCGAGCAGAACAACATTAGACAAATCACCGCTAGCCTCAACAATTTGTGAAGCTAAACGATTAATCGTCCGACGCAATTCGTCCTCTGATAAAATTTCAACAATCTTGGAATGTAAGCCCACTTGTTTTTAGCTAAGTTTAGCTTCAGTTAATAAGTTTAATAGATATAAACCTAAATTAAAAGCCCTACAGAGTAAGGCTTTTCTAGAGAATTCAAACCAGAAGTCAACTTCTGGTTTAAATCAGGATTTACCGTCAGTGACAAAACCATCTCTATTTTTGATTGATTCACTATATTCATCGCTAACCTTCTTTTCAGAAGTCGCAACTTTATCACCTGAGGGTAAATGATTGTCAATTGTGGTAAATAACGTTGACTTTGGAACAGCACCTACAACTGTCTCTACTTTCTGTCCATCCTTAAAGACCATAAGCGTGGGAATACTGCGAATACCATATTGTCCAGCAATAGTAGGATTTTCATCGGTATTAAGTTTAAAAACCTTAATTCTGTTTTCGTACTCTTGGGCAACTTCCTCTACTACAGGCGCAACCATGCGGCAAGGACCACACCAAGGAGCCCAAAAATCTACTAGAACAGGAACATCACTTTTAAGTACATCCTGCTCAAAGCTAGCATCTGTGACTGCGATCGCTGATGACATGCTTAGCTAACTCCCTAAATATTAAAAAATTTAATTTCAAAAATTATGTGTAGCTAGTATAACAGTTGGTTTTACAAATACTATTAAAAGTTTGCTAAAAGCCACAATTGTTAAGCTAATTACCCACCAAAAGAAAAAACCGCCTTTGCTGCTCATAAGCTCGGGCAGAAATATTTACTAAAGGCACTTTAGGTAAAAAAAAAGAAACCGCCTTTGCTGCTCATAAGCTCAGGCGGAATGTGGTGTGAGGAGTGAACGGAAACTTGCGTCTCCGCTTACATATATATTGTAGTCTAATCCGTAAATATACATAAACTCATGATAGATACGGTCATGGACAGAGGATCATGAAGGCGATCGCCCAAGTTTTTTTTCGAGCTTTCGAGTTTTTTCGAGTTTTTCAGAGTCGCAAAATGGCGGCGCTTTTGTCATTGGGGTTTGCATCAGGATTACCCTATGCACTCACCGATGACGCTTTTCGTGCGTGGCTGACCAGCGCTAAGTTTGACCTCAGTACAATCGGTTGGTTAGGGTTAGTTTCTCTACCCTATTCCCTCAAATTTTTGTGGTCGCCTTTAATCGATCGCTTTGTGCCTCCATTTTTAGGGCGGCGGCGAGGATGGATTCTATTAACGCAGGGCGGTTTGGTATTGGCGATTTTGGCAGTTGCTTTACAAATGTTTGCAATTGGTAATGTTTTACCAACAGAGAGAGCAGGTGGTTTACCGATTTTAGCGATCGCCGCTTTGATGCTTGCTTTTCTCAGTGCCACGCAAGATATAGCGATCGATGCCTATCGCACTGATGTGTTGGAAGTGCAGGAAGTTGGTGCAGGTATCGGTATTTGGGTTTTGGGCTATCGGATTGCGCTGTTATTTGCGGGATTTATTGGATTTAATTTAGCGAGTCAAATTGGTTGGGCTTGGGTATATGTGCTTTTGGCAATAGTCATGAGTCTGGGGCTGATTGCCACGATCGCCGCTCCAGAACCACCAGAAACTAGCGATCGCCCCACCACCTTAGATGAAGCAGTCGTTAAACCTTTTCAAGAATTTTTTCACCGTTTAGGTGTACAGAAGGTTTTACTAATTCTGGTATTCACGATTTTTTACCGATTTAGCGATGCGATGGTCGGTAAGATGGCTGTTCCTTTCTTGAAAACTTTATTTTCTGATGGCACGATTGGCACAGTGCGGCAAGGAATTGGGCTTGTAGCAACCATTGTCGGAACCCTTGCGGGTGGGGCAATTCTCAGCAAAATTGGCATCAATCGATCGCTATGGATATTTGGATTTCTCCAAGCGATTAGCAATATTGGTTACTATGCGATCGCGGTGGTGGGCAAAAACGATTATGTGCTACTTGCGGCGATTAATGTTGAAAACTTTTGCGGCGGTTTAGGAACCGCAGGGTTTTTAGGTTTTTTGATGCTGTTATGCAATCCCAATTTTTCGGCAACCCAATTTGCCTTACTTTCCAGTTTGTTTGCAGTTGGGCGGGATCTCTTAGCTTCGCCATTTTCAGGCGAGTCTGCCCAATTCATTCAGCGCAACATGCCATCTTGGACAGCGATTAATCAAGTCTCGTGGCTGGCTGGTAGTGACGGTAAGGGATGGGCTTTATTTTTCTTGTTTACGTTGGTATTAGCGATTCCTGGGATGATGTTCCTGCCATTTTTTGCACCTTGGAATGGAGAATTTAAGAAAGTGGATAATTTACCCCTTGATTAACCAAACCATTACTTTCTTTCACCCGATCGCGTGAGGCAGTAAGAGTGTCAGTTCTTTTAGTATGATTATCAATGAAGCCTTAAACTGACTGCACCCAGCGCCACAAGCGCTGGGTTTTTATTTTTCAACCCAAAACGGCAACACTAAAAAATAATAAATCGACAAAAATTGTACCGAGTACAGCACCACCAAAAGCCCAGTAGCCAAGATCTGGCGATCGCATTGCTTTGTTTCCAGTTATCAAGAGCATCGCGGCTAAAATACAAGCCCATGTCATACCCCAAGGCGTTTCCACTAGAGCCAATGCATTTTTGAGAAGTGGCTTGGCAAGGCTGATATTTGACTCCACAAGCATCAGGGCTTGCCAATGGGGAAAGAGATGCGTGATGTAGAAATAAAGATCGGTAATCGCTGTTCCCAATAGTGAACCAATATAAAACCAGCCACCGACTCGGTGCGAATCTTGTCGAGTTGCCCAAATTGCCCAAGGCAGGGCTAAAGCTTCTACTGGCACATGATAGGCAGGTTCCCAACGCAACCATCCCCAATAGATGGAACCACATAGCCAAGTGAGGCTAAATCCCCAGATTAAGCTCCCCCATAGTTCAGATTTAGAATCTTCTTGCAGATGCTTAGAGATCGCTAACCAACCGACGGTAAAAATTAAGCTCAACCAAGGTGCATAGCGCACTAGCGGAGCTTCAAAAAATACGGGTACAGACACTAAAAATAAGGAACTAGACCAAATTTGCCAATATTTAGACAGATTGGCGATATTCAGTAAGTTTGCAAGTATGTGATTATTATCGAGATTATCGAGATTTTTAAAGGGATATGTCGAAAACGCTGGCGTGGTTTTTACAGTCAAGGAATTAGCTTGAACTGTTGCTTCACGTTCTAAGGAGCGTTGCGCTAGTTCAACCTTGTCAGGATTTAAAAACAAAGTATCTTAAAAGGTTATGTTAATTTTTATTACTTAATATTTTAACAGTTTTTTTTGAGCAAGTTGGGATATTCTCTATGTTTTCTTAAGATGTCTAGCGGTTTACATCTAATTGCTTTACAGGCAATGGGCTTAAGCCCATTGTTCCATAGGGTAAACGTTAATTAACCCATAGGAGAGTCGCTATGGCGATCGCTATAATGATGATGAATTTGCTTGAAAAATCAACCTAAAATCAACTTAAAACAAACTCAAAAATTCTAAAAGTTTTCATATACTCTCAAAAAATCATGCATGATTGGATTGTAATTGGTGGTGGTATTACAGGAATATCACTGAGCTATGAACTGCAAAAAGCAGGTTTCTCAGTGTTGCTAGTCGAGGAGCATCAGCAACTTAGAGGCTCAAGTAGCCTTGGCTATGGGGGGATTTCCTATTGGGCGGCGACAACTGCGCTCACGCGCCAACTTAGCGAAGAGGGGATGGCTCGACAGAGAGAACTATCTTCGGAATTAGGTATAGATACTGAATTTCGGGAAATGGATTTACTATTAACAATTGATCCAGAAGCTGATCCGATCGCTATTCTTGCTCAATATGATAATTGCGCGATCGCCCCAAAGTTATTAAACGCAAAAGAGGCGTGCGATCGCGAACCATTACTTAATCCTGAAGGAATTGGCGGAGCATTATTACTACCCCATGCCCATATTAATCTCGATAGTTTTGTCACCGCCCATAGCCACGCTTTTCAAAAACTTGGTGGTGAGATTATCTATACCAAAGTAGAAAATTTATTAATTAAAGGCGATCGGGTAACGGGTGTAGCCACCAAACAGGGCGAATTATATAGCGATCGGGTTGTAGTTTGTGCGGGTGGGCTATCACGCGCACTACTCAAAAAATCAGGAATCAATGCGCGAATCTATTTCACCCATGCTGAAGCGATCGAAACGGAAGCAGTTGACTTCAAATTGCGAACGATGGTAATGCCTGCAAATTCTAAACGCGATGAACTTGAGTCAGCTACTACCAAAGATGACCAAGATGCAATTTGGGACATCACTGGGGGGGAAATTCTACCACCTTCGATTGACGCGGGTGCAATTCAATTTCGCAATGGTCGGATTAGGTTTGGTCAACTCAGTCGTCTTTTAACAGATGCCTATGCAGCGATCGATCCCAGTCAAAGCGAAGCTGATATTCGTGCATCCATTGGCAAAGTTTTACCCAAAATTGCAGAATTAAAAGGCGTTTGGCGCAATTGTTTAGTTGCTTTTAGTTGCGACAATTTACCTTTAGTTGGGTCACTAGATGGCTATGAGAATCTACATTTATTTTCAGGTTTCACTAGTCCTACTGTCTATGTGCCGACTTTATCCCAAAGATTTGCCGCCCATGCGATGGGACAATCTGACGCGATTATTCCATTACTATCACCGCAACGGTTTCTATACTCCTGATTCTTCATCCATATCAATAATCTGACCATTAAAGAATTCAGCCATATTTTTGACCACCATATCTTCTGCTGACATTCCCACATAGCCTTTAACTTCAGCGCCTTTAACCTCAGCATTATCTGACTTTATTGGCTTGCTAATATTTGGCGGCGGTGTAGGATGAGAAGCTGCTTGACTGACTGGACTAGAATAAGAAGTCGCTGGCGGTGGGGATACTGGCGGCGGTGCGATCGCTGGGCTGACAGGAAGAGGTGCAGGAGTCTGTATTTGCTCGGCTTGGGGAGATGCTGCGACAAAAGTAAACATGACCTTCATCGGGCGTTGTAAATGCTTTTTAAATGCTTCTTCTAGTTCAGGACGCTTCTGAACCACAATATTTTTAGTGGTTTCGTCACGATTTCCGCCCAATCCAATTTTAACGCTGCCACTATCAAGGGTGAGAATGTGGGCTTGAATTTGGATGAAAACTGATTTAGTGGGGGTTGGCAACATCATCAATACGTTTTGCCATAGCTGAGCCAGATCGTAACCAACTGAAGCGAAGTTCTCTAAATGATCGTCACTTCCCGAATATATCGGTGTTTCGGCAACTTGCGGAGGGGTTATAGGGTTTGGTGATGCTTGTGGCGTTATGGTTGATTGAGAATTTACTAATAAATCTTGATTGGGAGTACTTGGAGTTGGGGAAACTGGATTGGATTTAGGAGGAACTTGAGGGGGAGTAAACTGAGTGGTTGGAGGGATATTTGTGCGCGGTGGAATATATGCTTGGGATGGATGAGTCGCTTGGGCGGAATTACCTGCTTGCGCTCCCATTGCCGATGGTAATAAACCCATGAGGGTCACTTCTAGCCATAAACGCGGTTGTGTGGAATTACGGATTTGTAACTCTGCCGATCGCAAATGTTGTTGACCGAGCAGAATATTTCCTATTGATAATGTTTGAGCAAGCTGCACCAGTCGTTCCCAGCCTGTGCTAGTCATGGCAACGAGATCACTGCGATCGCTTGCGGTTTTAGCAATCAATAAATCACGATAAACATTGGCTAAGTTCTGCAACACAATCAATGGTTCTCGTCCCCGATCCATAATGCGGCGAACATAGTCGATTAATTGAGTGGAATGATCAGCAGCGATCGCTTCGATTAGTGATAATAAATCCTGTTCAGGAACGGAACCTACTAGCTCCCAAACCGCCTCAATCGTAATTTCTCCATCTAATAAGCTCAACTGATCGAGCAGAGATTCGGCATCACGCAGCCCACCTTGAGAAATTTGAGAAACTAAAGTAATTGCTTCAGTATGAATATTAATATTTTCATTTGCCGAAATCTTCCCTAAGTGTTTGACCATCGCATCAAGGGGAATCCGCCGAAAGTCAAAGCGCTGACAGCGTGAGATAATGGTCGGTAATACGCGCTGGGGATCGGTGGTGGCGAGAATAAAGGTAACGCGATCGGGCGGCTCTTCGAGGGTTTTCAGTAAGGCATTGAATGCAGCCGTGCTTAACATATGGCAGTTATGAACTAGCAGCCCATTAGCGACAAAGTTATGATTATCTTCTACTTCAATGTCATAAACAGGTTCATCACCAACGACTGTTACAGATTCGACCCTCTCCAAATTTGTATTCCATTCAAGAGATAGTTCCGCAACTACAGGGGACAATATGTTCGTCCTAACTTTGATATTGCTTGCTTGTGTCCATCCTGATTCTGTTCTGATTAAATGATTACCTGTACATTGAAGCGATCGCTGATTGGTTTTAATAATTAACGTAGGTTTTACCCCACGATCTAGCCAACGTAAAACTTTTTTATATTCCCATTTAGCAGATTTTTCGTTATAACTTAAAACTTGTTTACCTAATAAATCTCGATCGTCAATACGCATTAAACCGTTATCAGTCTGGACAAGGGTATCGCCTGTCAAACATTCGTCAATAATGTAAACCTTAAATCTTGCCTTGACTGGCGCAAACTGGGCGCGTTCGATTAATTCACGAATGTTATCAACACCTGTATTACTTGCTGCGTCAATCTCGGTGATATCTAGGGCGTTACCATTGGCGATACTCAGGCATAATTCGCATTTACCGCAGGGATGGGGCGTAGGGTTGTCTGAACTTAGGCAATTGAGAGACTTTGCCATGATCCGCGCACTTGATGTTTTGCCTGTCCCTCGCGCCCCTGTAAATAGGTATGCTGGTGCTATCCGCTTGGTGTTTAGCGCATTTGAAAGCGTGTGCGCGATCGCCTCTTGTCCAACTAGGTCGTCAAAGATTTGGGGGCGATATTTATGATGTAAAGGCTCGTAGCCCATAGGAACACTGATTGCGTAAGCGCTACTGGTCAAATATAGCATTCACTAGTATAGCGGCTGCGAGCTAAGTAGCTAGGCAGGAGAAATATGCTTGACCATTAGATGTCGCTTTTCGCGTTGAAAGCCGATTTTGGTGTAGAGAGCTTCGGCTTTGTCATTCCAGAAATCCACTACTAAGGATAGCGATCGCATACCCTGAGATCTAAGATGATCTTCGATAAGGACAAATACTTGTTTGCCAATTCCCATGCCGCGATACGCTTCACGAATATATAACTCATCGACTAGTCCACAGCGTCCATGATATTCCATGCTAAAAAAGAAGGTGAGTGCGACATATCCAATCGGGCGATCGCGTTCGCAAATCAACCAGATTAAGCCAAAGTTTTCATCGCTAAGCAGAGCCGTAAAAGCTTTAACGACAGAATCATCAAAAACAATATGATCAAATTGATAGAATTCCTGTGCAAGTTCCATCAGGGGATCAATATCAATAAATTGTGCTAATCGAAAGGTAATATTTGTGATATTTGAGTTATCCATGCTACTCAATTCCATCGGGAAACAAAGGATCGAAAATTTGCTCGACTGTATAAGGGCATTCAGATGGTAGATCTTTCTCCTCAAGAGGAGTTTCTTTTAAGACTAAATCTATGCCATCTGGAAATGCTTCGGCAATTGCTTGGTGAAGATAGGACTTTAAACTAGGATTTTCGAGTATATGCTCTTTAATGCGACGGCGTTGTCCGCGAATAGTCACTCTCCAACTTTTACTACGAAAATCTGGTTGATATTGCCATTTCAGTAAATGTCCAATTAGAACTCCTAGTCGGTTTCTGAGTTCTTGTTTTTGTTGTTTCCCCAAAGACTGAATTTCCTCCATTAAGTTGGCAATATCAAGGGCGTTTAAGTTGCCATGCTTCATTAACTCGACTTGTGTTTGTGTCCAAGCATAGAAGTCGGTTTCATATAGGAGTGACTGATTGTTTAATGACTGATTATTTATGGTCGCGATCGCCTTGAGCATATATTTAATAATTGCTAGAATTAAACGTAGAATAGGTTAGCGATAGCGTAATTGATGCGTTACGTTGCACAAATAGATTCTACATTGACAGCGTGAATTTAGGGAGCAGTTTATGTACCGCCTGAAATATCCGACTGAACAAAGCGATCCGCCTCTATCGCCTAGAGATACTTTGCCGACGATGTATGACTTACCAAGCGAAAACCATGAGGAGAATGGGGTGGATCAATTTCATAGTTTTCAGTCTGAGCTTTTGTGGTTGACTTTTTTTCCTGCTAATTATCGAAGCGATCGCATATTTAGTGCTTGTGATCTAAATCTCTATTACGATGTGCATCATCAAAATTGGTACAAGCGCCCTGATTGGTTTGGAGTTGTGGGTGTCCCGAAGCTCTATGATGATGAAGATTTGCGTTTGAGCTATGTGATTTGGCAGGAAGGCGTTAGCCCCCATGTTGTTGTCGAGTTGCTATCACCTAGTACAGAAAAAGAAGACTTGGGTGAGGAATTCAGATCCCCGACTTCTTTTGTGAAATTGCAAGTTGCCTTTGATAGCGAAAAAGAAGTCGGGGATCTTGGCTGTACTTCTCAAAATGGTCAAGCGGAAAAGCCACCGTCAAAATGGGAAGTGTATGAGAAGATTTTACGAATTCCTTATTATGTCATTTTTAGCCGCCGTACCGATCGCATGAGGGTGTTTACCTTGCAAAGCGATCGCTATGTTGAACAAGACTTAGCTGATTCAAAAATCTGGATGCCTGAAATTGAGTTGGGTATTGGTTTGTGGCAAGGCAAGTATAAAGGCGTTAATCGTTTGTGGCTGCGATTTTATGACGCTAATGGTGATTGGATTCTGACGGATACCGAACAAGCAGATCTGCGTGCTGAACAAGCGGAATTAGATAAAAAACTCGCCGAGCAACGTGCCGAATCCTTAGCGCAACGTTTGCGGGAGTTAGGGATTGACCTGTGATAGAGCTTGTTCTAGTTCATCTAATACATAGGGTTTAGCGATCGCATCATTCATGCCTAAGGCTAGATATTTCGCCTGATCCTCACCGCTAGAGTTAGCGGATACAGCAATAATGTAGGGGCGATCGCCAGCATATTCGGCGACAATACGGCGGGTTGTTTCCATACCATCCATTTGCGGCATCTGGATATCCATTAAAATTACGTCATAGCGTTTTTCGCGCAATTTGGCTAGGACTTCTATTCCATTGCTGACGACTTCATATTCATATCCGAGCTTATTGAGAAAGAGCTTGATCAGCATTTGATTGTAGCTCACATCTTCCGCTACGAGAATGCTTAGGGTTTTCTTGTCCCCCTCTCCCGCCTTGGGAGAGGGGCTAGGGGTGAGGGGAATTTCGGCTGCAAGTAAATTTGTGATTTGTGGTGGTGTGGAACTAGCGATCGCACCGCTAATAAGGTGTTGTGGATTGGGTGGGATCTCTGGGATAGACAATGGACTTAAACCCATGATGTTCGGGGCGCTGAGATCTAGCTCAAAGCTAAATTTACTGCCGACTCCAATCTGGCTAACTACGGTAATTTCGCCACCCATTCTGTTGATGATATCTTGGCTAATCGCTAAACCTAAACCTGTTCCTTCCGTTTTTACATCGACTTCTCCGACCTGCTCAAAGGGGAGAAATATTTTGGTGAGTTCGGAGGCGGCGATGCCTGCGCCTGAGTCAGCGATCGCAAATTGAATTAAGTTACGATTGGGGTTATTGGTTGCGATCTTGCGGACAGTGAAGGTGATCGCACCTACGGATGTAAACTTGATGGCATTACTTAATAAATTGAGCAGAACCTGTTTCAGGCGCTTGTCATCGGCAAAGATGATTTCGGGGAGATCGGGGGCAAAATCTTGAGTGAGGGCGAGATTTTTTTGAATCGCCTTGAGCCAGACTATATCTGCGGTTGTTTTTAAGAAATTGGCTAAGTCGATCAAATTGGGTTCGATTTCCATTTTGTCGGCTTCAATCCTTGAGATATCAAGCAGATCTTTGATTAAGCCCAACAGATGTTTACCCGAATCATGAATTATGCTGATAAATTCTTTTGCTTCCTCATCTAAATTGGGATTGTCTTGGAGAAGTTGCGAAAATCCCATAATCGCATTGAGGGGTGTGCGGAGTTCGTGACTGACATTACCTAAAAATTTGCTTTTCGCGAGATTTGCTGCATCACTCGCCGCGATCGCTTCAGACAAAGCTTGATTTTGGGCGATTAGTTGTTGTTTTTGGAGTTGGCGATCGGTGATGTCTTCGATCGCGATCAAGAGCATTTTGTCGTCATTCGCTTGTTCGATTTGACAGACATTGAGCAGCATTGTGCGGATGCCAATTTGGGCGAAATTTTGGGTGATTTCATAGTCTTGAACAGAGATATTGAGGGTCAAAATCTCATTCAGCAGCGATCGCAGTTGGGGAATATTCCATTCACCTTCACCTAAATCAAACAGGGATTGATGTTCGGTGAGATCGACTGACATTTGGAAAACTGCATAAAACGCATGATTGGCGGTGACAACTTGGAGATTGGCATTGAGAACGATCAAGGGCTGGTGTAAAGTCTCGATGATCGCGTTAGCATAATTGCGGGAGAAGCTTAACTCGATCGCACTATTTTTGAGTATATCAATGTCAAATAGACTAATCACCACGCCATCAATCACATTGTCTGTCGTGCGATAGGGACGGATGCGGAGAATATCCCAATGTCCTGAGCGATTCTGGACATCCTGCTCAAAGGGAATTAGCGTATCAATTACTTCTGCGATCAAGTCCATTAAATTGGGAACACCAATATTGGTCTGAATATCGCTAAAGGGTCGCCCGACATCGCTCACAATCAGGTTAAAGGCTTGCTCCGCCATCGGTGTAAAGCGGCGAATCCGTAAATCTCCCGACAGCATCAAGATCGGAATATTCACACTTTTGAGCAGATTTTGGAGATCGTTATTGACGGTGTTTAATTGATTATTGCGATCGCGAATTTCCTCATTGACCGTGGTTAATTCCTCATTAGTCGCCTGAATCTCTTCTTTGGCAGTTTCTAATTCCTCATTCGCACTTTGCAATTCCTCATTACTGGAAAGATATTCTTCACCAGCGACTTTGAGATCTTGATTGGTGGCTTCCTGTGCATCAATAATCGATCGCAAATATTCCTTGGTTTTGAATAACTCATGGGTGAGCCGCGCTACTTCGATATTCACTTCGGCTTGGCGCTCTTTCCGAGATTTGCTAACGGGGGGAGTATCAGGATTTGCCAACAAAATTGGTTTAGCGCGACTCTCAAACAGCACTAAAAAATGAGACACGTCATCGCTCTGGATCGGAATCACATTAATTTTTACCAAAAGCGATGACATTTCAATATTATCTTTAGCGATCGGGATATTTTGTTTCTTAGCGTCATAGAGCAGCGATCGTAACTCCAGCATTAATTCGGGACGCGCCATTTTTAATAGGTTTAAACTCGCCTTACCCGCAGCAGGTTCCAGATATTGGCGAGTCTGTCCCCGAAATTGCAAAATATCCAAATCCACATTCACAATCACGCCCACAGGCGCATATTGACTCAACACCACGCGATCGGCAATCTGTTCCAAATTCGATTCAGGTTCGGGTTCATTGCGCTTGACGAGACTTGATGGTTCATTGACATAGGCACTTTTGACAAAGTTAAAATTCATGCGTGGTGCAGTTGGCTTGCTTTTATAAATGCGATTTTTTTTGTCGGCGACCGCAAATAAATCCGCCGCGCTGCCGATACCCTCGGAACTGCCTAACATCAAAAAGCCATCAGTATTAAGCGCATAATGAAAAATCGGCATCACCTTTTTCTGAAGTACTGGCTCTAGATAAATCAGCATATTCCGACAACTGATTAAATCTAAGCGCGAAAAAGGCGGATCGCTAGTCAGATTTTGCCGCGCAAACACACATAATTCCCGCACCGACTTACCAATCTGATAACCATCTTGGACTTGGGTAAAAAAGCGGCGCAAGCGATCTGGTGAAATATCCACTAGCGCCTCATGACTGTAAATTCCTAATCTCGCCTTACTAATCGCGATTTCACTAATATCCGTAGCAAAAATCTGAATCGGGTATTTGACAGGGCGATCGCCTAGAAATTCTAATAAACACATGGCGATCGAATAGACCTCTTCGCCCGTTGAGCAACCCGCCACCCAAATCCTGATCGCCGCATCAATGGCTTTATTTTGACAAATTGTTGGAAATACCAACTGTTGGAGCGCATTAAAAGAATCTGGTTCCCGAAAGAAGCTGGTGACATTGATTAAAATATCGTGATATAGCTTCTCTACTTCGTCGGGATGCACCTGTAAAAACTCGCGGTAGGTTTCTAAATCCCGTAAGTTCAACAAACCCATCCGCCGCGAAATCCGCCGCCTGATCGTGCCTTGCTTGTAGTGACTAAAGTCCACACCCATCCGATTCAGCAGCAATGTGAAAATATGCGCCAGCGTTTCGCCACTATTCACAAAAATCGCCGTGGAAGGTTCATCGATCTCATCTCTAGCGATCGCTACATCCACCGCCTCCCGACTTTCATTGGCTTTCTGGCTGATGATCCCCAATTCCGCCGCAATCTCCGCAGGCGCTAACACATAATCCACATAGCCCGAAGCGATCGCAATCATCGGCATCGTCGGAAATTCAGCCGAGGCAAGATCTTGAGCAAAGGTAACTCCCCCCGCCGACTTGATCACGCCCAAGCCAACCGTGCCATCTTCATTACTGCCCGTCAATACGACGGCGATCGCCTGTTCCCCGCGATCGGCTGCCAATGAACTAAAAAAGCCATCGATCACCATATATTTACCCCGCACTTTCCGCCTCGGTTCCAGTCGCAATATCCCCTGCTCCAAGGTCATCAAAGTATTCGGCGGGATCACATACACACTATTCGGGACAATCCGCATTCCCTCCTGCGACTCATTCACAGGCATCTCTGTCGTCCGCCGCAAAATCTCGCTCAGTTGACTATCATGCTCAGGTGCTAAATGCTGAATCAGCACAAATCCCATCCCCGTATCACTGGGCAAATTCTTCAGTAATTGCGTAAACGCATCCAATCCACCTGCTGACGCACCAATTGCAGCGATCGGGAAAGATTCTGGCAGTTCTGGCTCAATCTCCAACGAGAAATCAGAGCCTACTTCCAAACTTGATTTTGATTCAGGCACCATGATTTTTTCGTTTTTTTTTGCGATTCACCACCCCAGAATCTTAACAGAAATAACTCATAATTTATCTTAAGTATTAAATTACTATGATTTTCTGTTTGAACATAAAAATAGTAGGGGCAATTCATGAATTACCCCTACTATTTTTATGTCTAAATTACTGATGTTACGTGGAACCCAGAAGATGAATCTCCTGCTACTAGCGTGACAGGGCAACCACGGGGGGATTGCCCCTACCTGTATAATTTTGATCTTGTAGGGGCTGCGCCCCCGTGCCAGCCCCAAACCTTAGACATCACAGGAATTCTTTCCACGAAACATCAGTAAATTATTCAAAGATCATCAGGGTTAATACCCAGCGATCGCAAATAAGCCTCTAACTTTTCTTTCTGTTGACGCTCCTGATTAGCAATTAGCCGTTCTTGATCAGCGATCGCCTCAGCATTTAAACGCGCTTGTTTCTCTGCGATCGCCCTCTCATCACCCGTCAGCAACAAATTCCCATCCTCATCCCACCAACGCAGCCATGTCGTCATTTCGCGTTGTTGAATTTCTTGCTGCAATCCGAGTTCTACCGCCATTGGTGCGATCATAAAATGTCCGCGCTGATTAGGTTCCATCTTGGCATAGCGACCATCGACTAAATGATAAACCTCAAGAATATCCTTCCATGCATCAAAAATGGCATAAAAAGGAATCCGAATCGCCTGCTCATACACCCAGAATTTTCCTGCTTTTTCATCTGCACTCGGCGGCGTTGCATCTCGCTCTTCATTTCCATTCCCAGACACAAACTTGATCGCAATCAAAGGCGCGACAGATTCTTTCCAAAGCACATAGGAACGCCGATATTCTCCATCCAAAAACGGTGATACATTCGGCACATAAAACCAGTCAGGCGCTTCCGCTCCCTTTTCGGGTGGTTCCACTAATCGCCAATAAATACCGCTATCTTGACCTATGCAATACTGTCCATCGGGATGTAATTTTTCGAGGATTGGGGCGATCGAGCTGGTTAAAACTATGCTCTGTGGATGTTCCTGAAAGTTTTTCACAAAGGTTCCGTCAGTTTCTGGCAGTTGCTTATGATCGGGGAGACTAAGTTTTGTGTAAACGGGATTAGTTAGATCAACAGATTGAGACTGTTGTGCAGGTTTTTGTAAAGTGGGTTTAACTAGAGTCTGCGTGCTTTCCATAGTAACTCCGAGCGATCCATTGTCACGACTTTAACATGATTCTTAAATGATTAGTAGGATTAACCTACACATTTATGGCAGATCATTTTTATGGCAGATCATTAGGATTAATACCCATCGATCGCAAATAATTAGCCAATTTCTCCTTTTGATCGCGTTCTTGTGTGGCGATCTCCTCAGCCTGTTGTTTAGCCAACCGTTCTTGTGTAGCGATCTCCTCAGCCTGTTGTTTAGCCAAACGTTCTTGTGTGGCGATTAAACGTTCCTGATTAGCGATCGCTTCAGCTTGCACCTGTTTTTGTTCAGCCTGCACCCGTTTTTGTTCAGCTTGCACCTGTTTTTGTTCAGCTTGCACCTGTTTTTGTTCAGCCTGCACCCGTTTTTGCTCAGCCTGCACCCGTTTTTGCTCAGCTTGAACCGCCCGTTCATCTCCTGTCAGCAATAAATTTCCCGCATCATCCCACCACCGCAACCAAGCTACACCATTCTCGAATTTCAGCCCCAGTTCTACACGCATCGGTGCAATAGCGTAATGACCGCGATCGTTAGGTTGCATCTTGATATAACGATTATCGACCAAGTGATAAGCTTCAAGATTATCTCTCCATGTATCAAAAATGGCATAAAAAGGAATACGGATTGCTTGTTCATAAACCCAGAATTTACCCGCTTTTTCGGTTTCACTAGGCGGGGTGGCATCTCTTTCTTCCTTGCCACTGCCAGAGACAAATTCGATCGCTATTAACGGCGCGACAAATTCTTTCCACATCACATAAGAACGGCGATATTCACCATCTAGAAGTGGTGAGACATTCGGTACATAAAACCAGTCAGGGGCTTCGGCTCCTTTTTCGGGCGGTTCCATCATTCGCCAGTAGATACCGCTATCTTGACCGATGCAGTAACGTCCGTCAGGATGTAATTTCTCTAAGACTGGGGCGATCGAACTGGTTAAAACAATACTTTGTGGGTGTTCCTGAAAATTTTTCACAAAGGTTCCGTCTGATTCGGGTAGCTGTTTATGATCGGGAAGATTAATTGATTGTGCGGGAATAAATGGAGGAGAGGGCGCTGTGGACTTAATTGGGGCTTCGGTGGTTTGCATAGTAGCTCTGAGAGATACAATGGGGTTGATTTTATCATAAATTTTTAGATTCCCCAAAATTAAGAACTGATGTTACGTGGAAGGAATTACTGCGATCCGCAAGGTTGGGGGCTGGCACGGGGGCGCAGCCCCTACAAAACATGAATTTCTCAGGTAGGGGCAATGCCCCGTGCTTGCCCTGTCACTCTAACAGTGCATACGCACTAGCTTCTGCAAAATGTTATAATAACGACCAAATGCCATACTAAATGTCATGTAAAGGAGACCAGCCGTGATCGTCGTAACTAAAATTGGTACACCTGAAGCGGAAATAGATCGCATCTGCGATGAACTATCTAGTTGGGGATTGTCTCCCGAAAAAATTGTTGGCAAACACAAGGTTGTGTTAGGACTAGTCGGCGAAACCGCCAACCTTGATGTCCATCGTATTGAAGAATTAAGTACTTGGATCGAGACCGTATTGCGCGTAGAACGCCCCTTTAAACGCGCTAGTCGCCAATATCGCCAAAATGAATCGAGTACCGTGATTGTGCCTACCCCCAATGGTGACATTGCGATCGGCGAAAATCAACCTTTAGTCGTTGTCGCAGGGCCATGCTCTGTCGAAAATGAAGAAATGATCATCGAAACGGCTCTACGAGTTAAGGCGGCAGGAGCGCAGTTTTTGCGTGGTGGTGCGTATAAGCCGCGTACATCTCCCTATGCCTTTCAAGGACATGGCGAGAGCGCCTTATCACTATTAGCTGCGGCGCGTCAAGCCAGTGGTTTGGGGATTATCACTGAGGTAATGGATACGGCGGATATCGATAAAATTGCGGAAGTTGCCGATGTCTTGCAAATTGGCGCGAGAAATATGCAGAATTTCTCATTGCTAAAACAGGTCGGTAAACAGAACAAGCCAATTCTGCTTAAACGTGGTTTAGCCGCCACCATTGACGATTGGCTGATGGCAGCCGAATATATTCTCGCCGAGGGCAATCCTAATGTGATCCTTTGTGAACGGGGCATTCGTACCTTCGATCGCGAATATACGCGCAACACTTTAGACCTATCCGCAATTCCTGTACTACGCAAATTAACGCATTTACCGATCATGATCGATCCTAGTCATGGCACGGGCTGGGCGGAGTATGTGCCATCGATGAGTCTCGCTGCGATCGCTGCGGGTGTAGATTCACTAATGATCGAAGTGCATCCTAATCCCAAAAAAGCTCTGTCCGATGGTCCCCAATCGCTCACCTTCGATGATTTCGATGCGTTAATGCTCAAGATTAACCGCATGGCACAGATAATGGAAAGAGATTAATAAAACCCTCACCCCCCTGCCCCCTCTCCCTCCTCTCCCTCAAGGCGAGGGGGAGTAAGACTTAGTCATTTTCTTGTTCCCCTCTCCTGCGGGAGAGGGGCTAGGGGTGAGGGCAATTCTTCCTTCCGCGTAAGATCCGCCACTAATCTTGCAAATTCCTCCTCAAATTTTTTATGTTAAATGCCACCCTATCCGACAAGCTCGATCGCCTACGCCAAATTTTTAATGAGTCATCGGAAGTCCTTGTTGCTTACTCTGGCGGCATTGACAGTACCCTTGTCGCTAAGGTGGCTTTTGATGTTTTAGGCGATCGCGCTTTAGCCATTACTGCTAACTCACCATCCTTGTTGCCCGCCGATCTTGCTGCTGCTCAGGTTCAAGCAGAATTTATGGGGCTAAAACATCAAATAGTCCAGACCGATGAAATGAATAACCCTAATTACACCTCTAATCCGATTAATCGTTGCTACTTCTGCAAAAGTGAACTCCATGACACCCTCAAGCCCCTTGCGAAAACAATGGGTTACGGCTATGTGGTTGATGGATTAAATGCCGATGATTTGCAAGACTATCGACCAGGCATACTTGCCGCGAAAGAACGTGGAGTGCGATCGCCTCTAGCTGAGGTGGGGATTAGCAAAATCGAAGTGCGGATGTTATCGCAATATTTGGGTATGCCTTGGTGGGACAAGCCTTCGCAACCCTGCTTAAGTTCGCGGTTTCCCTATGGTGAAGAGATTACGGTTGAGAAATTGCGGCGGGTGGGAAATGCCGAGCAGTATTTGCGCGATCGCGGTTGGAAGGGCGATATTAGGGTGCGATCAATGGCAGATACTGCCAAAATCGAAGTCCCAAGCGATCGCCTTCACGAATTTATGAGCGAATTAATGAACGTAACGGCGATCGGAGATCTTACGCAAACCTTTCGTGAATATGGATTTAGTTCCATAACCCTTGATTTAGAAGGATTTCGCAGTGGCAAGTTGAATGATGCGATCGTGAAAGCTTAGATTTTTACCGATATAGAGGTTTTCAAATGATTTCTATATAGCAAACGCAAAAAAAGTAAGGGCAGTTCATGAATTGCTCTTACTTTTTTTTTGTCAAGTCAAATAAAAACCGCTATAAAAAAGCGATCGCGGGAACTTTTTGAAATTTTTTTCAAGAATTTTGGGTCAATTAATTAGTAATTCTTATACTTTGGCTGTAAATGTTTTGCTTAACTTCTTAGTGGTTTCTGTACAGTCATGATTTTTTTAGGAGTGAAAATCTGGATATAGTCCTTTGAGAAGATAATTTTCAAAACTAGCCCAAAATGTTTCTGGCAAATCTAAATTTAGTATCTATCCTTAGACTGATTTGATGTCATTTTTGGGCATTTATTTCTGGGATCACCTTTTTACAAGGCTTACATGGTGACTGCTCCAACTCCTAATTGTAAATAGAACCGAATTTTTCTTGTGTATTGAGAGCCAATGCATATAAAAGTTTTTTGTACGCAAAAACGCCTATGCCAAAAGACGTACTTTTGCAGGTATTTTTTTGTGATTATTGGCACAAAGTTCCATTTCAATAAACAATCCTAATGGGAAAGAAGCAAAATTTTGCTTTTTAACAAGAAAGAATGCTTCAAATGTATATATATAAAGGGTTTAAGCGCTAACTATTGCCATTTGGGATAACCATGTTAGTCTGAATCACATGAATAGAACATTTAATGTTTTGTTCACAGTTTGCGGACTGGCTCATTTACTTTTATTGATGACTTCACCTACCAATAGTCTCAAAACAGGCTAAATCAAGCCTTTCATCAGATTTGTCGTTTACCTTCATTTTTTGCTTTACCTATGCTTAATTGGAACTGGAGCTATACTCTTTCTACCTCAGTAGTAGCTCTTGCAATCATCTCAAGTCTCACCAGTCATAGCGCCCAAGCTCAAACAACAATCCCATCGGAAGCTAGAGACACCACTACATCTACTGGCTTATCTACTTCTCAACCCAATACTCTTAAAGTCGGCGAATCGCGATCGCTAGTCAAAACCAAAGACGAAGCGATCGCTCGAATTCATACCCATAAGCTAAATGGCAAAAATGCAGCTACAGTCTATGTGAGAGGAATTCCCGTCGTTACTTATATCGAGTCTGACGAAGCCACAAAATCAGCTTCAGAGACTGGTCAAACCAATACTCAAACCAAGGAAAAGAGCGAGACTAAGGGGGCAACCAAAAATATTTCTAGCTCAACAGCCGCTAGTGCCGATAATTTACTAACCTCCAGCAATCCGATCGAACGCGCCACCGCTGCCGCCGCAATGATTAACCAACTTAATCGTGACGGTCTAGACGCAAACAAGATTATCCCTGCTTGGAATAATGGTGATTATGTGATCAAATTAGGCGATCGCGCCACATTGAAATTTGATCAACAAGCCATTTTCCCTGACTCGTTACAAAATCAAACTGAAGATGTGCTGGAGTCCGCTAACCTGCTGCGACGTTTATTAGGTGGTGCTAATCCTGTCTCTGAGGTAGCTAATGCCCCTAAGCCCAAGTTTGCCGCTAATTCTGCATTTAAACCTGCCTTAAACAATCAAATCGTGGGTGTGATGTCGGGCATGGCTTCTTGGTATGGTCCTGGTTTTGATGGCAATCAAAGCGCCAGTGGCGAGATATTTAATGCCAATGCTCTGACCGCCGCTCATCCTAGTTTGCCCTTTGGGACTTTGGTGAGGGTGGTAAATATGGACAATGGTCAATCGGTTGTAGTCCGCATCAATGATCGTGGTCCGTACGCGGAAGGACGGATCATCGATATGTCGGCTGGCGCGGCGGACATGATTGGCTTGATTGCTTCTGGGGTTGCACCTGTCAGAGTTGAGGTGTTGTCAAGATAAAAAAGAGTCGGAACAAACCGAAAATTGTGATAGCTAATATGCAAGACTTTGATTAATAAATAATTAATATTCATAAATCAATAATCTCTTGCTATGAAACTCATCACTCTGCTCGGTTCTACAGGCTCTATTGGCACACAAACTCTGGATATTGTTGCCGAATATCCTGAAAAATTTCGAGTTGTGGGGATGACCGCAGGGGGGAATATTGAACTATTAGCTCAACAAATCCGCCAGTTTCAGCCTGAAATTGTGGCGATCGCTAATCAAAATAAACTCGCAGAATTAAAAGAGGCGATCGCTGATCTTGCCATAAAGCCAATTATATTAGCTGGAGCCGAGGGTGTCGAAACTGTTGCAGCCTATGGTGATTCCGAAGTTGCCGTGACGGGAATAGTCGGATGTGCGGGGCTATTGCCAACGATCGCCGCAATTAAAGCAGGTAAAAATATTGCCTTAGCGAATAAAGAGACTTTGATCGCTGGTGGCGAAGTAGTTGGGCCATTGGTGAAAAAACATGGGGTGAAATTATTCCCCGCCGACTCTGAACACTCGGCAATTTTTCAGTGTTTGCAAGGAGTACCAGAGGGTGGACTGCGACGGATTATTCTCACGGCTTCGGGTGGAGCCTTTCGCGATCGCCCTACAGAGGAGCTAGCATCAGTGACTGTCGCCGATGCCCTCAAGCATCCCAACTGGGCGATGGGTAAAAAAATCACGATTGATTCCGCAACCCTAATGAATAAAGGATTGGAAGTAATCGAAGCACATTATCTATTTGATGTTGATTACGATCAGATTGAGATTGTGATTCATCCTCAAAGTATTATTCATTCCCTAATTGAATTGGAAGATACTTCGGTACTTGCTCAGCTTGGTATTCCCGATATGCGTTTACCATTACTCTATTCCCTCTCCTATCCCGATCGCGTCCCGACTCAATGGGAACGTCTCGATCTCGTCAAATGTGGCACACTCACCTTCCGCGCTCCCGATCATCAGAAATATCCCTGCATGGAACTAGCCTACGCCGCAGGTCGTGCGGGTGGAACCATGCCTGCGGTATTAAATGCAGCCAATGAGCAAGTAGTGGAACTATTCTTGCAAGAACGAATTCGCTATGTGCAGATTGCTGATCTGATTAAACATGTATGCGATCGGCATAATTGTGTTTCTAAACCAGAGCTTGAAGATATTCTTGAAGCTGATAAATGGGCAAGAAATACAGTGATTGAGCAGATCATGGCAACAGTTTAGGATCGCAAATTAAATAATATATAAGAGTAGGGGCGGGTTTTACTGATAACCTTACGGCATATGGTCAAATTATCAACTAAACCCGCCCCTACAGCAGATGATGATTTTATTGAATTCCTAATCATTAGGAGATAGGTAAGAACTATGCGCTTTATCAACCCCAAAACCGACTACGCCTTCAAAAAGATCTTTGGCTCCGAACAAAGTCATGACATATTGATCAGCTTTCTCAATGCCATACTTTACGAAGGTAACGACACCATCATCGATCTAGAAATTCTCAATCCCCACCTTACCCCGCGTATCCGAGGTTTCAAAGATACCTACCTAGACATCAAAGCCACGATCGCCGATAGCGATCGCCAAAACAGCACCGTAATCATTGAGATGCAAGTCTTAAATATCGAAGGATTTCAGAAACGCATCCTCTATAACGCCGCCAAAACCTACACCAATCAACTCGCGATCGGCGACGAATACACCGATCTCCAACCCGTAATCGCCCTGACCATAGCCGACTTTGAAATGTTTCCCGAACTCGATCAACTTCTCTCCCGCTTTATCCTCAAAGAAAAAACTTACCTCACCGACTACCCAATCTATGACATTGAGCTAGTATTCATTGAATTACCAAAATTCCAAAAACAACTCGCAGAACTGCAAACCATTGCCGATAAATGGTTGTATTTCCTAAAAACGGCTAGAAAGTTAGAATCTGTACCGTTAAGCATGGAATCTGTACCTGCGATCAAGCAAGCCTTTGCGATCGCTAACCAAGCCAACCTCAGCCTTGAAGAAATAGATGAACTCGAACATCAAGAAATCTTCATTCAAGATCAACGTAATGCCATCAAAAAAGCGCTAGATCAAGGTATTGAACAAGGGCTTGAACAGGGCATCGAACAGGGCAGGCTAGAGACTCAACTGGCGATCACTCAACAATTGCTTAGCGTTTTAGATGATGCTGCAATCAGTCGCACCACAGGACTGAGCATTGAGGCGATCGCCCAACTTAGAAATAACCAAACCCAGTAAGTTTTTTTAAATAGAGAAATGACTATGCCATTTCTCTATTTGGTATTATTTGGCGATCGCAGGTGGCATGACGACCTTAGTTGCTAATCCCAAGGTTCTTAATACTTGAATCGCCCACCAAGTTACATCAAGTTCCCACCAGCGCCAGCCAGCCTTTGCCACATGGGGATAAGCATGATGATTATTGTGCCAGCCTTCACCATAAGTAACGATCGCTGCCCACCAGAGATTCCGCGAATTATCGTTAGTCTCAAAAGTACGATAGCCCCACATGTGGGTTACGGAATTAATAAACCAAGTGCTATGCCATAGCAATACGGCTCGCAAACACATTCCCCAAATAATAAACGACCAACCACCAAGCATATATAAGCCAACTCCCAAAGGAATTTGCAATAGTAAATAATATTTATCTAACCAGAGATAGAAGGGATCGCGAGCCATTTCTGGCGCATATTTACGATACAGATTCGGATTAAAAAATTCTTCCTTGGGATAAATCATCCATAACATATGACTCCACCAAAAACCTCTACGCGCCGAGTAGGGATCTTTTTCCGTGTCTTCAGTATGAGCATGATGTAAGCGATGTCCTGCTATCCAGAAAATTGGTCCTCCTTGTAAAGCCGTTGCACCGATTAAAGCGATCGTATATTCCAGCCATTTAGGAACTTGAAAACTGCGATGGCTCAGTAAACGGTGATAGCCCAGACAAATACCAATGCTTCCTAAGAACCAATGCAATAGGATCATTGTTCCCAATGCTGACCAAGAAAAGAACCAAGGCGATAATAGAGCTAAGCCATGCACAAAGCTAAAGAAAATTACTGAAATCCAACTAAGTTTTAGTGGATTAGGTCTAGACTCATTGGCTGAAATAATATCTGAAAATAATCTTGTCATGATTTATAACTATTGTGGGGAAGGTTTTATCAAATTGAAAGCACAAGCTTTTGCCATAATTTCAGACTCATGATGGAGTTGAAGTTACGGTTATGGGAATTGCTATAAATGGTGCTGTGAATTTTGCTGCGAAGGGAGCGATCGCCTCGTGTCACTTTGTTATCTAAGTCTTTGCTGCATTACCTTGCCAAGAACTACAAGCTTTCTGGAACTCATAACAGGGATCATCGGTTACGGCACAAACTTCACTGGGACTAGAACAATCTTGGCATTCAATATTTTGATGACAGTGGTTTATTAGTGGGACAAGTTCGTCATGTAATATTTGTAATTGTTGGATGGTTTCTTCGATCGCTCTGGCTTTTTTGAGAAGACAATCATGTACCGTTTGACAGGTCGCTGATTTTCCTTCTTTAGCAGCTAAAATCTCGCGAATATCATCTAAGCTAAGCCCCATTGCCTTGGTATGGGTAATAAAAGTCAATCGCTCCACATCTTTTTGACTAAACAGGCGATAACCTGATTCAGTCCGATGGGGAGGAGGGATTAACCCGATTCGTTCGTAGAAATATAATGTCTGAGGATTTAGCCCCAACTTGCGAGAGACTTCACCAACTTGCAGCATGGTCATCTTTGTGTTTTTACATTCAACTTTTACATCCAACATCTACAAGCTTAGAGCCTATACCACAGTATAAGGTCAAGTGTTTCGTTAAACTTTCTGTATTGTTACTCTCTTGTTAGGGATACCGTGTACACACAAGTCTTTCTGGCTACGTTTCGATTTATCTAAGCCCCCTAAATCCCCCAATTCTGGGGACTTTGAAAGAATTTGATTTTCTTGTTCCCCCAGAATTGGGGGCTAGGGGGCGATTAATTGTTGACTTGACTGGGTTTTATGAGTTGTGTGTACACGGTAGCTTATTAGGTAGGGGCGCTGCCGCGCCGAACCTCTAAATTATTCACTCGAAGTCCAAAAACAAAAAAGGGACGCAAAGCGTCCCTTTTTTGTTAACAAGTAAAAGTTCGATGTTGTAAACATGGCATCTGCCGACGAATTTGGTCGATGCGAGATGGTTGGATCTCGGCGATCGCTACGCCCGTGCGATCGCCAGCATCCGCAAGTACAATTCCCCAAGGATCGACAATCATTGCGTGCCCATGAGATTGACGGCGGGGCGTATGCATCCCAACTTGAGCAGGAGCAATTACATAACTGGTATTTTCGATCGCCCTAGCTTGCAATAAAACTTGCCAATGATCTTTACCCGTAAAGGCGGTAAAGGCAGCGGGGACAAACAACACATTTGCACCATTTTTTGACAAATACCGATATAGCTCTGGAAATCTCACGTCATAGCAAACTGACAGCCCTAAATTGCCATACTTTTCAGAATGATATACAGGTGGTGAATCCGTCCCTGCTAGCACGGTTGCCGATTCTTGATAGGTGTTGCCATCAGGAAGATTGACATCAAACAAATGCATCTTCCGATAACGCGCCAACTCCTCACCCTCACGACCAATCAGCAAAGCCGTGTTGTACATCTTGATTGGCGATGAATTGCTAGGTGTCGGCACTGGCACTGGAAACCCGCCACCAAGTAACAGGATTTGGTATCGTTGTGCGAGTCTAATTAAAAATTTTTCACTCTTTTCGGCAATTTCTGTAGAATGCCTTGTTTTTTCAACCTCATCACCTAAAAACGAAAAATTTTCAGGGAGACAAACTAACTCCGCACCTCGATTTACGGCAAGTTGAATCAAATCTTCTGCTTGAGCAAGATTTTTATCTACATCCGCAATACTGGTCATTTGTACAGCCGCAGCCAAATATGACTTCATCACAATCCTTAAAGCATTCCCACATGGTTTAGATGTGCCGTATAGCACATGATCTAGATTACCCTGAGGCGCGATCGCATCACCAAATATTTAAATAATTGAGTGGACATCATCGCTTACGACTCCTAACTCTTCGGCTAATTTTTCTTGCAAACAATATTTACCTATCTTTATCGTTTTTTGTTGTCAAGCTTTTTTGAAAAATATTTGAAAAATATTGAATTCAGGATTTTATTAGATTTTAAGACTCACGAAAAAGTAAAGAACGTAGTGGTAATTTATGAATTGCCACTACATTGAAATAGGAACTTCGATCTATAGGCAAGGCTTGAGAATTGGGATATATTCAAAATCATGTATTTAAGCAACTGCGATCGCTTTTTTAGTCCTCTCCAATGGCAAATCCTCTTAAAAACTGCCCAGATAGCCAGCGATCTAAATATAGGAGCTTTTGCGGTGGGGGGGATTGTGCGTGATGCCATAGTTAGGCAAGAATCAAAAATTTCGTCTGCAATTCCGTCATTTCCTAAAGACATCGACTTGGTATTTGATGGAACTGAACAGGCGGGGATTAAAGTGGCGATCGCTTTGCATGGGATTTTTCCCGAATCAAAACTGCAAATTCATGAAAAGTTTCTGACTGCGGAATTATTATGGCAAAATTTGGAGCAAAATTTCGCGATCGATATGGCGACAGCGCGGCGGGAAATATATGCATATTCAGGGGCAAATCCGCAGGTAATCGCCACCAATCTCGAAGAAGATTTAGAGCGGCGAGATTTTACAATTAATTCTTTGGCGGTGCAACTCGATCCACAATGGGGAATTATAGGCAAAGTGATTGATCGCTTTAATGGTTTGACAGATTTAGCCAATAAGCAAGTTCGCGCCATTCGTAAACATACTTTTGCGGAAGATCCTCGGCGTTTATTTCGAGCAGTGCGGTTTGCGGTGCGCCTGAATTTGGAAATCGCGCCTGAGACTTATGCCGAAATTATCGACACGACTTCAAGTGGATTACATGATGCGATCGGTGGGGCAAGGTTGAGGGCGGAGTTAGATTATACTTTGGCTGAAGCTAAAGCGGGCGAGATGTTTAAGCTTTTGCAAATATTGGGCGCATTGAGATGTATCCATCCTGATTTGCAATTACCTGATAATTTAACCAATGATTTACCTAATGATTTTGGGCGGCAATGGCGGCGATCGCAATATTGGCTCAAAATATTAAATCAATTAGAGAATAAAAAATACGCCAAGATTCCTTTAGGTGTGGAGTTGTTGTTATCCTACTTGCCAGAGCAAATTTCTACCCAACTCGATCTGGGCTTAACTCCCGAACAAAAAGTACGTCAAGAGAAACTCACCGACCTACTCATAAATTTAGGGGAATTCGCAAATAAACAATCGAAAAGCTCAGCAATTACACTGCATCTGCAAAAATACGACACACAAACCATTATTTTGGCAGGTACAAAATGTGAACGACAACTTCAAAGGCGATTGCTTTGGAATTATCTAACTCAATGGCAATTCGTCAAACCACCGTTAAATGGTACAGATCTCAAGAAACTTGGCTATGCTACGGGTAAGCAAATGGGAGAAATATTGCAACGTTTGCGGCGGGCGGCTCTTGACGGTGAAATTAAAACCAAAGAAGATGCGATCGCTTATCTACAAACTGACAAGTTGCAAAATTAGGAATTACGCAAAAGAACTAAGGGACAATTCATGAATTACCCCTACGCTAAAATTAGGGTTTCAAGTCTTTTTGCGTAAGTCCTAAAAATACTAAAATCTAGTGATTGCGATAAAATGTTATCTGCGCTTTGATCGGCAACCACAAATCAAATTCAACCTAGGAAAAACATATCATGAGAGGCGGCATCCGCATTGGCAGCATTTCTGGCATTCCCATATACACCGATGCATTATTTCTTTTCATAATAGTCTTACTAGCCTCGGAATCGAGTCGTGTTGACTATGCGAAGTTATCGCCGTCTTTTTTTCTTGGTTATGGCGCAATCACCGCACTACTATTTTTTCTATCAATCGCCTTTAATAAAACTGCTCATGCCCTCATGGCTAAATCAAAAGGGTTAGAAATCAAAAGCATTGATATTTCATTTATTGGCGGAACAACAACCCTACCTGAAGCCAAAGATCCTCTCTCTGTTTTTAGTATCGCTATTTCCGCCCCTGCAACCAGTTTAGGGTTAGGTGCGATCGGCTTTACCGCGATTCTGCTCCTAACTGGAGAGGTGATGTTTTCTGTTACCCCGAAAATAATTGAAACTCTGACAGGTACTATCGGAGATATCCGCACGATCTGGACAATTATTGCGGTGAAATTCGCTCAAGTTAATTTGATTATTGGTTTTTTTAGCCTAATTCCTGCCTTGCCATTAGAAGGTGGACATATTCTCAAGGCTGCCATCTGGCAAATCACAGGCGATCGCTATGCTGGTATCCGTTGGGCGGCAAGAGTCGGTCAGTTTTTAGGTGTTTTCATCATGGTTTTTGGGGGATTATTAGTATTCACCAATTTTATTATTGGTTTATTTTTTATTCTATTTGGATGGTTTCTATTTGGAAGTGCAGGCGGCTATTTGTATTTAAACAACCTGCAACAAGCTCTGCTCGATATCAATGCTGAATTTACAATGACTCGTGATTTTCGTCTGGTTGATGCGGAAATCTCATTGCGTGAATTTGCCGATAAGTTTTTGCTAATGGAAGATAAAGAAGCGAATCCCATTTATATTGCGTCATCAAATGGACGCGATCGCGGGCTAGTAACGACAGAAAAAATTCGTCATATTGACAGCAATGAATGGACTATAAAATCATTACAATCTCTCGTCAAACCTCTTGATGAGATTCCTACGGTCGAGTTAAAGGACAACCTTGCTACTATTGTCAATTTGTTGGAGCAGAAGCAGTTTCGGTATGTGATTGTGCGATCGACTGTTGGTTCTGTAGCAGGCGTAATCGATCGCAGTGATGTGATGAAAGCCCTTGACGGCAAACTAAAATGGCGAATTCCTGCTGAATATCTTAAACAAATCAAAGTCGATGGAAAATTTCCTGCTAACTTTCGTCTAGTCGAGATCTGTGAACAATTAAATAACTAGCCAAAAATTGGATTACATTGATGGCAACGGCGGCGCGTTATTTGGCGGCATTAATAAGCTGACGAATTTCGCTAAAGAGCGATCGCGCTGTTTCTTGGATATTTGAAGTAATCTGCGGTGGTTTGCGATCGGCTTCGTTCATGATGAAATCATATTTACAGCATTAAATGCGCTATGTACACGCCATTTTAGGATTGCGGCGGCTTGGGATTTGCGTAGCATGAAGCGATCGCTATCTTTACGCAGGTTATCTAATTCTAGTCTTTCAGAATCAGTAAGTGCTGTATTTTGTTGTTTGGACAATAGGGTGTCGTAGCGTTCCATTTCTAATTGAGATTTTTTGCTACGGGCAATTTGCCATAGTGAATCGTCATTAAGTCGATCTAAGCTGGCAAAGTCAGTATGAAATTCTTCGGTACATCTTTCCGTGTTGGGGGGCTGCCAATTTGTAAGGCTTGTAAAATTATGTCTTCTAGCGATCGCTCTTGTTGCTCCATCCGCGATCGCTAGACGTTGATACAATGCTTCTGGTATTTGTAAAGTAACGGTTTCAGCCATATTTTTTTCAATAGGTTAAATCATCTTTATTTTATAGTCTATAATCCTAGATGATGTTGATTTGAGGCTGAGTACTAATATGGCTGTAGCTAAAAAAGTTAGTCAAGAAAAAACAAGTAGTACTAGTAAGAAATCTGCTGGCGCTAAAAATCTTTCTCGGAAAAAGAACTTAAGCCGTAAGGAGAAGTTGGAATTGATTAGAAAAGCTAATCAGCTTTTGGAAAATGTTTGGGATAAGGTCTACGATTCTCATCATCAGATTACGAATGCCAAAACTAACCTTTGATACCAATATTTTTATCACGCATAGGCGGATCAAGCTTCCTGAAAGTAGTGGTGAGTATTTTGAGAATAAGTATTAGGGCGATCACTCTTTTTGTTTGAGAGAAAACAAGTGAGATAACTAATACTGATAAAATTAAGATGTAGCGGTATAAATAAATGAATATGGTTGATGTGAATACAATTGAACTTTCTTTCAAACGTATCCCTGAATATAATGCTCAACTTGCAAAAACAGTTCCTTCCAATATAAAGACAAATTATTTAGTTGGTTCAGTTGTCGCGATTGGGATTGGTCTATTTACTTTGTTCGCTACTTCTCAAAGTATGCTCAAGATCCTTGGTGGTGGCTTAGCTGTTGGTGGTGTTGGCACGTCTATTTACATATTACAGCGCAAAACAGATGATTCGATTGAAGCACAAGAGGAAAGAATAAAGTTCAATATTGCTGAAGGTATCCGTAAGGCAAAGTCAAATGTTACAAATGAACGGATTAGGCTAACTAATGCTGCCCATAGTTTTCATTCATTCAGTTTTGACACTGCAAACGCAATTGGTGATTCTATTTCTTTTAATTCCTATATTGTTAAAGTAACTGATAGACAAGATAGTATAAATATCGGATTGAGAACAGATAAAATCCTCTATCGTACTGAATCTTATGCAGAGTTTTACACAACTAAACGAGGCAAGTTAAAATCACGTCAGCGATCTCGCAAGGTTGCAGATCGAGTGAAATTTACGGTAGCTTTTCCAACTCGTAAACGTGCGGTGAAGGGGGTAATGTCTTTTGATAGTTACAATCAGATGGTGGCTCTGTATAACGCCAGACATCAGAAAGCTCAAGATTTAGCCGAGTTTAATAAACTTTATGCGATCTCTGAAGAGAATATTCGCAAGCATGGCGATCAAATTTATTTTTCTCCAGAAGAGAAGAAAGCGATAGAAGAGGCAAAAGCTTTAGCCAGTTTCGATCTGCGTCTCAATCAAATTGGGGAAGAGGTAGCTATTGTTATTGATGAAAGCGAATTTGCAGAATTTGATCAGAAACTAGGTTTAGACTCATTTTCTAGTAATCCAGATATTGAAACAGATGATGATCTGGTTGATGATGAAGCTGATGAATCAAGCGATGATCAAACTGTTGAATTTACAGAATCGGAACTGAAAGAGATCGGGCTTCCAGCAATTCGGAAGCAGTTTAATATTACTGCTCGTAGCTATAATGAAGCATTTGCGAAATTGAGTTCACAGGGTATTACTATTCTTCAAAAATAAACTTATCTACTGTCAAAATATTTTCATTTTTGGTTCTTTTAATTAAAAATTTATTGGTTTTCCATTCCTACTGCATCTGGATCAAAGTTGGCTGGAAACTTTGTCTTACTGCAATATTTAGCGTCATTCAATTTAGCATCTTCCAAAATGGCACTACTCAAATCTGAGTCATAAAAAATAGCTCTCTCCAAATTCGATCCACTAAAATCTACACCCTCAAGATTTGTGTGACTAAAATTAGCTTCTCTTAGATTCATCCCGCTAAAATTTGCTTTAACTAAATTTGCTCGTAAAAACAAGCTACCACTAAGATCTAAAGTCTCACCAATCACATCTTGTCTATAATTGCGTTGAGCAATAGCTGTTATTGCCTCTTGAATAGTAAGACGAACTTTTTGATAACTATCTGAATTAGCAGAGTCACGTGGAACGGGTTCAAGAGGTGTTCCTCTAATGAAGGAAGCTAAAACTTTCATTACTATCCAATGATATTCAGGAGAATCTCTCGCAATTTTTGACAAAGTATAGATACCTGATAGTACAACTGTTATATTATTATTGGTTACTAACTGTTCAACGGCTTTAGAAAACCGATCAGTAGTCAATCGTGATTCTGCAATTTCGATATCTTTTGTAGACTTTTTTTCATCTAAATCATTTTTTCTTTTTACTTGCTCAAGATTTTGATTCGCTACCCCAAAATTTAGGAATAGAAAAACTCCACCTACTATTGTTGCTGATGTTCCGACCCCACCAATAATTGCCTTGCTAATTTCTAGCGACGCTTCAAATTTCTCTTTCCCATTTTGGAGATTTGCATAGTTATTAGTAACTTGAACACCCCAATATATAATCCACAACACTAGCGCAAAACCTGCAATTAGTAGTAATGAAAAGACCCCAAAATGTTTCTGCATCAGCTTGTGATTTTGTCTCAACACATCTGAAAAATATTTTTTCATGAAATTATGATTTCTTCTCACTACTACTGATTTTTTCGCACTAGAATTTCATGTGCTATTTTAACTTTATCTTGCTGGTTTTGGATAATTTTGAAGTAGTTGCTAGGTACGATCGCCTTGCTGATGAGATAGAGATCACCTTTTCCATCTTACTCAACTTTTGATGTTTGAGGCGATGATTTTTGTCTGCAATGCTCTGTTAGCGATCGCGCTTGATGATGACAAAAGGCGATCGCCCCTAAACGAGTAAAGCTTATAATAATGGCAACTCATAGATAATTTATCGGCACTTAAACCTATGCTGCAACTCCAAGAACAATATATTACTAATGCTCAAGGCGATCGCATAGCCGTTATCCTCGAAATTACTGCATATCAAAAGTTACTCGAAGAAATGGATGAATTTCTCTGCTGGAAGGGCTATCAGCAAGCAGTTGAAGAAACAGACCCAGAACTTGCCAATGGTGATTTTGTAACCCTAGATCATTTCCTAGCAACTGAAGCATAGTAAATGTCATGAGTTATCAAGTCAACTTACCAAAAACTGTGCAGAAGCAACTGAACGCATTACCACAGGAACCTAAACAACGGATTTTAAAAGCCTTAGTGCAGTTACAAGAAGAACCTAAACCCGCCAACTCATTACAAATGAAAGGAGGACAAGGCTTTCGATTGAGAATTGGAGACTATCGCGTTTTGTATGATATTGACGACAGCAGCCAAATCATCAACTTGAGACGCATAGGACATCGCCGTGAAATCTATCGAGATTTGTAAAGCAATAAATACAAAACTAGTAGAATCCTTAGCCCAAGTCATCGAATCCCTCGCACCAGATGAATATGCCCTATTGCAAGAAAAACTAAAATCTCGCGCAATCCAGAAAACCATCATCGTATGTGGAGGTCATGCAAGAATCCGCAATACCCGCATCCCCATTTGGACAATCATCTCACTCCAACAACAAGGAGCCGATACCCCAGAACTTTTACGCAACTTCCCATCATTGACCACAGATGACTTGAGCAACGCCCGATTCTATTACACTACACATCAAGAAGAAATCGATCGCGAGATCGCCTCTTATCAATACGAGCAAGAGGAAGCGATCGCCTAATTCGTATCCAAAAGCAAAATCAATCTAAGTCCAGTACACCAGTATTTATCATTCGAGAATACTAAGAGTGTTTTGCGATCGCGCTTGATGATGACAAAAGGCGATCGGCTTGTGAACTCCCTTAATTCTTCTTTAATGTATCGCTCTAATGTAAAAACGTCCAGTTCGATATAATTTGATATAATAAGCTGCTAGATTAGCTTTGTTCGCCTAGGGTATATATCAAATGACCAGTCTGTTTCTGGAACGTCTTCACAGCAGCGATCGCCCCGTCATTGTATTTGATGGTGCGATGGGTACAAACTTGCAGATACAAAACCTTACCGCCGAAGACTTTGGTGGCGCGGAGTACGAAGGTTGCAACGAGTATCTGGTGATCACAAAACCTGAAGCAGTAGCAACAGTGCATCGTGATTTTTTGGCAGCGGGAGCCGATGTGATCGAGACTGATACCTTTGGGGGGACATCGATCGTTTTGAATGAGTACGATCTTGGGCATATGGCTTATGAACTCAGTAAAAAGGCGACTGAGTTAGCCAAATCCGTAGCTGCTGAATTTTCGACACCCGAAAAACCGCGTTTTGTGGCGGGTTCGATTGGACCAACTACCAAGTTGCCGACCTTGCTACATATTGATTTCGATACCATGAAGCAGTCATTTATCGAGCAGATCGAGGGGCTGTACGATGGCG
>JBAXTW010000109.1:0-15750 GCA_037129985.1 Pseudanabaena sp. ELA645 | reverse complement strand
TTGAAACTTATTAAAATTCCTTATTTTGCAGTGAAGCCCTTGTTTATCCGCGAATAACGACAATCTCTCGACCTGCGGGACTGATGACATTTTCGGTGGTAGTGCGATCGCTTAGCGGCGGCAAACCAGAACGCGATCGAATGTAAAGGCGATCGCTTAAAGTTGAAACTTATTAAAATTCCTTATTTTGCAGTGAAGCCCTTGTTTATCCGCGAATCACGATAATCTCTCGACCTGCGGGACTGATAACATTTTCGGTGGTGGTGCGATCGCTTAGCGGCGGCAAACCAGAACGGCGATCGAATGTAAAGGCGATCGCCGTTCTGGTTTGAAACTTATTAGAATTCCTTATTTTGCAGTAAAGCCCTTGTTTATCCGCGAATCACGATAATCTCTCGACCTGCGGGACAGATAACATTTTCGGTAGTAGTGCGATCGCTAAGAGGCGGCAAACCAGAACGGCGATCAAATGTAAAGCGGGTCTGGCAACGATTCGTGTAAAACTGTATCACGACAGGCTTAAGATGTAGATATAGTAATGTTTTTAGTGATTTACTTTTTGCAGCCTTGATTGAGAATCTTAGAACGTAAGAATGCGGGTTTGAGCCGCCCTAAAGATAGAAAAAAAGTATTCATTATACAAAATTGCACGAATCGTTGTCATACCCGTATTGGAAGAAGATTCTAGATATCAGCTATCTCAAAGCCTCTGAATTTTTTTAGGAACCAGTTTAGAGTGGGTAGTGCACGGCGGCGGCATATTGTTACCAGTGAGTTTTGTTAACGTATTCTCAACGTTTGAGGGCTTTGCT
Source organism: Pseudanabaena sp. ELA645 (assembly GCA_037129985.1). GTDB lineage: Bacteria > Cyanobacteriota > Cyanobacteriia > Pseudanabaenales > Pseudanabaenaceae > Pseudanabaena. Next base: position 14,938 of record JBAXTW010000109.1, on the reverse strand, counting down.
TGGCGCGTTGCGATATATTAAAGGGTGTCTGCCTGTTAGTTAGCTGTCGTTATGAAAAAATGGTTTAATACTGCTGGTCCTTGTCAGGCTGACATTCATTATATGTTGTCAGCGACGGAACGCTTACCTGCGTTTGTGGACTTGATTGCTCAGCGTAACTACTTTGTAATCCATGCGCCAAGGCAGACGGGTAAAAGTACAGCGATGATCGACCTCGCCAAAGACTTGACTGAGAGTGGTCAATACGTTGCAGTGATGTTATCGGTTGAAGTAGGAGCTGCATTTCCCCATGATCCCCAGTTAGCGCAGAATAGTATTTTAAATAGTTGGTGGAATCAAGTTCGTTTCTTGCAGTTGCCATTACCGAACCCCTCACAAATTCAGCAGGAAACAGGTGTTAGTCAACTTGACTTGCAAACGGTTTTACAGGCATGGTCAATGGCATCGGTTTTGCCTCTAGTTATTTTTGTAGATGAAATTGATGCTTTAAGTGACGAAACTTTAATTTCGGTGCTAAGACAGTTTCGTTCTGGTTATCCCAATCGTCCGAAGGGATTTCCTCAGTCTCTTGCCTTGATTGGGATGAGAGATGTGAGGGATTATAAATATGCATCAGGAGGGAGCACTCGCCTACAATCTTCTAGTCCATTTAATATCAAAGTTCAATCTTTTACTTTGAGTAACTTTACTTTGGAGGATGTTAATAGGCTTTATAAGCAACATACAGAAGCCACGGGACAAATATTTACGCCCGAGGCAGTTGATTTAGCTTTTCATTTGACACAAGGTCAGCCTTGGTTGGTGAATGCGATCGCCAAGGAAATTGTTGAATATATTACGAAAGATCCTGCAATTCCGATTACGGCGGAGTTGGTGAATCAAGCGAAGGAAATACTAATTAAGAGACAAGATACGCATCTGGATAGCCTTGCCGAGAGACTGAGAGAAGATAGAGTTAGAGCCATAATTCAACCAATTTTATCTGGATTAGAGCTAGGAGATACTCCAGATGACGATCGCCGCTATTTGTTAGATTTGGGTTTAGTGGTGCGAAGTCAGGAAGGTGGGTTAAAGATTGCTAATCCAATTTATCAAGAAGTGATTCCTAGGGTTTTATCTCAAGGAGTGCAGGATAGTCTGCCAATGATTCAACCTAGTTGGCTGAATCCTGATGGAAGTCTCAATGCTCAAGTCCTGCTTGATGCTTTTCTTAAATTCTGGCGACAACATGGTGAGCCATTATTCAAGAGTGCCAACTATCCTGAAATTGCGCCCCATCTGGTGATGATGGCATTTCTGCATCGAGTGGTTAATGGTAATGGCACGTTGGAAAGGGAATATGCGATCGGTTCGGGCAAGATGGATATTTGTTTGCGCTATGGCAAGCAAACTTTGGCGATGGAGTTGAAGGTATGGGCTGATAAAAGACCCGATCCGTTTAAGGAAGGTTTGCCGCAGATCGATAAGTATTTGTCAGGTTTGAGTTTGGATACGGGTTGGTTGGTGATATTCGATCGCCGTTCTGGGTTGCGGCCGATTAGCGATCGCACCACCACCGAAAATGTCATCAGTCCCGCAGGTCGAGAGATTATCGTGATTCGTGGATAAATAAGGGCTTCACTGCAAAATAAGGAATTCTAATAAGTTCAACCATAAGCGATCGCCTTTACATTCGATCGCCGTTCTGGTTTGCCGCCGCTAAGCGATCGCACTACCGAAAATGTCATCAGTCCCGCAGGTCGAGAGATTATCGTGATTCGTGGATAAACAAGGGCTTCATTGCAAAATAAGGAATTTTAATAAGTTTCAACCTTAAGCGATCTCCTTCACATTCGATCGCCGATCTGGGTTGCCACCGATAAGCGATCGCACTACTACCGAAAATGTCATCAGTCCCGCAGGGTCAGAGATTATCGTGATTCGCGGATAAACAAGTATGTTTGCAAATGTGTTAATTTAAACCATAGATCTGACTTGGAGTGCCGTTATGACAATTTCGGGTAATCGCAAGCTAATTACAAAAATAGAACTGCCTGATGAGGACTTTGAGCCAATGCCCGAAGGCGATATCCAGCGTCGAAATTTAAGCTATGCCACTGAAGCCTTAAAACTTCGGTTTGATAAAGAAGAAAACGTCTATGTTTCGGGAAATTTGTTTATTCGCTACGAGCAAGATTTAGCAGAGAAAAGAGTTGCACCCGATATTTTTGTTGTTTTTGGGATGAGCAACGAAGATCGGGTTAGTTATACGATAGGGGAAGATGGTGGCAAAGCACCCGATTTTGTTTTGGAAGTGATTTCCAAAGGAACGAGGACAAAAGATCGGAAACAGAATCCATTAATTTATAAATATCTAGGTGTAAAGGAATATTTTCAATACGATCCTAGTTCGTTAAATGGTGTGCGTTTAGAAAATGGTGAGTATGTTGCGATCGCTTCTTCGATTTTACCTGATGGTACTTTATCTCTTCACAGTGATGTATTAGGTTTGGATTTACATTTGTATCCAAATTTGAACTTTCGTTTCTTTGACTCGATTTCTAATCAGATTTTGCGCTCTTATGCTGAGGCGGAACATGATCGAGAGATCGCTGAGTTGGAGAGATTGTATGAGCAACAAGCTAGGCGTGAGGCTGAGGCTGCACAACATCAGGCGGAGGCGATCGCTGAGCAGGAACGGCTGGCTAAACAAGAAGCCGAAGCGATCGCTGCTCAAGAACGTAATGAAAAACTCCAAGAACGTCTGGCTAAACAAGAAGCTGAGGCGATCGCTACCCAAGAACGTCTGGCTAAACAAGAAGCCGAGGCGATCGCTACCCAAGAACGTCTGGCTAAACAAGAAGCCGAGGCGATCGCTACTCAAGCAACTTTAGCTCAACAGCAGGCTGAGCAAAAAGCCCAACGTCTTGCTGAAATGCTCAAAGCAATGGGGATTGATACTGATGAAATTTAAGTGGATCGCCTAAAACATCTAAAATTCCCGATCGCCTTCACAACTACAAAACCCAACAAGCGATCGCTATCAAACCAGATATTCCCGATCGCCTAAAACATTACCTCAATTCTCTGATCGCCTTTACAGATCGCTATCAAACAAGACATTCTCGATCGCCTAAAACATCATCTCGAAATCCCTCAAATGAAAAAGCGATCGCTACTAAATCTAAAAAAACATCGATCGCCTACTCATGGCTAGAAAGCGATCTCCATCCAACGATAAACTCCCGATCACCTAAAACATCATCCAAAAATCTCCGATCGCCTTTACAACTAAAAAAACCAACAGGCGATCGCTATCAAACAAAAAAACACCATTCGTCTCCTAATCGCTTATTCCCAATCGCTATCAAACGAGAAATTCCCGATCGTCTAAAACATCATCCAAAAATCTCCGATTGCTTCTACAATTACAAAACCCAAAAAGCGATCGCTACCAAGCACCAAACAAGACATTCCCGATCGCTTCAAACATCATCTCGAAATCCCTGATAGCCCTCAAATGAAAAAGCGATCGCTACTAAACCTGAAAAAACATTGATCACCTAAAACATCATCTTATAAATCTCTGATCGCCTCTACAATTACAAAACTCGAAAGAGACTGCGTGAGCAAAATCCGCTACCCAGCGATCGGCAAAATTCAACTAATCTACTAACTATTCTCATAATTCGTAAGGCTTGCCTCAACTTCTGCTCTCAGTTGATCTTCATTAATCTCCCAGTCGCTTTTGGGTAGAGGATTATACGCACTGCACATACTATGGATAGGATCCACCAAGTCACAAAAATGACTAATCTCCTCAGTAAGTCCGCATAATTCACGAAACTGCTTACTGAAATCATCAGGAGTGATCTCACCACGAAGGCGAGATTCAATAAGCTTGATATCATATCGCTCATCCCAAGTTTGACGTGCCTCGTTGGATGTTTTATCTCTAAATTCTATCCACAGATCTGTGAAATCATCGCAGAATTGATCTATAGATACCTCATGTACCAGAAGTGATTTAATAAGAGCTAAAAACTTTGGTTCAAATTCATTTATATTGATATTCACTGGACATTATTATTAGCGTTTAGATAATCTCTTTAATCACAATTTTTTCTAACTCTGGACATCTAGACACAGGAGAGTAATCAACTTTCCAAACATCAAGCTCAAACAGTTGATTGTGATTATCTAAATTTAATTGAATACATACAGGAACTTGATCTTCATCCAGAAACTCGGCTTCAGCCAATGTTTTGCCAAGCTTTCTATTTGAATCATCGGTACAGGATATGAAAAGAAGACTGCCCATGCCACCATCGTCCATATTTTCAACAAATGTGGTATCTAGCGTTGGCACGATTATTTCAGCAATCTTAGAGTTTGTCATAAGTAGAGCTTTTATCAATGATGCTTCTTCGGCTTTTAGTAGACGCATATTTCTTCGTGTTAAATTCAAATTAATCTCTGAGAAAATGCTCTCAACTTAATCAATGAGCGCTTTGGCTGCTTGGATTTTTCTGCAAACTCATCCAGTATCTTTACTAAATCTATAACTGCTTTTTGAATTTCTTCTATGAATTGGAGCTTATTTAGAATAGTAGTTTGTTGAGTACCATACTGTATTTTAAGTAGGCTACCCTTGCAATAAAATACAATATCGTTGGATTCAATAAGAGGATCTACTCTAACAACGTCTTCTAATTTCATACGTTCAATCCCTTCTACAAAAGCCTCAAAAAAAGCATCGAGATATGTGTACTCTTCTGCGAGATCTCCTTCATCACCTGAAATTTTCATGTTCCCTATTGGATCATATAAATTTGCTCCTTCTTCTATATCAAGATTCCATTCTATGTATCTCATAACATTGCACTTAATATCGAATATGAACACTATGAAGCTTATTCAGTTCATTTAATGCTACTCTAATTCGCGTCGATACTCCACCTATATCAACGACTTGTTCAAAAACTTTTTGTGATGCTCCTGCGCCGCTAATTAGATTTTCAGGTTTGACAATGCTTGCTCCAAGTTCTCGTAATGAATTTTCAGTAATGTTTGGATCAAGACTCTGAAATTCTGACAAATGTTTTTTTGAGTGCTTGAGATTACTGTTGCTCATCCCCTGTAGAACGCTCTCAGGTGTAATTCCGTCAAAGCAAAAAGCATTATGAACGAGAATACCTAAATCGGAGACGAAGTAAGTATGGAAGCCTTCAACCTTGAAGTTGTAAACAGTGAAGTCACCTTCACGCTTATCAACACTATCAACATCGATGATTCTGCCATCTTCAGTTTGCAGCAAACTTCCAACATGGAGATCTTTTGCCTCAACCCAACCGCGATCTGGAGTCCAGAAAGGATGTTCTTCAGTAGTTGAGATGAGTTCACCATCGATATATAGGTCAACTAGCTTATTGGTATGACGCACAAAGGCATCAAGAACTTGCTTCGCTTCAATTTCTCCGACTGTATTTGGATCGTCAGCAATTACCCAGTCTCCGACCTTAATATCCTCAATATTTTTAATACCCTCTGTGGTGAGAATCTCTGTACCAGCAACAAAGCATTCGCCTGTTACTGGCTTTCCTACAGGCTTAGCCGAACTACCGACCTTCATCTGCCCCCAGTTTTTGAGGCTGCCATTAACTGCTTTGGCATTAGCAATAAAAGTCTTAGCGGCAGATGCAGCGTAAGGAATAAATGGTAATAGTAGGAATGTATCTTGCCACTCTAAACCGCTTAATCCCTTCTCGCGAACTCGACTACCAGCATCATAAGCGGCAGTGAAGGTGCTACCAGCAGTATGAGCTACAGCTAACCACTGGGCTGTTCCCATTCCAAATTTCAAGGTTTGTACAACTCGTAATCCTGTCAAGAAACTGACACTAATCCCTGACAGCATTCCCATATTCCAAAGGAATCCTTGATGATTTTGATTGGCTACTTCTCCATAGGCCCAGTTGCGGTATCTGGTTGTTTGTCCGAAAGAGACTGCGTGAGCAAAACCTGCTACCCACTGGTCGGCAAAATTCAATAAGTCTTCGGGACTGCTAGCTGCTCCTATTAGATAAGAAGCTCCAACAGATAGAACATTTGCACTTACTAAAATACTTCCAATGGAGCAACCTAAACTACTTTTATTGCTGTTTATTCTCTGATTTTTAAGTTACTCGCATACCTAGCTTTGCGATTCGTATTCCTCACAAATGTTTACAGCAACTTCTAGATATCGATCTAATAAACGATGATCAGATATATTAGGTAATAGTAATTCAATACTCATAGTGGCTTCCATAATACCACCATGTTCATCTCCTTTTTTAAAAGCTGATATAGCCCCCCATAGTCGAGATACGGCAGCTTGAAAATCATCTCTTTCTGGTATGTACCATATCTCTCGAATGATTTCATCAGACTCTAATGAGGATAAAATATTCTGTGAATCTATTGCTTCTTGAATATATCGGTTAAGTTGGGATAACTTGTTAGGCTTGATCTCAGATGAATATATTTTTATACATTCTATTGCCCATTGAACTGCTAAGTTGTGGTGATAGTTTTCGAGTTTCTTTGTGATGGGGTAAGCCCAAAGAATTTTTTTTTGTTCTATAGTTTGTTTAACGTTTCTTATTATTTCTTTCATGATTATTAAGTATATCATTTACTCATTTAGTAATGTGATTATTGGCGGTTCTCCGATAACTGGTTCTGTAACATTCCATACATTAGTAATTCTGGCTCCATCTGTATTGGGAGGAATAAATCTTGTAGGTCCTGTTAAACGATGTGGATCGGGTAACAACGCATTTTCTGGAACATCGATTGCAGTTACAAAGTCAAGAAAGCCTTGTCCAGATCTTCTACTAGTAGGTGGTACATTGCGCCTTATATGTTCATACAATGTTTGAGGATCTGTAATATTTTCTAGTGTAACGAACGTGCCTTCAGGGCGATTTAAATTGACTCGACTATTTGTGGTAGTGTAAACACAAATATTATGAACTAGAATCCCTAGTTCAGATACAAAGTAAGTGTGAAATCCCTCTACCTTGAAATTATAGACAATGAAGTCACCTTCACGCTTATCAACACCATCGACATCAATGATTCTACCATCTTCAGTTTGTAATAGACTTCCAACATGGAGATCTTTTGCCTCAACCCAACCAAGATCGGGAGTCCAGAAGGGATGCTCACCTGTAGTTGAGATCACCTCACCATCAATGTAGATATCAACTAAAGCAGTAGTGTGTCTGACAAACGTATCTAACACCTGCTTTGCTTCAATCTCTCCAACTGTAGTTGGGTCGTCAGCAATTACCCAATCACCAACCTGAATATCCTCAATATTTTTAATACCCTCAGTCGTGAGAATCTCTGTACCAGCAACAAAGCAATTTCCACCCTTAATTTCTGTATTTCCAGCAGTTTTTAGGATGCTATCAGCTCCTTCAGTACTACCCTTAACTGCCCTACTCGCTGAAAGGAACTGTTTAATACCTAGGAGCGAACCAGCAAAAGGTACATAAGCTAATAGATTCAAAGTATCTTCAAATTCAAACTTGCCATTGTCCTGATAACTATCGTAAAGATTTTTAGTCGCCTTGCCAGCACCATAGACATTTAGCCCCGTCTCTACAGCACCTACAGATACACCAACCCACTTCAAAGAACCAATTGCAGTACTAGCCCATGTTGCCGCCCAAGAACGATACACCGATACCCGTAATGTTACCTGCATTGAATAAAGCAGAATGTTTCGGTTCAATCTTCTTACCAGAAGCAGCCTCATAGATATCAGTTAACAAACCACCCGATACACCACTCGCAAAACCAGCACCCCATTCGCCAAACAAACCTAAGATTTGTTCACCACTAGCACCAGTTGCCGCCGCCGCACCAATATAGCCAACACCAAAACCAACACCACCACTCGCCGCCAAAGTCGATAACACACTCAAAGTAGCCGATACATCCCCCATCGTAAAATAACCTGAAGGATCAGTATTATTAACAGGATTCGCATCCGCATAAAGATAACTATTCTGACTCATAGGACGCTCAATCACCCCACCAAAAGCATCCTTTGAGACAAACCGCCCTAAAAGCGGGTCATAATACCTAGCCCTGAGATAATCCAAACCAGTTGCACTATCCCTCTGCTCACCCGCAAACTGCGAAGAATTACCAAAAGTACCAGATTGATCCAGCAACACCCCAAAAGCATCATAGGTATAACGGTCAGTAATTAAACCAACATTATCCGTCACCACCCTAGTCGAACCCAAAGCATCCGTATGATAGAACCCTTCAAGCCCATCATGCCGTGACCTGACTAAACCAATACCCTGAGTATAATCCGTTAAGATATTATCGTTATCGTCATACTCCATCAACACCTCAGGCAAATCCCAAATAGAAGCCGCCAAATAATTAGTCTTGACTCCATCCGTAGTACTGGACACCCTATTGCCAAAAGCATCATAAACAAAACTAGACTGCGAAGTAATACCAGCATTGTTCGTATTTACCCCAATCAAGCGATTCTCACCATCATTAATCCAATCATAGACCGTAGATTTAGTCCCATCACTCCGTAACTTCAGCGAACCATTATTGTCATAGGAGAAATTCGTAACCTTGGTTCCAGCCGTAGTATTCGTCAGTCGATTATTCGCATCATAGGCATAGGTGGTCAAACCCTCCAGCGTATCCGTCTTGCTCAAGCGATTGCTCACAAGATCGTAATTGTAGCCAATCGTGCGATCGCCCACAGCCGCATCCGTAATCTTCTCCTGCGTCAAGCGATTGACCACATCATAGAAATAATCCACAGTTCGACCATTATTCTCCACCACCTGCGTGCGATTACCCACACCATCGAGAGTATAGCTAAAGCCAGAGAAAACAGTGCCAGTAACATTCTTGGTGGTTATCTGAGTCAGACGATTTCTGACATCATATTGCCGCGACTCCACCGAACCATCAGCCAGCTTAATTTGGGAGAGATTACCAACAAAATCATAATCATAATCAGCCAACAGACGAGTTCCATCCTTCACCTTATCCAGACGATTGAGAGAGTCATAACTATAGTTGGTTGTCGAAGCTTGAGTCGTTAACGAAGTAACGTTATCCAACAAGTCATAACCATAGGTCACTGACTTTTGGTCTGGCGTGAGCATCGTTTTGAGGCGATCGCGTTGGTCGTAACTATAGCTGGTTACACCACGTCCATCAGTGACCGTCTTTAATTGCGAAGTCACCGCATCATAGGTATAGGAAACCACCCTAGAATCAGTAAAAGTTTTATTTGCTAACCGCCCGATCGCATCATAGGCATAATTAATACTATCGCCATTAAAATCAGTGGTTTTGACAGTTTGTCCAAACTTATCGTAAACCGTCAGATTGCGCTGACCCATCGGCAAAATCGTTGCAGTTTGGCGATAGAAAGCATCGTATTCATAATTAGTCACATTTTGATTAGCATCCGTAACCGCCGTTAGCCTTGCTAAATTATCATAGGTATATGTAGTCTTAGCTTGATTAGCTTGGATAATTTCCGTCAGTTGGCTGAGATTGTTATAGCTGTAATTGGTGCTATAGGAGTTCTCATCCGTCACCTGCGTTACCCGACCGAACTGGTCATAGTTGCGTAATACCTTATCGCTATTTGCAAACTGGGTTTCGACTTGTTGTCCATACTGATCGTATTTGTAATTAGTGCTGCGTCCCAAGGCATCGGTAACTTTAACTAAATTGCGACGGCGATCGTACTCAAACTCAGTGCGAGAGAGATCGGCGCTAATCACCGCTTTGACTTGACCATAAGCGTCATATTCGTAGGTTGTCGTTTGATTGAGTTCGTTAGTTTCCGTCTTCACTCTTCCCAATTCATCATAGGTCAGCTTATAGGAAGAGTTATCAAAGTAAATCACTTCCGTAACTCTAGCTTTGTCATCATAGACATATCTGGTAAGGCGATTTCGGGGATCGGTAGCGGTCTCGATTTGTCCACCCTCATTGTAGGTATAGGTTGTAGCATTACCAAGCACATCCTGATAGTTAATCAGTTGCCCAATATTGTTATAGAAATACTTCTGATCATTGCCAAAAATATCGCTTTGAGTTTTGACGCGACTTCCCAATGAATAACTAGTCTTAAGGCGTGGATTATCATTCCAATTATCAGGAGTAGTATCAGGAGCGATCGTTTCGATTAAGCGCCCTAATTCATCGTAGACATAGCGGGTTTCTAAACCTGTGGGTGAGATTTCGGCAATCAGATTATTGTTCTGGTCGTACTTCCTAATAATCTTAGGATTGTCGCCGCTATTGTTGGGCGTATTGTCTGGTTGAATGATTTCATCAATGCGCGTCACTACTGAACCTATTGTTGATGCAGTATTTCCAGATAGAGTTCCCTGTAAGTCATAGTTAAAGGAAGTAACATTACCAAACTCATCGGTCATTGACTTCACCCGTCCGAGGGCATCGTAAGTCATCGATTGACTTGTACCGCGAGAAGTTCGACTAGCGATCGTGCGCCCATTTTCGTCGTAGTCGTACTCCGTTCCTAATGTGTAAGTTTGACCATTCAGATTAAAGGTAGTGGTGGCGCTTGACATCCTACCGTTGAGGTCGTAGTTAGCTTCAACCTTATTACCCCGACTATCAACCATGACATTAGGGTTGCCATATTGATCGTAGTTATATTCTGTGACCTGTCCATCGGGTGCGGTTTGGAAGCGCAATTGTCCGCGTGCGTTGTAGATATAGGTAGTTTTCAAACCATCTGTATCGATACTTTCTACTAAATTGCCGCGACTATCATATTTAGCATTTGTACTTAAGCCCGTGGGAGATACGACACTGGTAACTCGACCGCTGCCGTCATAAGTCATGCGTGTGGTATTGCCATCACCATCGGTGCTGGTTAGGAGGTTGCGATTGGCATCATAGGTGTAAGTATTCGTAACGCCGTCAGCATCGGTTTCACTGAGTAAATTATTATCGTCATCATAGGTGCGTGTGGTTACACCTCCTTTAGCATCAATTTCGGTGAGAACATTGCCACGATTATCGTAAATATAAGTAGTGGAGTATCCTCTTGCATCTGTAACAGTCTGTTTGGAAGTATTAGGGTCATAAGCCATCTCTACGGGATTGCCATTGACATCATAGATATACTTCAAACGCCCCTGCGCGTCATACTCATTCTTCACCCCAGACCTACCAAGGGGATCAACTACCTCCGTCAAGAAATGGTCACGAGACGGCTGAGCATACTTAAACAGAGTCGTATTATTCTCCCGATCCGTCACCCCAACCAGATCGCCCTTAGCATCATACTGATACTGCACCACCTGCCCCAAAGGATCAGTAACGGTCGTAATCTTACCCTGAGCATCACGAGCAAAAGCAATACTCACCGTATCACTACCTGTGCTGAGCGAAGTCGAAGCAGTAATCCCCGCATCGGAAAACGACAGCTTATTGCCATTAGGATTAGACACCGTCACCAGATCACCCGTAGACGCATCAATCTCATAGACAATCCCCTCCTTCGTCGTCAAGAAATAGCGATTACCAAAAATCACATCCGCAGGATTATAAGGACTACCCTGAAAACCATAAAACTTGTTAGAACCATTACCAGGCGTAATATAAGCCTGCTGCACCGAAAGCTTATTAGTGCTACCCTTCTCCGAGACAAACTCAGGCGTATAAAAGTAACTAGCAAACATACCCAAAGGCAGCCCATCAATCTGCCTCACCTGCTTCGGCTGAAAGGTAAAAGTCTCCCGCTTACCACCAGGCAGCGTAATAAACACCTTCGTCCCCTCCTTAAATGCCAGAGTCCGATAACCCAACTCCTCATAGACCTCATCCTTGCCCAAACTCGTCCTTAAATCCGTATCCCGAAACTCCAACCGCCAACCATAACCAAAATCATCCTTAGTCCTTGCATTCAAAGAATCATAAGTCCGCGTCACATTAATCGGAATACCCGCGATCGGAATCGAAAGGTCAGTAAAGGACAAAGTGAAATTACCCAACTTCAAACCTTGACTGGAAACATCGACCAGATCCTCGATCGCACTAGACAACCCACTAGTATCGGTCGCCGTTAAACGGATACGATAACTATCATCAGCAATAATACTGGGGTCAAACTTACCAAGAACACCACCCGCATTTACTTCCCGATTACCCGTAAAAATAGTAGTCCAATCCTCCGTACCCACAGGAGCAACATCCACCACATAGGACAGCAGATTGTTATCAGGATCGGTGACCGAACCTTTGATATCCGCAAAGCTACGAATGACATTATCGCTCAACCCCGTCAAATCAAAACTAACCTCAGGCGCATTCGCAGGAGCCGTAGGATCATAAACAGGAATCGATACCGATGTATCTTGTCCCACATTCCCCGCTAAGTCGATCGCTCTGGCAATGATTTGGATATTGCCCAGTTTGTTTAATACCACCGTAGCCAAACCATTGGGATCGAGGACAACCGCCTCACCATCAACTAAAAGCTGCAAATCCGCAACCTTCACATCATCAGTAGCTTGGACTTGGAAAGTAATCGTAGAACCTTTCTCCGCAGGAATTAAACCCGCATAGGTCAACTTCACCGTGGGCGCAGAAGTGTCAGCTTGAACATTGATACTAAAGTTCTGCGTACTCACCCCACCCGACTCATCAGTTATCGCGATCGTCACAGGATGATTACCAACTTGAGAAGCAGTAGGAGTCCAGCGTAATCTACCCAACTCATCCATAGTAATCCCCAAAGCAAGGGAAGTCGGATCAAGACGATATTGTAATCTACCGCCATCGGGATCACTGGCTTTGACATCATAGACATAGGCAACATTCGGAACCGCCCTTGTTGGAGGCGGATCGGAACTAATAATTGGCAATTGATTCGCCCGAGCCGTCAGTGTAAATCCTTGCGCTGCTCCTAATCCGCCCTCATCAACGGCTCCAATCACCACCCTGTAAGTTCCCGCGTTAGGACTGTTCCATGTCACTAGTCCCGTACTGGAGTCGATCGCAATTCCAGTCGCACCACCATTACTCAGCAGTTGATAGGTGAGGCGATCGCCTACATCAGGGTCACTGGCGCTAACTTGATATTCATAGCGACTATTAGTATCCGCTAAGAACTTCGGTTGAGAACTAATAATCGGTGCATGATTAATCGGATTAGCAGCGCTGGACTTAGCAATTACCTCCAATTTATAGGTTTGGGTATTGAATACACCTCGACTGTCAGTGGCTTGCACCTGCACATTGTAACTACCTGTAGTACTGAGACTAGGTGTCCATGCAATATGTCCAGTATCAGCATCAATGGTCATACCCGTTGGAGCGCTAATCAAGCTGTAGCGAATTCCATCATTCTCAACATCCGTTGCCACGACATCATAGGTATAGAGTTGTCCCTGTCCTGCTTTGGTAATTGGTGTCGATAGGATATTGGGAGCGCTATTAATCGCATTCACTTTCAGCGTAAATTCTTGAATGCTATAGCCGCCATAGCTATCCGTAACACGAATAGCGATCGCTTGGTTGCCGATTTGACTGGCGGTCGGTTGCCATCTCAGTCTCCCTGTGGCGGCTTCGATCACCATTCCTGTCGGTGCTTTTTCTAGGCTCCAGAATAGGCGATCGCCATTTGCATCACTTCCACTCAAGTCATATACATATTCGCGGTCAATCGTGGTGACAAGATTAGGCGCAGAAGCGATCGTCGGCGCATTGTTAATCGCTTGACTGCCGACACGGATCGCAAAGCTCTGCAATGTGCTGCCACCTTGGGCATCGGTGACCTTGATCGAGACATTATTGTCTCCAAATTGGCTACCATTCGGTGTCCAGTTGAGAATGTTATTGTTCAGGGTCATGCCACTGGGGGCAGTGACGAGACTATAGGTTAGGCGATCGCCATCGTCATCACTGGCGGCAATTTCGTAGCTATAGCTGTTGCCATATCTGACTGAGGTGCGGGGGGTGGAGCTAACTACGGGTATGCGATTGGGAACGGCGGCAATTACATTCAGGTTTCCTGTTTGCAAGCTTTCGCCGCCTTTGCCATCGCTCGCTTTGATTGTAAAGGTGGTTTCACCGATTTGATTGCTGGTCGGTTGCCATGTGATTAGTCCTGTACTGCCATCGATGCTGGCTCCTAATGGCGCGGATACCAAAGAGAAGATGACAGTATCGTTATTCGGGTCGATCGCTTTGGCTTGATATTGGAAGGCTTTATTGGCCTGTGGGCTGGTGCTAGGAAATATCGATGTAAATACGGGGGCTTGGTTATCGGAGATTAATTCGACTTTGATATATTGCAGGGCTTGTCCGCCTTTGCCATCCTGCGCTCTTACCAATACGTTGAAGATCGGGGTCTTGGCGATCGCTGTTGCTCTTACTGCGCCCAATCTTTGGCGATCGGCTTCCAGTTGCGCGTAATATTCATCGATATCGCTCTTAGTCGGATTCCAGATTACCGTCCCTGTTTCGGCATCTACGGTCATCCCTTTGGGAGCCAGCACAAGGCTGTAGCTAACTGGGTCAGCATCAGGATCGATCGCTTTGGCGTTGTACTTCAGTAATTGCCCTGCTTTCAGTTGAGTTAATCTAGTAATATTTCTTGATAAGTAACTGATTCTTTCATGATTTCGCTCCTTAAAAGTCTTTAGATGATTTCTTTGCTCACTTAGCAGCAGTAGCACGTGCTTATGATGATTTCAAAAATTTGGCGTGTCGGATTGCCGAAAAGATTGCTCTTCCTCTGAACATATAACAACGCGCCAAGCAAAGACCTAAAACCTTGAAAATACGTTAACGACTCTAAGTATAAATACTCATTCGTATAAATTTAATGGCAAATAATTGATGATTATTTGCTCTAAGATATTCCTAAGAC
>JBAXTW010000108.1:0-15943 GCA_037129985.1 Pseudanabaena sp. ELA645 | reverse complement strand
TCAAGTTCTAGTGGATCGTCAGTGATTTGCCAACGATCCTTTTCTAGCCCTCGTCTAACTGCATCGTGGAAAAAATCTTTTGCTGACATTTTACTTTTTACTTTTTCTCATGCCGCGCATAGTCGTCCTGAAAGCGAATAATGTCATCCTCACCCAAATATTCGCCACTTTGGACTTCAATCAACACCAAAGGAATAATCCCAGGATTTTCCAGACGGTGCGCCGTGCATTTAGGCACATAGGTCGATTGGTTAGTGCTAATCATCGTTTCCTTGTCGCCACAAGTTACCTTGGCTGTCCCCGAAACCACGATCCAATGTTCGCTGCGATGGTGATGCATTTGCAAACTCAGACGATGCCCTGACTTCACCTCAATGCGCTTAATCTTGTAACCCCGTCCCTCTTCTAAAGTCGTAAATGTTCCCCAAGGTCTTTCGACAGTGGCGCTATGTAATGCATGACCGTTGAGATTGGCTAAAGTAGCGATCGCCGAAGGCGCTTCTTGTTCTTTGACTGGTGACATAGCTGCTGGTGACATAAGTAAAATATGGAAAGCTAATTAATTCTCAGATTAGCATCAAAATCTATAAATTAAATTAGTCTTTATGCCGAGAGGCTTTGATTTGGTCGATAAAAAATTCCTCTAAAGTCTGACGAGCTAACTCGATCGCGATCGCTTTACCACCAAGACTAGAAATATAAGTAAGAAATTCTGGCAAATCCTTCGCCAACTGCCCATGCCAAGTATCACCCTGAAAAATTAAATGCTCTAACCAAGGCTGCAACTCTGACTCACTGCAACCATGTCCGCTTACTTGATAGGACTGCTCCGTACCCAGTAGCTCATTTAATGTGCCGATCGCCACAAGTTCACCTTTGTTAAGAATACCAATGCGATCGCAGATTAATTCCACATCCGACAAAATGTGACTGTTAAAAAATACGGTCTTACCTTGCTTTTTGAGCATCAAAATAATTTCGCGTACTTGATAGCGACCCACGGGATCAAGTCCAGACATAGGCTCATCCAGAAATACGACTTGGGGATCATTGATCAAAGCTTGGGCAACCCCAATTCTCTGCACCATTCCTTTAGAATATTGGCGCAATTGCTTTTTGCGAGCCACCGATTGCGATAAACCCACCAGATCGAGCAAATCCGCAATCCTCTGACGACGTAATGATGACTCTACTCCAAACAAGCTACCGATAAAATCGAGTAGCTCCCATCCTGTTAAATAGTCGTAGTAATAGGCATTTTCGGGTAAATAACCGATTGACTGTTTGGCAATGCGATCGCCAAGGGTATATCCCAAAATCGAACCAGTTCCTGCCGTTGGTTTGACGATGCCCAGCAGGATTTTTAATAATGTGGTTTTGCCAGCGCCATTGGGACCTAAGACCCCAAATGTCTCGCCTTTGCGGATAGTTAACGAAAAATCTTGTAAAGAGCTAACTTTTTGATTTAACCAAAAGCCAGTGCGGTAAGTTTTGCTCAAGCCTTCCGCGATGATGGCATTATCGGAATCACTCGGAGGAACAGTCAGGGACTGGGGGTTATTAGTCAATACTTCTACCATAGCTGCGATCGAAGCTGCAAAGTTAATGCTTTAAAAAACTATTTTAACGTCAGTTTGCATGAATTTTGAAGTGGCTCGAAGAGAATCTGTTGGTAGTGTTTTTGGCTACTGCTTTTGGGTTATCTTAGGTTAAATATAATTAAATATATTCTTATAAAATAACAAAGCTTTAATTAAGGTTTGATAAAATGACAGCGAAACTACAGTTATCTATTGGCATTGATGAACAAGCAACAGACGTAAAAATTACACGATCTAAAGATGGCGATACGAGTATTGCTGTGTTTATCTTTGATGTACCGAACTGTATGACTGGTGAAAATGCCGCCAATAATGAGATTTTGGGCATGTACATGATTGATGAAGAGGGTGAGATGGTGACTCGCAATGTCAACGCCAAATTTATCAACGGTAAGGCGGCGGGAATTGAAGCAATCCATAAGATTGAAGGCGATCGCGATTGGCAGCGCTTTTTAAGATTTATGAATCGTTATGCTGAGTCGAATGGGATGAGTCTCAATAAAGCTTAAAATTGATCGAAAAGAGAGTTGTGGCGCAAAGCACTACAACTCTCTTTTTTGGTTTTTCAGTCAAGCAACTGCTGCACTAAATCAAACGCCAATAAGTTAAAATGCTCACATCAAACTGAGATTTTTATAATTTGAGCTTTTTTGTTTTATGCTTCAAAGACTATATGTGCATAACTTCAGATGCTTAGAGAATTTTGAATTAACTCTTAAGGATCTGCCATCATCTCTTCTAATTGGCAAAAATGGCGCGGGTAAATCGACTATTGCCTTTGCATTAGAAATATTCCAAAGTATTGGTAGGGGTATCAATAAGGTTAGTCAACTCATACAGACAAAGGATTTTAACCGAGGTAGGTCTGATGTTCCAATTCGATTTGAAATAGAAGTCCTACTTAATGAGCAACTATACAAGTATGTCTTTGCGTTAAAACTATCGACAGAAAATTTTAAGGAGATCCGAGTCTTTGAAGAGCAATTGCTGGTTGCTGGAAATCCAATTTACTCGCGTGAAGAAGCTCAATTAACAATTTATGGGAAGAACCGCCAATTTCAGCAACGAATTAAGGGGAGTAGACCTGCCGCTCATCTTCTTATGACTTCGCAATTTCAGGTAGATCGGCATCTTTTTGCTCTTTCCGTAATTCAGGAGCATTCAGATACCGATCCCCTTCATATTTTCAAAAATTGGCTATCTCGCATGATCATTTTAGCTCCGATCCCAAGCTTGATGACGGGAGAATCAAGTGGTGAAACTTTGGAGCCAAAGCGAGATGGTTCAAATTTTGGGGAATGGTTCTCTGGATTACTTAGTCGTTACCCCGCCGCATATACCCAGGCTGATCGATATCTTCGAGAAGTTATGCCTGATATTGAAGATTTTCAGAACGAAAAGATCGGTAAAGACGCAAAAAGCATGATTGTTCGGTTTGAAGCAAATAATGCAGAACTGAGTGTTGATTTTAAAGATTTATCGGATGGGGAAAAATGCTTTTTCCTTTGTGCTGTTGTTTTAGCAGCTAATAAATACTATGGACCTCTTTTCTGTTTTTGGGATGAACCTGATAACTATCTTTCTCTATCAGAAGTAGGACATTTCATAACAACCCTACGACGCTCATTTAGGAATAGTGGTCAGATCTTAGTAACTTCACATAATGAGGAAGCTATTCGTAAATTTTCAGATGAAAACACTTTTATACTTGATCGCAAAAGCCATTTGGAACCAACTTTAGTGAGACTAAAAAGTGATACTCCTATAAATGGAGATCTCGTAAGTACATTAATTCGTGGCGATATAGAGTTATGAGCGTCAATAGAGAGCGACCACACCTTTTAGTATTACCAGAAGATCGTGCAAACGAAGAAATTGTAAATGGGTTTAGTAGCAATCTAAGCCTATGTTCCAGAGCTATTCAAGTTGAGAGACCTTCTGGTGGTTGGCTGAAAGTTGTGGATAACTTCAAAGATAACCATGCTGCGGAAATGCGGAAATTCCCCAAAAGAATGATTGTCTTACTTATTGATTTTGATGATATGAAGCCAGAGCAATTGAGCTATGAAGACCGCCTAAATTACATAAAGAATCAGATTGCAGAAGATCTCAAAGAAAGAGTATTTATTCTTGGATCTCGGACTTCGCCAGAGAGGTTAAGGAGTAACATGAAAAAATCCTTTGAGGAAATTGGGGAGTCTTTAGCTAGAGATTGTGCAGATCATAAAAATGAAACATGGGGGCATGAGCTTCTAAAACATAACGAAAAAGAACTGAAGAGAATGATTTTATCTGTCAAGCCATTCTTGTTTACAGACTATTGAGACTTTAAAATAGTACACAGACACTCATCGAAGTAGCGATAAACTCGGCTTTCATCGGTTCCTATGGGTTTTAAGTCAACTCAAAGCACTGTAATATGGATAAATAAGTCAAGTATTAGAGATCGCGTTATATGACACACAAATCTTGGGATAGCTATTTAGAGTTAGGCTTCTGGGATGGCGAAAGCGACAAATCGAAAAAACATAAGTCGTTTCAATTACCAGGGGCAAAGCCTCACTACAACCCCGATCGCCCAGGACAAGTAGAGCATATTGCCCTAGATTTGGATTTAGATATTGTCAAGCATTCAATTACTGGTACTTGCAAAATCCGTTTGAGACCTGTGCGTGATGGCGTTAGCGATCTCACCTTAGACGCGGTAGATTTGCGGATTGATAAGGTCGTGATTAGCGATCGCATTGAGGCTAAACCCGATACCGACAAGATTGGCAGCAAGTTTGAGTATGATGGCGAATTTCTGAAGATTTATCTGGATGAGCCGACTAAGGCGGGTGTGCCAATCGAAATTGCGATCGCCTATGCCGCCGAACAACCCCAACGCGGAATTTATTTTGTCCAGCCCACGGAGTCACAGCCTAATAAACCTACTCAAGTCTGGACACAGGGAGAAGATGAAGACTCCCGCTATTGGTTCCCCTGTTTCGATTACCCTGGGCAACTTGCCACTTCCGAAATTCGGATCAAGGTTCCCAAGGATTTGACCGTGATTTCTAATGGAGAATTAATAGAAATCAAGGATCTCAAAAAAGAGAAGATTTACCACTGGTCTCAAAGAGAAGTTCATCCCAGTTATCTGATGACCTTAGCGATCGGTGATTTTCTAGAAGTTAAGGATGAATGGAAGGGTAAGCCCGTTACCTATTATGTGGACAAGGCTCGCACTACCGAAGAAGCGATCTTGACGATGGGGAAAACCCCACGCATGATTGAATTCTTTAGCGAAAAGTATGGCTACGATTATGCATTCCCTAAGTATGCACAGGTCTGTGTTGCTGACTTTATCTTTGGTGGGATGGAAAACACTTCCACAACCCTATTAACCGATCGCTGTGTATTAGATGAAAGAGCCGCCTTGGATAATCGCACTAGTGAAAGTCTCGTTGCCCATGAATTAGCGCATCAATGGTTTGGCGATTTAGTTGTAATCAAGCATTGGTCACATGCTTGGGTGAAGGAAGGTGCAGCTACCTATGCGGAAGTTCTTTGGACTGATCATGAGTATGGAGCCGAAGAAGCCGCCTATTATCGCTTGGGAGAAGAGCGTAATTACATTGCGGAAGATCGCGATCGCTATCGTCGTCCGATGGTAACTCATGTTTATCGCGAAGCGATCGAGCTGTACGATCGCCATATCTACGAAAAAGGTGGCTGTGTTTATCACATGCTGCGTTCGGAATTGGGCGATGATTTATTCTGGAAAGCGATTCATCATTTTGTGCGTACCAATGCTCACAAGACGGTGGAGACAATTGATTTACTAAGAGCGATCGAAGAAGCGACTGGCAAAAACTGCATGTTTCTCTTCGATCAGTATGTCTTTCGTGGCGGACATCCCGAATATAAAGTTAATTATAGCTGGGATAGCGACAATAATCTCGCCAAGGTCACGGTTTCGCAAACTCAAGATGAACTCTTCGATCTGAAGATTCCCATTGGCTTTGGATTTGAAGAAGCTACTGAAACTCAGGTCTTCACGGTGCGTGCGTTTGAGAAGAATCAAGCCTTCTATTTCCCATTGGCGAAAAAGCCAAGTTACATCAGTTTTGATCGCAATAACAACTATCTCAAACAGGTCACTCTCGAATATGGTGTCGCTGAACTCAAGGCTGGCTTAAAATTCGATCCCGATCCCCTTGCGCGTATCCAATACGCCGAAGCTCTAGCCAAAAAAGCTGGCTTAGAATCCGTGCAAATCCTCGGTCAAGCGCTTTTAGAAGAATCTTTCTGGGGCGTTCGTGTAGAGATTGCCGAAAATCTTGCCTCCATTAAACTCGATCAAGCCTTTGAAGCCTTGGCTAAGGGATTGGAAGACGCGAATGCAAAGGTGAGAACAGCAGTAATCACTGGTTTAGCTCAAAACAAGGTGCAGAAGAGTTTGGATCTCATCAAGCCATTCATCAAGAAAGGCGATCCTAGCTATACTGTGGAAGCCACCGCCGCCAGACTGACAGGCGATCTCGCCGCGACACTCAGTAATGAACGCGAACCATCGAAAGTGGTGAAGCTCTTACAAACTGTTCTCAAAGAACGGGCGGGTTGGAATGAAGTTGTGCGTTCTGGCGCGATCGCTGGTTTAGCCAAAATCAAAGATTCTGATGAGGCTCTGGAAACGGTTCTCAAATATACAGAAGCCGATGTTCCCCAACCTTTGCGTCTAGCCTCAATCCGTGCCTTGGGCGCTATGGGGAAATCCCAATCCAAACCGAAAACCGAACAAATTCTCAATCGTTTACAGGTTATTGCTCAAGAAACGTTCTTCTTAACTCAAATGGCAGTTGTAGGAGCGCTCGGTCAAGTTGATAATGCTGCCGCAATTGGCATATTGCGATCGCTGTCTGATTCTACTCCCGATGGTCGTGTTCGCCGCGTAGCTGATGAAGCAATTCAACGGGTACAAAAGGCGATCGGTAAGGATGCTGGGTTAAAGCAATTGCGTGAGGAACTTGATCAAGTTCGGAAAGATAATCAGGAGCTTAAGAGTCGATTGGAAGCGATCGAGGCAAAAGCCAAACCTTAAAATAAAAAACATCAAGCGATCGCCTCAAACGCAACCTACGCCATGAGGCGATCGCCTCTTTAATCTCGGTGAAAGTAAAAGGCGATCGCAATTAAAGCTCGATATCTTATAGTTCTTTAAGCAAATTGTCATATTCTCCATGAGAGCCAATCCAAAACCAAATGATTGTTTGACTATCTTGTTTAACTCCCACTGCACGCCAACCGATACCAACCCTGATCGAATAAACAGATTGTTTCGCGTTGACCTTTTTAAACTCTAAACTGGGATGATTGGGATCTTGCTGCCAAAGTTGATAGTTTTTACGAGCAGCTTTTTGAACTCGTTCGGGTAGTTTGGCGAAAAGTTTGATAAATTCTTCATCTAACTCTGATCTCATAGCTGGTCGAAACCTAAAATCTTGGTTTTCCCTTTGAGTGAGTTATTTAGAGCTTTGGTGGCAAGTTGATCGAGCTTACTTGGCTGTGGTTGAGACAGGGTTTGCAACCAACGCATTTCGCTTTCAATGTCTTCAAGGAATTGGGTAGCAAATTCATCTTGTAGATATTCGGGTAAGGATTGCGCTTTTTCAAATGCTTGTAATAGTAAGCTAGTCATACTTTTGATCTCTTACAATTTTATTAAAGTATATCTTCACTGTAACTGATCGCCTCTTTAATCTCGGTGATAGTAAATAGCGATCGGCTACTGTTTTCGCTAAAATACCTTTTATAAAGATACTAAATTTAGTATAAAATAATCTTCTATGGCAAAAGATTTATATCACGATCTTGTTAAACGCGCATTAGAAAAAGATGGATGGGAAATAACTCACGATCCATACGAATTGCGTGTAGGTGGCGTGGAAATGTATGTAGATATTGGGGCTGAACAGATTATTGGGGCTGATAGAGGAAATGATAAAATTGCTGTTGAAGTTAAAAGCTTTATTAGTCCCTCAAGAATTTCTGATTTTCACTTAGCACATGGACAATTTTTAGATTATCGATATGCTTTGGAAGATGTAGAACCAGACAGGGTTTTGTATTTGGCTGTACCTCATTTTGTCTATCGAACGTTTTTTAATCTAGCTTTTATTAATAGAGTTATACAGCGTAGTCAATTGAATCTTTTGGTTTATGACTTAGATAAGGAGAGTATTGAACAATGGATAAAGTAGTTATATATAGGCAATATATTCAACAGCTAATGCAGGCAAGAGCAGATCGTTCTATGCGATCATCAAAGGAAGTTGAGGCTCAGACGATTTTTGATGTGGAGCATGACCATTATCAACTAGTCTATGTGGGATGGAAACGCAATGATATAAGGGATTACGGATGTTTATTGCATCTGGATATTAAAGACGGAAAGATTTGGATTCAATATGATGGTACTGAAGGTGGTATTGCCTACGAGTTAGTGAAATTAGGTGTACCGAACCAAGATATAGTTTTAGGCTTTCAACCTGCTAGAGTTCGTTCGGCAACTGAGTTTGCTGTAGGTTAGTAACGTGCAACAAATTGTGAAACTATCGTTATTTGAATATGAATTGAGTAATGGTTTTAATTGGACAGATCGAGAGCAAGAGGCGATCGCTTTCACAGCAATTATCTAAATAGCGATTTAGATAAAATCTCATAAGCCAAGTATTTGTTTAACATCATTTAAAGCGATCGCGGGTTTACTTTTGGCGAATAGCGATCGCCTTGTGCCGTGAATGTTTAAATGGCGATCGCGATCGTAAACAGCCATTTGAGGGAGTAATTTTTTAATTGTGAATTTTTTTAATTGCGAATAAATTAGCCTCTTTCTATAAGGCAGATATTTGATTATACTTATTTCATTGATGATTTGGATTTAGCGACTTATAAAATGAGCGGAAAATGATCGATTTAGTAGAAAATCTGGCTGAAGTTATTAGACAATTAAAATTGCGATCGCGTTTGTCAATACTCAGTAATTGGCAAAGAAAAAATCAATCTGGTATTTGGGAAACATTATCAACGGTAAATTCTAAACAAAATAAACCGATGGTATCTTTCTTGCAATGCGAAAAAAATATTCATCTCAAACTAACTTGGCAAGTACCAGAATCTTATGCGGGGATTTCCACGTTAGGTGCAACAATTAGACTAAATTTGATTTGGTGGGTGGATATTTGTGAAGTTTGGATTAATGGCAAAAAAGTACAAGAGGGTGATCTATTTGACCAAAAATGTCGGCTTTTGTTGACTAATAATGCAGAACTAAATCATGAATTTGTTATTGAAATAATGCTCAACAGCCCTAAGCATGATATTGGGGCAGTACAGCTTTCAGAAATAATTTTTGAATATCCAAATCAAGCTTGTGATCCCGATAAATTTGCCGATGAATTAGCGATTTTACAGGCTTATATTCCAGTTTTTAATAAACATGATATCGATCTGCAAGTTATTGGACAGGCGATCGCGCAATTAATTTCTTTGTTTGAGAGTTTTGAGCTTCGCTCCCTTCCATCCGCCCTTGTGAAGGGAGAAGAATCAAGAATAATTAAGCCCCCCTTTGCAAGGGGGGGAGGGGGGATCGAGAATCTTGAACTTGAAGAAGATTTTTTTGTTCAATTAGCTAAAATTCGCGAACCATTGCTGCAATATAGTGAATTTCTCAAACAACGCCAGATTTATATGCTGGGTAATTCCCATATCGATGTCGCTTGGTTATGGGCGATCGCTGAAACAAAAGATGTCATGCAGCGCACATTTACTTCGGCGTTAAATCTCCAAGAGCGTTATCCAGAGCTAATTTTCAATCAAAGTACCGCCGTTTCCTATCAATGGATGGAGCAGGAATATCCTGAATTATTTGCGCGGATTCAGATCGCAGTCGCGAATGGTAAATGGGAACTCATCGGGGGTATGTGGGTGGAGCCAGATGGCAATTTACCTAGTGGAGAATCTTTGATTAGGCAGATTCTTTATGGACAGAAATATTTTCGAGAGAAGTTTAATCGGGAAGTCAAAATCGCATGGTTGCCTGATACCTTTGGCTTTCATTGGCAAATGCCACAAATCCTTTTAAAAAGCGGATTTCAATCATTTGTGACTCAGAAGCTCATGTGGAATGACACAAATAAATTTCCCCATCAAGTATTTTGGTGGGAAGGTGTAGATGGAAGTCAAATTTTTACCTATTTTAGTAATGAAATTGGACAAGGATTAGAGCCTATAGCGATCGCGAAATATCTCGCACAGCAAGAAGTCAAACATAATATTCCTGAGACGGCTTGGCTCTATGGTGTTGGCGATCATGGTGGAGGACCGACGGCTGATATGCTGGATATTGGGCGCGAATGGGCTGATTCACCTTTATTTTTTACGATGCAGCCTAGTACCTTAGAGCATTTCTTAATCGATTTAAAAACCAAATTACCTGCTGATTTACCAGTTTGGCAAGACGAACTTTATTTGGAATTCCATCGCGGAACTTTTACATCTAAAGCTGAACAGAAACGTCAAAATCGTCAAGTTGAAGTTCTCATCGGTAATGCCGAGAAATACAGCGCGATCGCGTTTTTAATGGCGAATATTTCCTATCCTCAAGATCAATTAGAAAAGGCATGGCAGGGTTTATTACTCAATCAATTTCACGATATTTTAACTGGCACATCAATTCCCGAAGTGTTTGTTGATGCCGATCGCACATGGTCGGAAGTACGAGAGATTTGTGAGCAGATTGTTCCGAATCAAATATCCGTTAATACAAATCTACAGGCTTGGAATTTTCTCAACTGGAAGCGATCGCAGCTAGTTAAACTGCCAGATGGTTCTTGGTGTTGGTTAGAAAATGTGCCTAGTTTAGGATTTGCAGATATTAATTCTGTAGCAATCACTGCAACTGATGCATTTTTAAAAGTTACTGATAATGATCAAGGATTTTGTTTAGAAAATCAATATATTAAAGTTAAAATCGATGCTAAAACTGGGGCGATCGCCCAGATATTTGATAAGCGATCGCCAACGGGTACGCAAACTAATATATTCCAATCTCCAAGTGAATTACAATTTTTTGAGGACAAAGGACAATATTGGGATGCATGGAATATTGATCCTGATTATGAGAACAAAAAGCTAGAATCTACGACCCTTGGATCAATTACAATTGTTGAGAATTCTAGTTTATTAGTATCTATTCGTATCGTCCAAAAATTCCGTAATTCCACTTTCACTCAAGAGATTAAATTAACTGCTTTTGAGGCATTTATTACCGTTCATAATCAAGTCGATTGGCAAGAAGAATATATATTAGTCAAAGTTGCCTTTCCTGTAAATTGGCGATCAACCTACGCTACCTATGAAATTCCAATGGGAACAATTCAACGCAGTACTCTCGGTGAAACGCCACAAGCAAAAGCAAAATGGGAAGTTCCCGCTCAATATTGGGCAGATATTTCTTCAGAGAATTCTTTAGAGCATGTTGGTTTAGCGATTCTCAATAACAGTAAATATGGCTATGATGCCAAGCCCGACTGCTTGAGCTTGACGTTACTGAGATCGCCAAACTGGCCCTGTCCAAACAGCGATCGAGGCGACCATGAGTTTACCTATCGCATAGTTCCCCATCAAGGTGATTGGCGGGAGGCAAATATCGTCCAACTTGGTCAAGAATTAAACAATCCAATTATTCTTCAGAATTCACAAATTCTAAATATTCAACCAAACATTCAACAAAGCTTTTTACAAATTTCTGCGCCCAATATTATTCTCTCCGCCTTTAAGCGATCGCAGGATCAAGCAGGCTGGATCATGCGTTTCTATGAAGCTCATGGCAAAACCACCGAAACCAATATTGAGATTGCATCGAGTCTGTTGTTGGCGGAAAATATTTGGGAATGTGATTTAATGGAAAATAAAAAAGTCAAGCTTTCACAGTTGCCGAATAGTAGCAATGATTTACAAATTATATTCAAACCTTACGAAATCAAAACTTTTCTATGGATTGTTGTTGATGCAGATCTAGCGATCGCTAACGATTTGTCATAGGGAACTTTTGGGATTTGTTAATGTCAAAATCATAGTTTAGAAATTCGCAAGTCAGACTTTATCCCCCTAAATTATTTTCCTAAAAAAATATGTCATTTTTCTCAGTTCTTATTGATTTACTTAGCGATCGCGATAAGTTTATCCAAGAAATCTATGACGGCATTAAAATTAATACTAAAATATGGGGCTTACTAGTTTGTAGTTCCATATTTTTAGCGATTTATGGTGGCTTAATCGGAGCCACTAGTTCTTGGATGCAAGTTTTATCTTCAGCCGCAAAATTACCATTGTTGTTTCTGATTACCCTTGCCATCTGCTTACCCGCACTCTATTTCTTTAATGTATATTTCGGGGCAAAAACTCGATTAGAACAATATACAGCCATCTTACTTTGTGCTGTGACTATTACCAGCACCTTGCTATTTGGATTTGCGCCAGTTACCTTATTCTTTTTAGTGACAACCGATAACTTCTTTTTCTTTTTGTTATTAAATGTTGCCATATTTACATTGACAGGAATTATTGGAGTTTATTTTCTTTACCAAGTTCTTTTACCGAAGATTGAGCTTCTGCCCTTAGATGATGCCTTAATTAGGGCCGAGACTTCAGAATATAAAAATTACAAAATCCGTGTATCAATTTTAAAATTTTGGTTGGGACTTTATGCCTTTGTTGGTAGTCAGATGGCTTGGACATTGCGACCATTCTTTGGTTCTTTCGGCTCCCAATTTGAGCTATTCCGTCCGCGAGAAGGTAACTTCTACACAGCAGTTTGGAATGCTCTTAAGCATTTCTTTTTCTAATTAATCTGAGCTTAAAATAATGGGCGGCGCGAAGCGCCGCCTATTATTATTTAAAAAACAAATAAATTTACAATCACTTAAAAATATATGCGCGTTATATTCTTCGGAACTCCCGAATTTGCTGTTCCCACCTTAGAAAAACTATTTGCAGAACCCGATTTTGAAGTCGTGGGTGTAGTCTCCCAACCAGACACAAGACGTGGGCGCGGTAATCAAGTTAGTCCGCCGCCCGTCAAAGCTGCCGCGATCGCCAACAATCCTGAGCTTAAAATCTGGCAAAGCGATCGCCTCAAAAAGGATCAAGCCGTACTCACTGAAATAGCCGACCTCGCTGCCGATGTGTTTGTCGTTGTCGCCTATGGACAGATTCTCTCCAAAAAAATCTTGAATATGCCGAAGTATGGCTGCATTAATCTACATGGTTCCCTCTTGCCCAAATATCGTGGTGCAGCGCCGATCCAATGGGCGATCGCCAATGGTGAGAGTAAAACTGGGATTACAACCATGCAAATGGACGCAGGTATTGATACAGGTGCGATGTTATTAAAAAACGAGTTAGAGATTTTACCAGAAGATAATACCGACACTTTGAGCGTCAAGCTGGCGAATCTGGGCGCAGATTTGTTAATTGATACATTGCGCCGTTTAGAAACGATTACACCCGAACCTCAAGATGATGCTCTGTCCTGCTACTCACCAATGATCGGGCGTGAAGATTGGGAACTTGATTGGGCTATGGAGGCGATCGCTTTACATAATCGGATTCGTGCTTTCTATCCCAATTGCTACACAGATTTTCGTGGACAAAGATTAAAGATCACTAAAACAGAAGTAGTTAGCGAAGTAATTGAGTCGGTAAATTTGGAAAATGTAGGGCAAGTGATTGAGATTCTCAAAGGCAAAGGATTTGTGGTGCAGACAGGTACAGGCTTGTTACTGATTAAAGAAGTGCAACCCGCAGGTAAAAAACTGCAATCGGGTTGGGATTTTGTCAATGGTGCAAGAATTGCGATCGGTGAATTACTTGCGTAAAAAAAAGCGGCGCAAAGCGCCGCTTTTTTTATGGTTTTTTAGTAGTTTCAGGGGCTGCGCTAGGTTCTTTGCTAGGTGCTGAGGTTGAATTTGTAAAGGGTTGCTTTTGAGGAGTAAGCGCAGCAAGACGCTTGATCTCATCTTTGAATTCGGCAGGAGCTAGCTCTAAACCTTTATCAAATAGTTTTTTCGCTTCATCTTCCTTACCTTGCACTTGCTTCAGTTGTCCCTTGCCAATATAAGGACGAAAATCCTTCGAGTTATTTTTAATCATCTCGTCAAAAGTGGCGATCGCATCATCAAGGCGATTTTGTTGACGATAAACTTCTCCTAAAATCCAACGCACAGAACCTGTATCAACCGCATTCGCCTGAATTTTATTAGCCGTTTCCGCAGTCTTGA
The DNA here is from genome assembly GCA_037129985.1 of Pseudanabaena sp. ELA645. Taxonomy (GTDB): domain Bacteria; phylum Cyanobacteriota; class Cyanobacteriia; order Pseudanabaenales; family Pseudanabaenaceae; genus Pseudanabaena. The sequence continues at coordinate 2,019 of JBAXTW010000108.1, read as the reverse complement.
GCGTATCTTGCAAAATACCGATCGCTGCTTCGGGACGCTTATCCGCTAATTCCATACCGACCACGCTTTGCAATGCGGGAATATAACCTGGTTTAGTAGTCAAAATTTTGCGATATTCAGCCGCCGCACTTTTAGGATCTTTGACTTGAATAAAAGTCTTGGCTAAAACCATCCGATATTCAGGTTGATCAGGATAGGATTCAGCAAGGGTTTGTAATGGCTCAATGGTTCCCTTAGTATTACCAAGTTGATTTCTGAGATCGACCAAACCTCTGAGGGCTGTTTGATTTTTAGGATCGCTTTTTAAGACCGCCTCAAAGCCTTCGATCTGATTCTTGAGCCGCTCTTGTTCCGATGCATTTTGACTAGAATCCTTCGCAGCCTGTTGAGCAGGTGGGGCAAATAAACCACCAATCAGTGGGGCAATCGATACGCCCATAAACGATAATGTGACTACGATTAAGACACCGTTAATAATCCATTGCCTTGCTGTACGTTGTGGCACGATATTTACCCTAGATCCAAATACACCATAGTTTAGCCTACAGCGCTTAGCGCTGAGATAAAAGTACTGCAAATTTGTGCGGACTCATCGGGTGACTTGTGATTCGAGTACGGCTTTTAAAATGAAGACTGGCAATAAGCGATCGCCTGATCTTGCTTTTATTGCTAAGGAACGGTTGCAAGGGCTAAAGCGTTTACCGAAGGGTTTTTTTGATGGCGCTCCCGATCTGGCTGTAGAAATTATCTCTCCCAATAATACTTTTGAAGAAATCCATAACAAGTTGGTAGAGTATTTTGAGAATGGAATGCGCTTAGTATGGGTGATTTTGACTGATGAGGAATGTGTGTTGGTTGATCGCAAACCCAAGCCATCTAAGCTTTTACAGTTAGAAGATAGCCTTGATGGTGAAGATGTAATTCCCAATTTTAATCTTCCTTTATCGGAGTTGTTTCAAGAGTTATCTTTTTGAATTGATCTCGCCTCTTTCTGGGCGATCGCCCAACTTGATCCGTTGTGGAGGGGATAGGCGGATTGTTTTTTAGCACAGGTTTAGGAATGTTATGCTGCACTTTGCTAAATAAAACTTTGTTCAGCTACATTACCCTATAAAAATCTTGGTTGCTTTATCTCATAAGTTGTGTGATATTGGGCTTGTATAAGTATTTATCCTGCAATCTGCAAGATAATATACAGTTATCCCGAAACCTCAAAGCCAATATTCTAGGTTGAACATAATGGCAAAGGCAAAACATAATTTGTTTAAGATTCTTGGCACACTACCTTTATTGGCTATCGTCAACTGCTTGAGTCTTGCCGTTGACGATGTTAAGGCGAACTCCAACACAGAAATCTCAATAAAAACTGATAGTCAAGGAAGAGTTACAGGTCTGAGTAATTTAGCTGACCCTGAAATCCTTGCTGGTTCAACATGTAGCCGACAAGTCAATGTTAGGGGTGTGGTTACTCGGATTAATATTGGTGATGACTCTAGTATTGTTGGTATTTGGTTCCAAAGAGTGGGCGAGAGCGGCGCATTTAATCATAATATTAGTAGAACGCTGAAAAACACTCCTCAAATCAGAAACTTTTTGACTAGTGGACAACCACTTGACATAACATATCAGCCTACTGGAGGTCCATGCAGATTTCTCTGGATTGAGAGTATCCAAATCGCCGAAACGCAAAACAAAAGTACCATCAGTCCATCTGAGTTTGAAACCTACACAGATTCTAGAAGGTTTTCTATAAGGTATCCACAAGACTGGAATCTCGAAAAAACTTCTGACAGAGGGCATATCACGATTAGGAACTATGAATACTCTAGTTCACCTCAACTAACTCGAATGCCTCAACTAATAAGAGTTAATGTCGGAATCTTTCCTAAATCTTTTCAAGCAGCAATTAGCGCAAGACCAAGGCAACCTCAAAATGTTATTAGGCGAGGAACTACTAATATTGGGGGCTCTTCTGGGTTTGAGGGGATAAGCAAAACTAATGGGAAAGGCAGGCTAATA
>JBAXTW010000107.1:0-15958 GCA_037129985.1 Pseudanabaena sp. ELA645 | reverse complement strand
TAAGTTATTGTTATGTATACCTTTCAGCTTTTACACAATTTACTTTACACTCTCGTAGTTTGTTTTGCTTGGCTAGTTCATCAAGTTTATTTGCTCTGGCGATCGCATGAAAACGCCTAATTTTTTAAGCTTTCCTGAATACTCTCAACTAATTTGTAGACATGAGTTCCTAATGTTGATGGAAAATCTTGATTCGGGTTTATATCTAGCTTTTTTGCTCGACTAATAGCTTCTTGAATATAAGGCATGTACTTAGATAGATCTAAATTGCTACTGTTGTAACTACCTAAAATAGTTCTCAATCTCTTCTTGAAGTCATCACAAGTTTTATCTTCAGGCAATAAATCTTGAAAGTGTAGACACAGCCAAACTTCAAAACATCGGTTGCTGACAGCTAGATAATAACCTTTCTCCTTGGCTTCAGCACAAACTGATTTTAATCTATGCCAACGATCTACATCAACAACAAGCCAGAGCATATCATTTTCGTCTATCCCATCTTCATGCTTGAAATCATTCAATCTCTCGATGACATGTTGTGGTGATGATCTACCATCTTCTCCAGTAGGTAAGACCCGTATCCTAATTTGACTACTATGGAATAATTGAAAATACTGCTCTTCAGTTTTTTCTCCCTCGGTTGCGATTACAAATAATTTAGAGCTTCTAAAATCATGTGGGCGATCTAATAGTCTAGTTCGGTTAATCTTACTCATCTGATGGCTTCCCGCTAATTTCGCTGGATAAATTGGATTCGCAGCTAAGCCATCCTAGATTTTGGATATCTCCAAAAAATGGCAAAGCTCCAAAACGACCATTTAGGTATCCCTTCTCAATTTTAAGATCGGGTCTGATTTTAAACTCTGCTAAAGAGTAACAGCTAGATGAACCTTGCTGATTTTTTTCAATAAACCAAATTTCATCACGGCGTAATAAATCCAAATCAAGCAAATTGGTATCATGAGTTGTAAAAATAAGCTGATTACTTTTATTCCTACAGCTTATTTCTACTTCTACAAAACGTCTAGAAAGTTGAGGATGTAAACGTCTATCTAGTTCATCCAAGAAAACAACTTTTTCCAAGTCTTGTTTTAAGAGAAAAAGAGCTGGTAGAAGATTAATCAAACGTTGAGTTCCCTCTGATTCTTCTTCTAAAGAAAAGTCTACAAGATCACCATTTTCATCAAGATGTCTAGTTCTTAGTTCAGTTACACTTACCAGATTTTCTGGGGTTTTAGACACAATCAGTCTCCCACCTTGATTGGTTTCAATAATTCCTGATGAATTTTTATCTAATTCTTCAAATTTTTGAAAAACTTCTTCTCTCATAGACTTAGGCATAGATGGAAAGTGTCGATCAAAATTTAATTCAACCTTTTCTGTTGCTATTGAATCAATCCCTGTGCCTGCAAACTGAAGAAACTTACTTAAGAAGTCAGTAAAAGCTTCGTCACTATGCAAACGAGTCTCTAATCCTATATAATCTGCTTCTGCTGAAATTATAGTTAATACGTTTCTAAACCAAGTTGCAATCGGTACAAGCACTTGGATATTTCGCTCAACTGCTTCTGTCAGAAAAAGCTGATTGTGGCGAGTTCCCTCAGCAATAAATGCTAGGCGTAATTGATATTTTTCACTTCTCCCTTTGAGTATTGCACCATATTCAACAGTGGTTTCTTTCTTGGTTGAAGTAATTCTTTCAAAATACATCACTTCTTTCTTTTTGTTTTTAGGAATTCCATAGAGCCATTCCTCAAGAATCTGTTCTCTATCTAGTTTAAACCCGTAAGAGTACTGGTTCCCTTCATAGGTAAAAATAAGTTCAAACTTACTAGGTTGGCTACTATAATTACCCAACTTAAATGTAGAAACAGGAATAATTTGACCACTGCGAGTCCCCTTTACAACTAAATTTTTCACAAAACTTATAGCCTTTATGAGATTTGATTTCCCTGCTGCATTAGCTCCATAAATTGCGGCAACTGGCAACACACCTCGACCTTCTCCTGCTTCATTCTGTGCGAGATGATCGGTATGCTGACTATCGCTATTCACTGCCACCATACTAAAAGTTACTTCATCTCTGAAGGACAAAAAGTTTTGTATAGTGAATTGAATTAACATTATTTTTAATTCATATAGATTTATTGCTTGATTCTAGCTTAATCAATCTATAAAAAAAGACTTTTGCGAGAAAAAATCTCCAAAAAAGCTAATTTCATTTTAAAATCTAATAAATATCATAAATTAGTCTTCCCAGATTGTGTACTTTTTTTCAAAGACCTCATCCCAACTTAGCGCAGTGATTTCCGCTTTTTTGCCCTTCTCATCCCTAGCATCCTGTTTCGCCGCCGCAAAACACTTATCCCAAATCGAATTTAAAAAATCTCTATTCAAACTTGGCATCTCTTGCTGACTTTCTGCAATCTCACGCCGCGCCGAACGAATTGAAATCACCCAACTCGCACTGCTCTTTTCACTGGGTTTCTCAGGTTGACATTTCCACTTGATAATATGCAACATCAGACGAGTTAGCTGGCTGCTTACACCTCTTTTTTCCGATCGCCAGATTGACTCTTCTAAACTCTCCAAAAGGCTGTAGGCTTCAGTCATCTGTCCCTCTTGCAACAATTGCTTTGCTGTCACTACTGCTAAATATGGCGACTCAAACACCAAATTATCCCATGTTGTTTTTGCCATGACTGCTCATTCTATAGCGGAACCTTGCGATCGATCATATCGCAAATTGCGGGTTACAGTTGATTACAAAGGATAGATTTTGATCGGGAGAAGTCGCATTAGAGATTGTCCCAGTCTATAGGCTTGGGTGTCATACATCGGAAGCTCGATCGCCGCAGGGAGACTTTCCATAAAGCGCCGCGCTAGTTCGAGGTCACAGCCTGAGATATTTTTGAGCTTATTGCCAGCATCTAGTAACACACTGGAATTGAGTGGTGGTTTGGCTCGTAGCTGCCAACGTTTCGGCGCGTGGAGATTACCTAACTCGATCCGCCGTAAGCCTGAAATCGAAGCCAAAACCGTTAAGCGATCGCCTACCTTCATTACCTCATCATCGGAAGGAATAAAAAATTCATGCAATCCATTCGCTTTGGGTTGAGCAGTTTTTAGGAAAATTGGCACAACTGTATAACCATAGGCAATTTGGGAGAGATTTTTGCCCACCAAAGTATCATTCTCGACAATCCGATATTCGGCAACTAGTACTGTACGGTGATTAAGTCGAAATAAACTTAACATATTTTCGCCAAAAGCTGCACCTGCAAAGGCTTCAGCCGAAAGTGCGTAGGCGCAAAAAGATTGGGAATTGGGTAAAAGTTCCGCTAGATTCTCGCTAAAGTAGCGATCGTAGGTACGGATCGCCAGATTCATTTGGCGATTGATTTTTTTTGCCGCATCCCTTGCCAGTAGAGCCGCTTCGAGATTGAGCATTTGATCATCGGTCATGGAGAGAATGCTCTTAGCTTTGGCTAGATTAGTTTTGGCTAATTCCTCAATGATATTGCCTGTAAACCAAGGCACTTTGTCAGCAAGATCGCAATCATGGGGATTTTCACTAACGATGACTATGGGAATTTGCAACTTAAATAAAAGATCAGCAACGCGCTGTCCTAATCGTCCAAATCCAATCAGGATAATGTGTTCACCAGTGGGTAGAGGCAAAGCTTTTTTAAAAAATTCAAATTTGGAACTGAGAATACTGTCAGCTATCAATCCCACTACACCCAACACGAATAGTAGGCTAATCAAGGTAATCGATATACAAAAAATCATTAACCACATAGGTACTTGATCTTCACCTAATCCGCCAAATACATCGCCATAGCCACCTAAAAGTAAAATTACGCTAGTGGAGATCGCTTTTTGCCATGAAATATCCTTCACATTAAAAAATAAAATTGTCGAACTTATCGCCAATAAACCGATCGCAGTGACAATGCCCCAGCCAACTAATCGGCGAGTGCGATCGCTATGAATCCAACTAATAAACTGCCTCCATTTAGATTTTATTTGAGAAGTCCAAAAGGACAAGCTTGCAAATTTTTGTAAAAAAGGAAATAGTTTTGGCAGTGATAATTTATTCGGAACTTCTAGTTCCATTTGATACTTGCGAATCTTGGTAGCAAAGTCATTCTCGACATATTCAATAAAGGCGATTTGATCGCCAACTTCCAAAACTGTATCGGGTTGCCACTGAAAGAATAGGCGATCAACATTGGTTCCTGTGATACTCAGCAATCGCGAATGCTTTTTGTGTAATTGATAGGCTGGCGTTCTCAAAAAACGATAGTTATCGGTTGTTAAAGTCGTTTCAACTATGCGTAATTTGCGATCGCTAATTTGAAATAGCCCTAATGTGCCTTCTCCTAAACCTGCAACTGCAAAAGTTGCCGCAGGTAGATCTACGGGATCGAGAGCGACAAAGTTACCGAGTTGATCTTTTAGTAATTGATTGAGATTTTGACGGGAGGAGCGGACAACTATATGCACATTGGGATTGAGACGACGGGCGGCGATCGCTGCTTCAATGTTGATGTTTTCATTACTGGTGACAAGTAGCACGCCTCGACAATCATGGATACCAGCTTTGATTAAAACCTCGGAACGGCGACAATCACCTAAAATAATCTCTTCATCGAGCAGGTCAGCGAAGTTATCAAACTCCATGATTTCTGGTTGTGATTTGTCGATCGCACAAATTTTTACTTCATATTCTCCGTAGGCAAATTTCTTTAAGTTAAATACGGAATGCTGTCCTAAGCTGCCTAATCCACAGACAATAAAGCGATCGGATATACCTGCGACCTTATTTTTACCCGAACTTAAATCAAAATTTGCATCAATAATTTCAGTGATTTCAGTTTTGAGAGGCTGTTCGCTACTATCTATCTCACTATTATTGGTGCTTGTGTCACTCCGACGTGCTATTTCAATCTTTTCGATCCATTCAGGCAGTGGTTGCCCAAAGGAAAATCCATAAACCTTTGCTGCTTCAATCCTGCGCGGATCAACTTCACTCAAGCATTTAGTCAAATTTTCCAATAGCAATTCGCGATCGCCAAAGTAAGTAGACTCCAGCAAAATATGTAGTTCCCTACGCTTTTGCCTGACCATAACATTGACTTTAATATTTAATTCGAGTAAAGAATCTTTAATGAGTGGAGTAAGCGATCGCATTCTTGGTTCTGGGTTGTTTATGCTAATTTGAGTAGCTACGCATAACTACTTGTCAACTGGCTAAAGCATAAACCATAAACATTAATAGAAGATTATCTTTACAGCATATTCAAAACAAACAATATGAACTGGGTTACGCATCTAGCAAACAACATCACCAACTCCCTCTGGCAAGCAAACTGTCCATTGTGTAAGCGTCCTGCCGATCTCATTTTATGCAAAGACTGCGATCGGCAAATAGCTGCCTATCAAGCGCCAGATTTTCTTCAGAAAGATAACCCTATTTCGCCAGAGATACCACTTTATAGTTGGGGTATTTATGATGGCGCACTAAAACGGGCGATCGCCGCCTGCAAATACAACAATCATCCTGAAATCATGGAAGCGATCGCCGAGAAAATTGCCGACAGATGGCAGCGATCGGTAAAAAGCAACCAAAACTTAAAGAAAATATCAATAGTTCCTATTCCTCTCCATGCCAACAAATTGAAATCAAGGGGATTTAATCAGGCGGAGATTTTAGCGCGTCGTTTTTGTGAATCGGCACAGTTGCCATGTAGACCAAAATTATTACAACGGATCAAAGACACGAAAGCGCAAATGCAGACAAAAACCGTTAAGGAGCGTGAAGAAAATTTATCTCAAGCTTTTACGGTTCAGCCACAGGCTAATCACCGAGATGTAATTTTATTTGATGATATTTATACGACTGGTGCGACAATTCGCGAGGCGATCGCTACCCTTGCTAACCACGACATTTCTGTGCGCGGTGTGATCGTCATTGCCCGTCCTGAATTTAAAAATTCAATAACCAAGAACTAAAGTTCTTGGCTCAAAGCTAAAGTCAGTTAAAACTGACTAAGTGCTAAAAATCAACCCGTTTCAACGGGTTTCAGCTTTCAGCCCGCAATTTATTGCAGGGTATACTTAAACATGATTCTCTAACTCAGATTTCATTTTTTCGAGCGTAATATTCATGTGAGTAAACATTTGCTGCGGTGTAACGCCAAAATTACCCAACTGATTTTCCAACTGCTTTAGTGTCATCTGCGCCATAAAATCATCGGACAATTCAAACCGTTTCATAAAAATCTTATAACGATCCATCATCTCTTCCATTTTTTCGATAAAGAGAATTTTGCCCTCGCGATCAAATTTGCCATAACTACCACCCAGTTGAGTTAGAGCTTGATAATCCTGAAATAGATTACGAGCTTCATTTTGAACAATCTCAGACTCAAAAAATGCCATGACTAACGCCCTGCCTCACTTACATTTACTTTTATTTACATCTATAACAATCCAAAATGATTTATAGCTTTTTATCGAGTTGTGAGAGTCGTAGCCGCAGGATACGACTCTCACAACTTATTTGGGATTGCTATATTCTAATTTTACAGGCTAGCTCAACGTTACAGAAATTACCCAAAGTGGGGATATCACCCCTGATCAAAAAAAGTCGCGCAAAGCGCGACTTTTTTTGATTTATGTCATTATCGGTACGGCGCGATCGCGTTTTCGGGGCAGAAATCTCACGGAAACACGTTTTAGCTCAAACTTATCTTCAAGTTCATGCACATAGTCTACCGCCTCACCCTCATGTTCTCGGTTGTCGAGAGTTTCTAGTAAACTGAGAATTTCCGAGTCTAACCCAGGTTTACCGATAAATAAGTGCATTAAGGTTTCGCAGTTGTCATCATCTGGATAGATGGGAATGTAGTAAATGTAGGGGGTTTCCATGTTATTTGTAAATGTTTGTAACTATTAATTTCATCGTAGGGGCAATTCATGAATTGCCCCTACATTTCGTTCTTTTGCGTAAAAGCCAAATTTGTCAATACTAAATCACGGTTAGGTTAGGTTGCTCAACTGCAACAAAGATACAACATTTCCACAAAGGGTAAACTGAGAAACTACAATAGGAATACAAAAATACGCACAAGCGATTGTTTTGATGATCATCAGGGCGATCGCATATTCAGTAAAGTGCGCTTAAAAAGTCCGATTCATTTAATCATGCTCAACCCAGACCCAAATACAATTCAACTCACCCCAGATGACTACGAGCGCTACTCGCGTCATCTGATCTTGCCAGAAGTTGGGGTAGAAGGACAAAAGCGACTCAAAGCAGCCAGTGTACTGTGCATCGGTACTGGTGGATTGGGTTCGCCCTTGTTGCTATATCTCGCCGCCGCAGGTGTCGGACGCATTGGCATCGTTGATTTTGATGTGGTAGACACCTCTAATCTTCAGCGTCAAGTCATTCACAGCACTAGCTCAGTCGGTAAACCAAAGATCGAATCTGCAAAGGCGCGAATCTTAGAAATCAACCCCTATTGCCAGATTGACCTCTACAATACGCATTTATCTTCAGTCAATGCCCTAGAGATCATGGCTCCCTACGACATTGTGGTCGATGGTACGGATAACTTCCCCACACGCTATCTCGTCAATGATGCTTGTGTATTGCTAAATAAGCCCAATGTCTACGGATCGATTTTCCGTTTTGAAGGACAAGCCACCGTCTTTAATTATCAAGATGGTCCAAACTATCGCGATCTCTATCCCGAACCACCACCACCAGGACTAGTTCCCTCCTGCGCTGAAGGCGGCGTTCTAGGAATTCTGCCTGGGATCATTGGTGTGATCCAAGCGACGGAAACTGTCAAGATTATTCTTGGACAAGGAAATACTCTGAGCGGGCGGCTGTTACTTTACGATGCCTTGAAAATGACCTTCCGTGAGTTAAAACTTCGTCCCAACCCAGTTCGTCCTGTGATCGAAGAGTTAATCGATTATCAGATGTTCTGTGGTATCCCTCAACAAAAGGAAACTGAAATGGAAGCACAACAGGCGATCGCCGAAATTAGCGTTACTGAACTCAAAGCCATCATTGATGCTGGTGCTGAAGACTATGTGATCATTGATGTTCGTAATCCCAACGAATGGGAAATTGGTAGGATTCCTAACACTGTCTTAGTACCTTTACCAGAGATCGAAAATGGGAATGGTGTAGAGAAAGTTAGATCTTTGCTCAATGGACATAAGCTGATTGCTCATTGCAAGATGGGTGGGCGATCGATGAAGGCTTTGGGAATTCTCAAGCAAGCTGGTATTGATGGCATCAACGTCGTGGGTGGCATTAATGCATGGAGCGATCAAATCGATTCTTCAATTCCTAAGTACTAACTAAAATAGTGATCGTCTTCTTCCCCCTTTACAAGGGGGATTGAGGGGGATCTCTTAGGGGTTTTTGGTCAGGGATTTTGACCGCAGAAAGTAATTTTTAAATATTTTCTCAAACACAAACCGTCATAACACAACACTTTAAAAAACAAAATTTGGCTATGAAAATTAAAGTAGGTATTGGCGAAAGTATTTCTGGCAAAAGTATTTCTTTTGCTCCAATAACTAACAATACAAATTTTTGTAATTATCGAAATATTTTTACGGTTTTCTCGACTTTTTGTTTATCAGTTGCGGTAATACCAAGCCACCTGATTCCATCAGAAATGAATAGTCAGAGCGTTGTATTCGCCCAGTCTAGTGGAACAAATTATGGATTAGGCTTTCCTAAGACTGCAAGTACAGGTGGTGGTACAAGGCTTGTAAATCCAGATGAGGGAAGGTTACGCGGTGGAAGGTCTTATGGTCGCCCAAGCAATCCTATTCCATCGGCTCCTAACAGTGTTAACAATCAAGATGAACCATCGCCAGCAGCAACACCATCAAAACCCCCATCAAAAAAAATTCGACAATTACCGTTACTAACATTAATCACACCTGAAGATGGCGCTAGAACAGCTAGTTCTCAACCTGTGCTGTATTGGTATCTGCATGATCCGTCTATTCCAGTTTCCACCTCTCCATCAAAATCTGGTAGGCTCTTTAATAGCGCGTCCAAAGTGGATGCTAACAAAGCTAAAGAGACTCTTATAGGGAAGCTTAGTATCACCGCAGGAGCATCTGATGCTGATGCGATCGCATTTTTTGAAACCGATTTAAAGATAAACTATGGTCTGTCCAGATTTAAGTTACCCTCCTCTGCGGCGTTAAAACCTGCTCAGCCCTACCGTTGGCAAATAAAATTGCAGGATCGTGATGGCAAGGAGGTAATTGCAAGCGGATGGATTGTTTATACTCCACCTGAAGAGACTCTCAGCAAATCATTACTACGAGCTTTAACATCTCGCGATCGCGCCAAGATTTACGCTAAAGCAGGATATTGGTTTGATGCGATCGATGGTTATACGCAATGGTTAAAATTTAAACCCAGTGATTTAGATGCAAGAGCGGCTCGAAATCAAATTCTCAATTTAGGCTTTGCCACCAATACCAACCTTGATTTTGAGACTTTTAAGAAGGTATTGAATGCAGATAGAGCGATCGATTAAGAGATCCCCCTCAATCCCCCTTGTAAAGGGGGAAGAAGATAATTTAATTAATTCTCCCCCTTGAGATTGGTGAAGATGGAAAAAAGACAAGTTTTATTTGTTAGCTATACTGCTGTTTTAGGCGGCGGCGAACTTTGCCTATTGGATTTTGCCCATGCATATCGTGATACTAGCCAAGTATTGCTCTTAACTGACGGAATCTTAAAAATACGACTTGAAGATTTAGGTGTAAAGGTCGAAGTTTTACCATCTTCGCGATCGCTTGCTGATGTGAAAGTATCGAGTGGATTAGCCTCTTTGAAATCCGTTGGTGATCTTTTGCGGTTGGGTAAACAGGTTGCAAAAAGAAGTCGAGACTTTGATTTGATTCATGCCAATAATCAAAAGGGATTTGTCGTAGCCGCGATCGCTAGATTGTTTGGTGGTGTACCTGTAGTTTGGCATCTGCATGATATTTTGACCGCCGATATTTTTAGCTCCACAAACCGCAAAATCGCCGTTACCTTAGCAAATTGGTTTGCCACCAAAGTCATTGTTAATTCCCAAGCTACGGGTGAAGCATTTATCGCCGCAGGGGGAAATTCACGACTATTACGCACGGTTCATAATGGTTTTGATAGTAAAATATTCGATCGCCTTGAGGATGATCAGACTTCCCTTCGTCAAGAATTAGGAATACCTTGCGATCGCCCCTTAATCGGTATGTTTAGTCGTTTATCCTATTGGAAAGGACAGCATATTCTATTGGAAGCCGCCAGTAAATTACCTGATGTGCATGTGTTGTTAGTTGGTGATGCGCTCTTTGGTGAAGCGGAATATACCGAAAAGCTCAAAAATATTGCTTCTCAACCCAGTCTCCAAGATCGTGTGCATTGGCTTGGCTTCCGTCAAGATATTCCTCAATTAATGAAAGCTTGTGATGCAATCGCCCATTGTTCCACGGCTCCCGAACCCTTTGGCAGAGTAATTGTGGAAGCTCAATTAGCAAAAAGACCTGCGATCGCGACAATTGGCGGTGGCACTAGCGAGATCATTGAGAACGAAGTTACTGGCTTATTAATTCCACCTAATGATTCTCAATTACTTGCTGCGGCAATTGCCAAAATTTTTAGCGATCGCGAGTTGACTAATCAGATGGTAGAAAATGGCTATATACAAGCCAAAACTAAATTCTCAATCGCCACTGTTTGTGCAGAGTTTGACATGGCGATCGGTTAAGATTTGCTGTAGGCGATCGCTTAGCAACTCTGTAATTCAGTTATATCCATACTTCTTAATGAACCAAGTTTTGACAAATTGAGTCAACAGACAATAGGAAGTGAGGATAAAAGCTAGCCAAACAAAATAAACGGCTGGTAATGGCACAAAACCGATGCTCGTCGCGATCGCTGAAAATGGTAAATACATCGCAATTCCCATCACTGTAGCCGTGATCATCAGCATAGGAAAAGCCGCTCGACTCTGAATAAATGGAATCTTCGATGTCCGAATGACATGGACAATCAGAGTTTGGGTCATGAGACTTTCCACAAACCAACCTGTTTGGAACAAAGCTTGATGCTCTACTGAGTTTGCGCCAAACACAAACCACATCAGCGCATAAGTGGCATAGTCAAAAATAGAACTAATCGGACCAATGAAAATCATAAATCGCTGAATATTATCAATTTTCCATTTAGGTGGATTTACCAAGTCTTCGCGATCGACATCATCAAAGGGAATCCCCGTTTGAGAAAAGTCATAGAGAAGATTATTGATTAATATCTGCACTGGCTGCATCGGTAAAAATGGTAACAAGGCACTTGCGCCTAAAACACTGAACATATTGCCAAAATTAGAGCTAGTTCCCATTCTAATATATTTAATAATGTTGGCAAAAGTTCTCCGACCTTCGACGACACCAGACTCCAAAATCAACAAGTTCTTTTCTAATAAAATAATATCCGCCGATTCTTTCGCAATATCAACAGCCGTATCCACGGAAATGCCCACATCCGCCTCTCGCAAAGCGGCGGCATCGTTGATACCATCTCCCATATATCCAACAATATTGCCTTTTTTGCGTAGCACTTGAATAACTCTGGCTTTTTGGATCGGAGAGACTTTTGCGAAAATAGTCGTATTTCCCGCAACTTCGCCTAACTTATCATCGGATAAAGATTCTATATCACTTCCCATTAAAACATGATCGACAGGTAAACCCACATCTTTACAGATTTTACGAGAAATGATTTCATTGTCCCCAGTGATGATTTTGACATCGACTCCATTGCGCTTTAGGGCTTTAATCGCCTTGGCAGCAGATTCTTTGGGCGGATCGAGAAAGGCAATATTGCCCAACAACACTAAATCGCTCTCATCGCTAATCGAGTAATGCGACTGATCCGTAGGCATTACTTTGTAAGCAACGGCGATGACCCGTAATCCATCGGAATTTAGTTTTTGCTGTAAGTCCGTAACCTTAGCACGAGAACTGTCATTGATCACCTCAACTTCATCATTGACTTTCAGTTGGGTACAGACTTTAAGAACTTCTTCGACTGCACCTTTACAAATCAATACATGTTGTTTTCCCATTTCTTCGACGACCACTGACATGCGCCGACGGGAAAAGTCAAAGGGAATTTCGTCAAATTTATGATAGTTCTTTTCAATATTTAATGATTCTAGTTCTTGGTTATGTTCGAGAACGGCGATATCTAATAAATTTTTTAACCCAGTCTGATAAAAACTATTGAGATAGGCATATTTAAGAACATCTTTACTTTCTTGACCATAGGGATCGAGGTGTCGCTGCAAGACAATTTTATCTTGAGTCAAGGTTCCTGTTTTGTCAGTACAGAGAATGTTCATAGAGCCGAAGTCCTGAATCGCATCAATGTTTTTGACAATTACCTTTTTGTCAGACATCGCGATCGCCCCTTTCGCTAAATTCGCGGTGACAATCACAGGCAACATTTCTGGAGCCAGTCCCACCGCCACCGATAAAGCAAAAGTAAAAGCTTCGACCCAATTCTTTTTGAATATGCCATTAATCAAAAATACTAATGGAGCCATCACCAGCATAAAGCGTAACAACAACATGGTCACACCATTCACGCCCTTATCAAAACTGGTGCGTGGTTTGCGTCCGCTCACGGTTTTTGCCAGTGAGGCAAGATAAGTATGACTACCCGTTTCGACAATAACGGCAGTTCCCGAACCGCTAACTACAGCAGTTCCCATAAAACAGAGATTAACTAGCTCTAGGGGATTTTTTTCTTTGTCATCGGGAAGTTCTACATGTTTTTCGGCGGGTAGTGACTCACCCGTGAGCGTTGATTGACTAAGAAATAAATCTTTTGCTGCAATCAGCCGCACATCGGCGGGAATCATATCTCCTGCGGACAGAAAGATGATATCACCAGGAACTAACAACTTCACCGCAATTTCGATGCCTGTGGTCAGGCTAGCTTCTTGTTTTGGTGCGGATTTCGATGGTTCTTTAAGCCGATCCTGACGGTTTACTGTGGCAGTGGCACTCACCATTTCTCGCAGTTTTTCAGCAGCTTTGTTCGATTGGAATTCCTGTGAAAAACGCAGTAATCCACCGAACATCACCATGATAAAAATAATCAAGGCGGCGGCTAGACTGCCTGTAAATAGTGAGACGATCGCCAGAACAAGCAGTAGAAGTGAGAGGGGATTAGTTACCGTTTTCAATAACTGGACATACCATGCGATCGCTTTTTCACGAGCAATTTCATTTAGTCCATATTTCCCCAATCGTTGCTTCGCTTCTGCTTCACTTAATCCTTCTATGGAAGTATCAAATAAGTGCAGAACTTCATCCACATTACTCTGGGCGATACTGATTAGAGCTTTGGTTGAATCTACGGACTGACTAGAATCCGTGTTAGTTTTTTGCTTAGACATGTCGCGCTATAAATAAGTTGTAGACAATTCCAATCGCAGTTCACCGTAAGGGCGGGTTTAGCTGGCAATTCTGTGCTGAAGTAAGATCTATAAGCAAAACCCGCCCCTATCTCGCAAAATACTGGTGAATCTTTGTAGCAATCTGTTGTAGACAATTCCAATCGCATTTCACCTTAAGGGCGGGTTTAGCTGGCAATTCTGTGCTGAAGCAAGATCTATAGGCAAAACCCGCCCCTACTTCGCAAAATATTGGTGAATCTTTGCAGCAATCTGTGGTTCTGTCATTTTGTCTACTGTTTCCATCTCGATCACAAGTCCATTGCGATTACTACCCTGAAGACGTTCTCTCAATTCATCCTTTGCTTGACCAGGACCAAATATTAAAACTGACTCTGCATCACCAAGACTAGAAATGACCGCATCATAGTAAATATTGATCTGTCCTGTAAAATTTTTCTGGCGACGGTCATCGGCGGGTACTTGTAGCGATTCGTAATGACCCTTCATCGGAGAATCACCAGAACGGCGAGGCTGTGTTTCCACATCAGAAAGTATTTCTTGCATTTCTTCTCCTTTCTCATTCATAGTTATAACGATCGCTTTTTTATGATCAATCCACATTCCTGCTTTTGGTTTCATCGATATCTCCTATTCTGATTGTTTTTTGTTTTGCAAATGATAGGACTTACACAGAAATAGCTAAGCCCCTCACCCCTAGCCCCTCTCCCAAAAGGGTGAGGGGAACAAGAAAAATCTGTTACGCCCCTTCTCCCGTTCTGGGAGAAGGGGCTGGGGGATGAGGGCAATTTGGATTTTGCGTAAGTCCTATAGCTCCTATTTAAAAGTGTCACGCACTTGATTTTCTACTCGTTCTGTCGCATCAAGAGATTGAGTTTCTGTTTGGGTTTTCTGCCCTTTGGGATTGTAATTAGGATTCTGAATACTGTTATTGAGTCCGTCTAGTGTTTTAGCTTTAAATTGCATCGCTTTACCCTCAGCTTGTTTTTCGCGATCGCCTGTCATATTACCGATCGCTTCTTTGACTTTGCCCTTAGCATTGTTGATGTCATCATCTTGTTTCATCGTTGCAATTTTTGTAGTTGCGATCGATGACTCTGGCTGACTAATGCGTTGAGTGGATGAACTTGTTGCCCAACTAGCTTCAGATCCAAAGCCTAAAAATAGAACTGTGATGAGGGCTATAGACAAACCAAGGTTGCCAAAAAAGCTGCGAAACTGTTGAATTGAGAACATCTGTTTTAACTCCAAGAAATAAATTTGATTGGTTTGATTGATTTAGAAGGCAATTAATGTTGCTTAATCACTCTAGCTTCAATGTGACAGCCATTTGTTTGAGTTACTGAATGAATTGATTGAATACGACATAAAAATTAATTAAGGTATAAGATTGCAAATGCGATCGCAAAATTAGAAATTATAGCCAATACCAACCAATACGCCGAAATCAGTAGTATCTAAAAATGCTATATTTGCTGTCATATTGATCGTGAAAGTCGATGTCCAAGGGATATCAATACCACCCGTAATCATGGCTCCATAACTACTATTAGAACCTGTAGTTATGGCAACTCCTCCTCCTAAATAGGGAGAAAATTTGAAATTACCAAAAGCCTGTTGCGGATCGAAATCATAGGTTATAGGTAGTAGAAAAGTCGCAGATTTTCCTAATATTAAAGCACTCGGACGAATAGACATTATTTCGTTCAAACCGAATTTGCTAATAATCACTAAACTCCGACCACCTAAATCACTATTGCCGTTTAAGCCAAAGTTTGCAGCTACACCAATGTAGCTAGGACCAGAACGGGTAGATCTGAATATGCGATCGCCATTACTATTTGTCATCGAACCAAACTGAGAAATCAGATTTTCAGGAGTTCTAATCGTAGCCGCATTACCTTGAGACTTAGTTGTTAAAGCTCCTACAGTTGAGATTTTCCCATCTGGCAAATTATTTTTAACTTGTTCTGAATTCTTCAAAAGAATAGATGACTTGGCAATTTCTTGTTTTGGAATTAGAGTCGCACAGGTATTTATTTTTTCACATTTAGAGTAATTAATCGTTTCCGCTTCTACTCCAAGAATAGAGTTACTGATTATCAATAAAGTAATCCCAGTTAGAAGATTAAGTTCGATAAAATTTAGTTTCATTATTTAACTTGATGTATTTGTGATTTATTGACCTAATTTATAAGTATTAGTTTCCTCCTCTAATGTTGGAAATTATGTATAAGTAAACTGAGAAACTGAGTGACTTGTCTAAAATGCTTTAAAACAGTTTAAATCTTTACAATAAAAAGAGACAACTACTATAAATCCTGAAAATATCGACTTAACATAGTGGTAGGAAGCGAAAACATCAGAAAATCATTAGGATTAGTGACTGCTTAGGTGTAGATTTAATACATTTTAGAGTAAGAATGATAAAGATA